>JAEUIR010000036.1 GCA_016795025.1 Phycisphaerales bacterium
GCCCGCCGCAATGAGTTCAACCGGCCCAGCGGCAAATCCAGAATGCGCCCGCGCACGACATCGGGAGCTTCGGCATACATCATCTCGCCGATGTGAAAAACGCGCGTCGCGTGCCCGCGCGATTGCGCGAGCTGCGCCACCTGTTCGAGAAACGGCTTTTTGTCGACCCCCACCTGCCCGGTGACGACGACGCGCGGCGCGCCGGGATGCGATGGGCGAAACAACGGTCCGCCGAAGGGATCTGAGGCCATGACGCTTTTCCTGTCGATATTCCGCAAACGGCCCGGACGAGGGCACGTTACGGATCATAACGGATGCAGCGAGCACGAGGCGATTTCAGCCGTCGCCCCTAATCGCCCCGTTGCGCATCCGCAGAAGCCGTGACGCGCGGCCGCGCGGCTCGCGCTCGCCAGAATTCGATGATCGCTGGAAGGATCGAAACAAAAATGATGGCCAGCACCACCAGTTCGAAATTCTTCTGGACGAACTCGAAGCCGCCGAAAACATATCCCGCGCCGACGCAAATGACTACCCACATGATGCCGCCGACGACGTTGTAGAACACGAACTTGCTGTAGTTCATCGCGCCGATTCCCGCGACAAACGGCGCGAGCGTTCGGATAATCGGCACGAAACGCGCGATGATGATCGTCTTGCCGCCGTAGCGCTCAAAGAACTCGTGCGTGCGGTCCAGATGCTCACGTTTGATGAATCGCCCCTCGAACTTCGCGATAATCTGCGTTCCGAACAAACGGCCGACAGCATAGTTCACACTATCCCCCAGGACACCCGCGATCGTCAGCAGCACCAGCAGCACCGGAAAACTCAACGAACCGCGCGCGGCGAACGCGCCGGCCGCGAACAGTAATGAATCGCCCGGCAGAAATGGCGCGAAAACCAGTCCTGTCTCGGCAAAGATGATGCCGAACAGCATCGCGTAGGTCCACGCGCCGTATTGTTGGATCAATTGATCCAGATGGCGGTCGAAGTGCAAAATGAAATCGACGAGTATTGTCAGCCATTCCATGCGACAAGGCTAACCGAACAAGATCAAATCGAAAACCGCGACGCCGCTCATGGCCTAAGCACAAACAGCAACAGCACCGGCCAATCAAGGTACTTCGCCGCGCGCTCCGAACGAGCCGCAAGCGCCGCGTCCACAGCGCGCTCGCTCATCTGCTCGATGCGCAACCCTGCCCCCAGTATTGCCATTACGTAATCGCTCATCAGGTGACGCTCGGCCTGCGGGCGCACTTCAAGTTGCGTGCGCGGATCGGTAAACCGCGCCGTCACGCCGCGAAGCAGCATCGCCGGATGCACAACCGTGACAACCATGAGTCCATTCGGCCGGCACACGCGACGCAACTCCGAAAAATACGCACCAAGGCGCGGCACATGATCGATCACCAGCGCGCTCAGAACACGGTCGTAGCAGGCGTCCGTCGCCGGCAGCCGCGATGTGACGTCATAATGAATCCAGTTGACTCGCTCCGCCCCGGGCTTGGCTTTCGCTTTTGCGAGCATCCCATCGGAGAAATCGTATGCGTCGACCTGTGCGCCTTGTGCGGCCAGCGGAATTGCGTGCCGTCCCGTGCCGCAGCCAACGTCCGCGACGCGCAGGCCGCGCACGTCGTTCAACAACTGGCGCACCAGCGGCTCTTCCAGCGCAATGAGCGCATTGTCGTCGCCGTCGTAATACAACGACCATACATCGTAGCCCTCGCGCGTCGGCAGGTAATGCGGCTCGCTCATTCAACACGCTCCAGCGCGCTGCCAGGAAGCCAGCCGCAAATGTCGTTGCTCAAGCGCACTTCGCACCAATCGCCGCGCGTATCAATCACGTAGACTTCCACGCCGGCGCCGAGCCGTTCCTTGATGACCGGCTCGTAGCCATCCCCACGACCACCCCGCAGCACCTGATCGCCCGTGACCAGCACGGCCGGCGGCTCGAGCGCCGCAGCCCGCAAATCAAGCGCGGCTGATCCCGCGACGATCAGGCTGATGACAACGCACACAAGTCCGGCGGCAGTCGCGCCCGAGCGCCGCAATCGCAACCCAATTGCGAGCGCGGCCCATCCCGCCAGGGACAAGCCGCCCGCGATGAACACCCGCTCCCAGAGCGTCGTGCGTTCCGCCCACGCCATCATCCCGAATAGTCCGGCGCTGCCGTTCGGCCACGCCAAGCGCGGCGTCACCTGCTGGCGCGCCTGATCCAGATTGATTTGCAGCGACCGGCCCCGAGGGTTGATGCGCTCCGCGCGGCGATAGTGCAGCACGGCGCGGCCGATATCGCCCAAACGCGCGTACGTATTGCCGATGTTGAACTCCAGGGCGGCGCTGCGCACGCCTGCGTTGCGAACGGCCAGAAAGTCCGACAGCGCGTCCTGCCAATGCTCGCGCGCCCGCGCTGGGTCTTCGCGCATCGCAGAGACCGCCGCGTCAAATGCATTCAGCCCCGCATGAATCCGTTGCTGAATCTCATCTGCCGCAGGATCCGCGCCGAGCACCGCCGCCGATAGCGCCATCAACGTCAGCGCAGCGCACAATAGCACGAATTTCATGTCATCCGACACTCTCATAGGGCCGACTCGCGCTCAAGCAGCGAGAGCAATTCAGCCGCGTCGTGCGCTAGCTGCGCTGAATCCGCACCAGCCGCCCCGCCAAAACTGAGCGCCTCGCATCGCTCGATTAGCCTCGAAAGTTGATCGACCGCGAGACTGTCGGCGCGTCGCTCTCGCAGAAATTCCACCGACGAACGCCCTTGAAAACGGGCCGCCGCTTGCCCAGTGCGATCGCCCAGATAACCTGACAGCGCCGCCATGATCTCGTGCGCCGCATCGCGCGGCGCGAGTTTGCCCGCCGCCAAGATTCGCTTGCGCGCGGCCGTCGCCGCTCGGGCCCGCCGCGCGCCGCGCGCCACGCGCCGCGCCTTCACCAGCGCACCGATTGTCCAAAATGCCGAAATGGCCGCGGGCGGCCCCGCGACAGCCGCCACGACGTGCGACACGCTCACCGGCGGCACGCTACGCAGCAGCGCCGCGATGGAGGTTTCGTTTCCGCGATAGCCGATTTCCTCGAGCGGCTCGCCTGGGGCTTCGACTTCAGGCGCGGCGATCTCCAGGCTCTCGCCGCCGGTTACGGTGAGCGCGATTGGTTGAGTGCGCGCGATCGCGTATTTGCCGTCGAATGGATCGAAGTATGGATACTCGATCGCCGGAATATCGCGCACATCCGCGCTAATGGGCCGAATTGTCTGCTTGAAACGCCGCACACGCCCCACCGTCTCGCCCGTCAGCGTCTCGCGCGGCACGCGAAACGACTTCGATAAGTGCTCATCCGACGCCAACAGCGGCGCGGGCAGCGTGTCCAGCGGCCCGTCGCCACGCACCTCGACCGTAAGCTCGATGGGATCGCCGACACGCACCTGCGTGGGTCTCGCGCTCGCGGTGACTGTGAACCGCCCGACAGCTCCGCTGAAATTCGCCGGCCGCCCGTCTATCGGCAGCGGAAGCACGTTCACACCAGGCCCGGACGCCCTGGCCCGCAACGTCCTCGCCGCCGACACGCGCAGCTCTCGAAACACATCCCGCACGATTTTCGTCGGATAGCTGGCCTCGACGCGGATTTCGGGAAATGCCAGCGGACCAGCGCGTTCCGCCACGTAGTCATTCGTACTTGTGAACACGTAATACGTGCGCTTCGCGCCGTCCCGCCCGACCCGCGATTTCTGCACGGCGCTTTCGACCGTCGGCGCCGCAAACGGGCCCAGCTCGCCGCGTTGAAGGCACGAGTACATTCCCCCTGCGGAAATCAACTCGCCATTAAATGTCGCCGGTTCGATCCAGATCGCCAGCGTCAGTTGCACTTTCTGGCCGACGTAAGCCCGCTCCACGTCGCCCGCAATTTCGACAAAGAAGCGCTCTTGCGAATCGCTGGGCAGAATATCCAACCGCAGAGCACGCGTTCCGAGTCGCTTGCCGTCGACTTCGATTTTGACCGGCGCGATCACCAGCTCGCCCACTTGCGAAATCGTCACGCGATACTCGAATGTGCGTGTGCGCGTCGTGCGCATTCGGCCGTTGACGATGGTCGTTTGCGTTGATTCGCCGCCGGCACCTTTCTCGATCGTGGCATTCGGAATTTCCGGAAACTCCGGTTGGCCGCAATCTGTGAAATTCTGAACGATCACATTGATCGTGAAAGGCTCGTTCGCGTACACATCCCCGCGCGGCGGCTCGATCGTAACGGTCGTCTGCGCGTAGGCGCGGCCCGCGATCCACATCGCCGCGAGAACCCACGCCAGCCGGCCTGCTTGATTCACACGTACCTGCATTTTTTGGGGGCGCATCATCATCTTGCCGGTTCGCACCAGCGGGACGCCGATGCTCCCCACGCAAAAACGAGAGTGGGATGCACCACGGGACCGACGGCCACGCCGCGATCTCGTGATTCAGACGCTTCCCGCGCCGAAACCCGGTCGAATTCTAGCCCCCAGCCCGCAACCACGCGAAGCAGCCGGATCATCCCACTTTTCGGGCCGGTGAGTGTAATCTTGTCGCGGGCGATCGCTTTGCGTTCAACATTCCCCGCCCAGCCGCTGTATGATCCTCCTTCGCGGGCGCTGCACCCGCCGGAGCTTTGCAAAATGGCCGAACGCCCTTCGCGATCGACACCCACGCTCGTTTCATTGTTGCTGTGTGATCAACTGATCGATGATCGCTTTACGAACAAGAAAAGCGCCATCGGCATGTTCAACACGATCATTTCGCCCACCATGCCAACCGTCATTCAGCAAGTGACAGTGCTCGCGTCGCTCACTGAGCTGTCCGGCCAATCGATTGTTGAATTGCGGCTGGTGCGCGATGCCGACAACGGTTTGATCTTCAGCGGCAATGGCCGGGTGGATGCCCCCAATCCGCTGGCCGTGGTTGACTTGATTTTTACGCTTCAAGGAATCCAATTGCCGACGCCCGGTCAGTACGCCATGGAGCTGTGGAGCTCCGACGATCTGCTCGGCCGAAGACGCTTCCAGTTGTTCTATCGCCCGCCGACGCCGGCCCAACGACACCAGGACCAGACCGAACCGCCAATCTGACGCGAACGATGACCAGGTAATGCAAATCGTATGGCGGAGCCGCGCTGACTATTATTCGTTCTTCGTGCAGCGTTCCCCCACTCATCCCACCTGCACATATCGCCGCGTCATCGGCGATACACGTTCCTCGCGATTCAAGATGCCGCTGTAATTCAGCGGGTCGGCCGATTCGACCGCGACGGCTGCACGCGCTCCGGCACGCCGCAGTCGCCGCAGCATTTCCACCGCGCCCGGCAGCGCATACTGTTCGCCGCTGAACCCCGCGACAAATCGCCCGCCGCGCACCTCGCCGCGCAACTCCATTCGCCGCAGCACGCGAATCAACCCGCCCCACGGAACCGGCACGCGCTCGCGTGCCATCGTCTGGCGGAACACCACGCCCGTCCGCGCCAGCATCCGGCGCGCCACGAATTCATCCGCCTCAGCAGCCTCGCGCGGCGCTCGAAACAAACTCCACCTCCCAACACTCCGCACCGGCCCGCGCCGCCGCGACGGCGGCGTCGTCATCTGGCGCACGGCCGCGAACGAATCGCACGTGGCCGCGCCCAGCGCGATCAACTCAGCCGCGCCAATCTCGAAATGCGCGGCAACCAGACCGGCCGCCCGCTGTAATTCCTGCGGAAACATCGCCCCGCGCCCGCGCAGCGCTTCGAGCACGTCCGCGGCTGGTCCGCCCAGGTCAGCAAGCGGCGCCTCACCCGCCAGCGCCAGCCAGGTTTCCAAATCCTCGCGCCGCACAAACGTCAGCGGCGCAACGCGCACCGCGCAGCGCCCGCCGCCCCACAGGCGGCCCCAGGCGAATTCCCCCGACAGCGTCAATTCATCCAGCCACTCGCGGCGATAGTCGCGCACACGCCGCGGCAGAATCGACGACTCCCACGCGCGAACCGGCGCTTCGAAACCCGCCAACTGTTCCAGCGCCTCAGCCACGCCGCGCGGTCCTTCGAGCCGGTGCTCCTCGTCCACATGCTGCCAGCATGCCAGGAACCGCAGAAACTCCGCGGCGCTCACCGGCTCAATTTCGCGTCGTAGCGTATCCAGCGTGTAACGATGAATGCGAGCCAGCAAGCGCCGCTCGCACCAGGCCGTTCGGCCGGCCAGCCTCGTGCGTAATACGCCGCCTTCGCGCTCCAGCGTCAGCAAGGTGTGCTGCACGTCGTTGGCGTCGGTCCCATCGGCCGGCGCGATGGGCAACCGTAGCCGAGCATCCCCCTCAAACACCGGGCCGAGCGCTTCCAACCGCCCGCGCAGGATGGCTTTGGCGTCGCGTGGCCCGTCCACCGCCAACCAGCAGCCGTCGCGCCGCTCTACGCGCTGGCGCGACGCGAGCTGCGTCAGCCAGCCTAACCACGGCACCGCCTCTTCATCAGCTACGTAGCCCATCCACAACAGCGCCTCGTGAACTTCTTCCATGCTTGCCGGCGTCGGCCAGGCTTCTTCACACACGCGCGCAACTGCGTTCGGATCGAGCGCGCCGATCTCATCCAACGTTCGCGGATCGAGTGTTCGCCGGGAGATCACCGCTTGCGTCCGCCGCTCTTCCAACGGCGCGTCGTCGAGGAATGAATAAGGCTGCGAGTTGAGAATGCCGCGCGCAAACACAGATGGCTCCGGCGTATCCACGGCGATTCGCTCGATGCGGCCTTCGCGAAGCTCGCGCAGCACATCGCGCAGGCCGATGATGTCCGTCGCTTCGCTCAGGCAATCCTCGACGGTCTGACGCACCAACGGATGATCCATCGGAACCGGCAGGTCGCCCGCCGGTAAATTCTCCGGACATGCCACCGCGTGCGGAAACGTCTGCGCCAGCAGATCGGCCGCCCGCATGCGCATGATCGCCGGCGCAACGACTTTGCCGTGTTGAAACCGCTCCAGCACCAGCGCGCGCGTGGCGTTCCAGCGCCAGCGCGATTCGAACATCGGCTGATCCAGCACAGCCTGCGTCAACGTCTTCTGTACGGTGTCGGGATGCAGAAACCCGAAAACTTCTTCCAGCGGGAAGCTGTGCTGCAATCCCAGCGAAATAATGATCGCCTCTTCGTTCGCCGCGGCCTGCAATTCAAAGCCGAACCCGCGGCAGAAACGCTTGCGCAGCGCTAGGCCCCACCCGCGATTGATCCGTCCGCCGAACGGAGCATGCACCACCATTTGCATGCCGCCGCTCTCGTCGAAAAACCGCTCAAGCACGACGCGCTTCTGCGTCGGCACGGTCCCCAAAACGCGCCGGCCTTCCGCGATGTAATCCGCAATCTGCCGCGCCGCGCCCGCCGACAGCCCAATCTCACGCTGCAATATCGAAGGATCGTGCGCTTCCTCTCGTACCCGACCGATCTCGCACGATAGCTCCGATGTGCGCGACGGCCCCTCGCCAAGCCAGAACGGGATCGTCGGCGGCTGGCCCTTCGCATCGACCACGCGCACCACGCCGCGCTCCAACCGAATGATCCGCCAGGACGCGTTGCCGAGTTGAAAGACGTCGCCGGTGCTTGACTCGATCGCGAAGTCTTCGTTGAGCGTGCCGATGAATGTGTCGTCCGGATCCTCTCGAACCTGAAAATCCGTGATATCCGGAATCGCCCCGCCCCCGGTCACCGACGCGATTCGGGCGCGCTTGCGGGCCATCAACCGCCGCTCTACGCCGTCGCGGTGCAAAAGGCCGTGACGTCCTTCGGTATGCAGCCGCACAGCGAGATCAAAATCGACCCGCGATAACTCGCGATAAGGCCAGGCTCGCCGCAACCTGTCAAACAGTTCGTCTTCGAAAACGCCGGGATCGCCCGCCGATACGCACGTCGCCACGATCTGCTGCGCCAAAATATCAAGCGGTGCGGCCGGTTGCGGCGTGCGATCCAGCGTGCCCTCCCTGACACACCGCAGCAGTGCGGCCGCTTCGACCAGTTCGTCAATCGTCAGCGGGAAAAGTCGCCCCTTCGGAACGCGCCGGATCGCGTGCCCCGATCGGCCGACGCGCTGTAAGAATGTCGCGATCGAGCGCGTCGCGCCAAGCTGAATCACCAGATCGACTTCGCCGATGTCGATCCCCAGTTCCAGCGACGCGGTGGCCACCAGCGCGCGCAATTTGCCGGCCTTCAGGCGTTGCTCGGCGTCATGGCGCCGTTCCTGAGAAAGGCTGCTGTGGTGGCACGTGACCTCGTCCTCACCCATTAGTTCAGTCAGTTTCGCGGCGACGCGCTCCGCCAGCTTTCGCGTGTTGACGAATATCAGCGTTGTGCGATGCTCGGCGATGAGCGCCATGACAATCTGAAAAATCTCTTCCCACTGCTCGTGCGAGCAAACAGTCGCGAGCGGCGACGGCGGCGTCTCGATCGCCAGGTCCATTTCCCGGCGGTGCCCCACGTCGACCAGCGCGCAATCGCGATCGACGCCGATGAGAAACTTCGCCACTTCGCTGAGCGGCTTTTGCGTGGCTGACAGCCCGATCCGCTGCACAGGCCCGCACAGCATCTCCAGTCTTTCGAGCGACAGCGCCAAATGAGAGCCGCGCTTATCCCGCGCCAACGAGTGAATTTCATCGACAATTACAGTCTGAACGGTCCGCAGCATGCGCTGCCCGCCACCGCTCGTCAGCAGGATGTACAGCGATTCCGGGGTCGTTACGAGAATATGCGGTGGGCGGCGCACCATCGCGGCCCGCTCGCTTTGGGACGTGTCGCCGGTTCGGACCAGCACGCGGACGTCGGGCAGTGAGCGATCAAGCGCCATCAGCTCGCTCAGCGGCTGTTGCAGGTTTTTCTGAACGTCGTTGCTCAGCGCGCGCAGCGGCGAGATGTACAACACGCGCGTCTCGTCCGGCAAAAGCCCGCGATGCTGAATCAGGCTGTCGATCGCCGAAAGAAACGCCGTCAGCGTTTTGCCCGTGCCGGTCGGCGCGGCGATGAGCGTGTTCGCGCCCGTGCGAATATGCGGCCAGCCATCGCGCTGTGGCTCGGTCGGTTGGCCGAATTTCGCGGCGAACCAAGTCTGAATGACGGGGTCAAATTCGCGCAGAGCCATCTCGGAATCATACCCGACCATTTTCCAAACGCGAAACCAGCGCGACCGGTCGTTCCAACCGGCCTATGGGCAACCTTCGGTCAAGCAAAGTACGAATGGGTCGATATCGAAGTTGTTCACACTTCCGTCGCCGTTGATATCTAAAACGCACGAAAAGTCGCAATTGCCCGCCACATTACACGATGCCGCCCAGCCGGACTCCCCCTCCGCGATCGCGAATACGAAGCAATTGATATCAAAGTTGTTGACCAGTCCATCGCAATTGGCGTCCCCGATGGTTTGCGCCGCACACGGATCGGTCGTGCCGCACGCCTCCGGGTCGGCGTACGCCACGAACAACTTCCACCGCACCAGCCGCCCCGTGTCCGCTGGCGCGTTGTCCGAGACGGTAAGCGTCCAGACGCCCTGCGCGTCTTCGCCGACAAAATCCGCAAGCGGTCCGCGATCCGCGCGCCACGTGCCTGTGACCGACGCCGACGGCGCCCCCGCTGCGCCCAACTCATAGAAAAAGGCGGCTTCGTCGTCCACGACGAAATCCGTGCCGTTGCTCACGTCGCCGAGATCATTGGCGCCAAAGCCGAAATCATCCGAGCGCTGACCAGGCCTTGTCAGCAGATCCACGGTCGTGCCGGCAGGGCTGGTAAGCGAGGCGATGATGTCTCCCTGAAACGAGTGGGAGATCAGCAAGCCCACGTTCAGATCGCGAATCAGTCTTGAATCCGGAACGGTCAGAAAATTCAGAATCTCTCCCTCATCCGGAATTTCCACGTCTGGATTCGCGGTGTAAGTCGCAACAATATTGCACGATGTGCCGTCGCCCTGGAACTGACCGCCCGCGCTGGCACAGGCCGCGGCCGTTCGCAGATCGCATGTTTCCTCAAAACAACACGCGCCGGTGACGCCGCTGACTGTGAACGTCGCCCAGTAAACCTCATATGGTCCCGTCAAACTCGCGGCTCGCGGCGAAGCGCCGATCGCATCAGTAATCGAAAAGGCCACGTTCACATTTGCCGTTGTCGAGCTTTCGCGGACGAGCGCCCCGGGAAAATCAAGCCGAGTGCCTGTGGTCGCCCGGTCAAAGGCGTCGCGCGCCTCACCAATCGCGGTGGATGACGTTGACAGCGCCAGATAATAGACCCCCGCTTCGAGCTCGACCGCAATCTCCGACTGCACATCCGTCGCAGGGGTCGGTGAGTCTTCATTCCAGCGCAGCAGGTTCAGCCCGGCGTCATAGAGAAACATCTCCGTGTTGGTGGAATGACCCCGACCACGGGTAGAAATAACGATCCGGCCGGCCTGATAGGTGCCTACTGCGACCGGATTCACGACCGTGGTCTGGAGCGTGGCCGTGTATGGTTCGGTTGTGCTGGGCGTGCCGGTGACCCGGTAGTAGAGCTTTTCGGCTCGCCCAAAACCGTACCACTGATTGAATCGCGGCGGCGACGTGGTCGTCGCCGAAACCTGCGCCGTGGTTGTCTCAGTCGGAATACCGCTGTCGGGCAGCCCCATGATCGCGGCGGTATGCCCGGTCGGTCCGCTGGTCGTCAGCACCAGTCGATGGCGATAGATATTGGTGGCGAGCGGCTCGAGTTGAATAAAAAACATATCCAGGCTATTCGCGCCTGATGATGTGCTCGCGCCCGTCGTCGCTCCACTAATCGTGTCGCCGCTGATTCCCCAGCCCGGCACGTTCGTCGTGGCCGTAGCTTGGATTTTCGAGTTGTTCGGCTCGCCCTCGGGCACGTCGGTCGCCAGCGCGATCGAACCACCGCCCAACAAACAAAACGCCATTCCCCATCGTGTGCAGCCCTGCACCATTCTTCTCCTGGTTAAAGCGCCCGACTCGCCTGAATCCGCGCGCGCCCTCGCTTGCGCCATCGTAGGGCGCGAAACCACAATAATAAATTTGAGGATGGGATTTTCTTCAGATCCGCAGCCACTCGCACGAATACAACTGTTTTATAGGCCGCACTAAGGGGAACACCGCGGTTGATCGCGCAAGCCGGGAACGAAAACGGCGTGCAACGCTCACCCCACTCGGCATTGGGCAATTGTCAATTCCGTGTCCGCGTGGGGCTTGCCTTTGTCGTTCGGATTTTGTAAGGTGTCTATTCGGTTTTGATGCAAAATGACTGCCAAGGAGCGATCAATGAGCAAGGTTTCCGCGATTCCACCCGGTTTTCATTCCGTAACGCCGTCAATCATCGTGAAAGATCCCGACGCCGCGATCGCCTGGTACAAAAAAGCGCTCGGCGCCGAGGAAATCATGGTACTGCGCAGTCCACAGGGTGCTGTGATGCATGCCGAAATCAAGATCGGAGATTCGATCATCATGCTCGGCGGCGAATGGCCGGATATGGGAATGAAAGCGCCAGTGCCCGGCCATACTTCAGGCGGGCTGCACGTTTACGTCACTGACGTGGATAAATCGTTCCAGCGCGCGGTGGACGCCGGTGCGAGTGTCACATTTCCGCCTTCCGTAATGTTCTGGGGCGACCGTTACGGAAAAATCGTCGATCCATACGGCCATCATTGGGGCATCGCTACGCACGTCGAAGACGTTGCGCCCGAGGAATGCGCCCGCCGAGCAGCGGCGTGGAAGCCCGAAAATTGCGGCGGGTGATTTTTTTGACACCGCTTCCGTCGTTCGGAATATTGCGACTTCGCGGCGGCCGAGTTGCCCGGAATCAGTTGGTTCGTTTGGCGGGTTGAAGCGTACCGCACTTACTGTCGTGCGGTGTGGCCGGTTGGCTGCGCGCCCCCACGTCGGGGCGCCGCAGCCGCTCTCACCATCAGCCGAACGATCCGGTCGCCGATCATCAAGCCGAGCGCCAGTGAGACGTAGACAACAAACAGCGCGGTCGCAGAAAGCCGTGCTTCAAATCCGGGCGTCAGTCGCGCCGGCACGATGTAATAATCCACAACGAATGCGGCGACGGTGATGATCACTGCCGCCGCGTTCGCTCCGGCCCGGGCCAGGCGCATGCTCGTCAAATACAAAAAGCCCTCGAAAAGCACGCCCCACATGACGATCGCCGCGGCGTTCAGTATTAACCCCGCGACGGTGTATTTCAGCGAAAACTCGGTTCGATCAAATGCCACGTCGCCCCACAGGATGTGACTCACGCAATTCACCGGCGCCAGCGGGCTATTTAGCTCGATCGCGCCGCACACAATCAAGACAATCGTCACGAAAATCGCGGCGACCGCCCCGATGACCGCGCCACGCCAAATCACCTGCCTGAACATCCAGATCTCCCGCGTGTCAGCTTGCGACAGCGACAGCGGAATCCTATTCAGTCAACCCGATTTCAAGGCGCGATGAACGCGATTTCGCCGCGACGCCCGGCGTCAAATGAACAAAAGTTCACTCGTTCGCCGTGCAACATTCATTCGACTGCGCGCCATGTGCTCCACCCAGGCTTCGGACTGCTCAACAGCGACCTTCTCCAGCAAAGAAACGAATTGCGGGTCAAATTGCCGGCCGGACTGCGAACGCAGTTCCGCCAGCGCATCGCCCATCGAACGATGCGGTCGATGGACACGATCGCTGGTCATCGCGTCGAATGCCTCTGTTACCGCCAGCAGCCGCGAGCCGATCGGAATGTTCTGTCCGGCGACGCCATCCGGATAGCCGCTGCCGTCGAATCGTTCGCGCAGATGCCGGATGATGAGCATCTCCGTTTCGAAGATGCGCAGCGGTTCGAGGATCTTACAGGTCAGCAGCGGCGTCTTGCGCATTTCCGCCGCCTCTGATGGCGTCAGCGCGTCGGCCTTTTGCAGAATGCTGTCCGGGATGCCTATTTTGCCCAGGTCGTGCAGCATCGCGGCCGTAACCACCGCGCTGCGGAACGATTCCGGCCAACCCGCCGCCTCAGCGCACACCTGCGTGTAGTAACTCACATTTCGCGAATGCCACGCGGTATGCGGGTCGCGCGCCTCCAACGCCTGCACCAGCGACCAGACGCATTGCACACACAGCTCTTTGGACTGCATGCTCAACGTCACAACTTGTTTGCGCAAACGTTCCACGACATCTACCTGCAACGAACTCTCAATCGGTGGATCGCCGAGTTCTTCTGCCTTGACTACCTGATTTCTTCCACGCCGCTTGGCCGCGTAGAGCGCCTGATCCGCCAGATTGATCAGATCGTTCACCGAGGCGACCCGCGAATCATTGCTGCACACGGTGCCGACGCTGGCCGTGACCGTCAATTGCGGCGCTTCGGAGATGCGCGCGTTGTCCGGCAGCGCGCGCCGTATGCGATCAGCCAAGAGACCCGCTTCGTCTCCCGACGTTTGCGGACAGATCACCGCAAACTCCTCGCCGCCGTAGCGCGCGACAACATCCACGTCGCGAACGGCCTGCGACAAGTGGCGGGCCGTGGCTTTCAACACGCGGTTGCCCATCTCATGACCGAAGTTGTCGTTGATCGCCTTGAAGTGATCGAGATCAAGCATCAAGAGCGACACGCATCCGCCGTACCGCCGGGTCCGCGCGAATTCGCGGTCGATCGCGCCGCGAAAACTGCTATGGTTCGCGAGCCCCGTCAGCCCGTCTGTCAGCGCGGCGCGCCGCAGGCGTTCCTGCAGACGCTGAACGCGGAATCCGTTGCGCAAACAGGCGTTCAGTTCGACGAAGTCCACCGGCTTGGCCAGAAAATCATCCGCGCCGTTCCCCAAAGCACGATGCTTGTTCTCTCGCGAATCGAACTCGGTCATCACGATGATGTACGTGCCGTCGAAATTCGAGTCCGACCGAACCTGTTTGCAAATGTCTATGCCGTTGATCAGCGGCAGCTGCAGATCTGTCAACACGATGCGGGGACGGTGGCGCATGATGTGCCCCAGCCCCTCGGCGCCGTCTCCGGCGTCCATGACGCTGTACTTTGCTTCAATCAGCCATTTCATGAGCAGATGCCGCAACTGGGCATCATCCTCAATCAGGCAGACATCAACGGAAGTTTCATGTTCGGTCATGCTGTCGCCGCCCCGACGGCCTTCGGCCGATATCCTGCGTCCCTCTCTTGTCTTACGCTGCACTCGCCCCACGGTTCAACGCGGGTCGGTGCGCTTCGTCCGCGCGGCACAAGGCAACGAGCGCAGACCGGGTGTCCCTCACCCTTTCATATATTCCTATACACCTAGTTGTCAGGCGAACCAACTTCTCAACAAAACGAATGAGAATCTTCGGGTTCCGATCACATCTTGCAATTTGCGACACGATGGCGGCAGGGACGAGTGACGAATATCATCCGCCGCGGAGGTCGCCAATCGCCGCGATTTACCCATCGGGATTTCAGACGACTTGGAGTCACCTGGCATGTTCAATACCGGCCGAAAACTCGCGCTAGGCGTTACCGGGCTGGTCGCGATCACCATTGCAACGCGTTGGTCATCCGCGATTTTCGGACAGGAGTCCGCGATCAACCCGACTCCGTCGGGCGGATTCAAGCCCACCACTCCACGCACCTCGCTCATGCATTGGCACGACCGCGCATTCGACGAATTGCTCGAAGGAATCAGCAGGAAGGATGGCGAGAGCGCCGAGGCCGCCTGGCTGCTGGCGGAACTCGCTAATGTAAACTCATTTCACTCAGAAAAACCCAACTACAGGAACTGGGCCGATCAGCTTCGCGACGGGGCGATCGAGATCGCGGATACCATTCGTAAGAAGCGCGACTTCGATCGGGCCAAGGCGCTTTGCAACAAGCTGAAAGACACCTGCAAGCGATGCCATGACGCATACAAATTCTGACACTCCAACTGAATCGCATTTTTCGCCGCGGCGCATCACGCTCGCCGGACTGCGCCAGATGAAGCAGCGAGGCGAAAAGTTTGCGATGCTCACGGCCTACGATTACCCAACCGCGCGCGCGGCGCAAGTCGCGGGCGTCCACTCGCTGCTCGTCGGCGATTCAATGGGCATGGTCGTGCTAGGTCACTCCAGCACGCGCGAAATTCCGTTGTCGGCGCTCCTGCTCGTCGCGGAAGCTGTGCGGCGCGGCGCTCCGAGCCCCTTCCTGATCGGCGACATGCCCTTTGAGGCAATGGCGTCCGGCGATTCGGCCGTCCTCGCTGCCGCTCACGCGTTTCTCACGGCCGGCTGCGACGCGGTCAAAATCGAGTGCGAGCCGCATCACGCTGAACTGATTGGAAAAGTTTCACGGGCTGGAATTCCCGCCATCGCCCACCTGGGTCTGCGCCCGCAGGCTGTGACAACATCCGACGGCTATCGCGCCCAGGCCCGCGACGATGCCGGGCTGCGGGAACTCGTCGCCATTGCGCGGCGCATGGAGCAGGCTGGAGCGTCGATGCTGCTTATTGAAGCCGTGCCGCCGGAAGCGGCCGAAGCCGTTTGCCGGGCCGTTTCGATATTGGTTGTCGGCTGTGGCGCCGGACCGTCCTGCGACGGCCATGTCGTCGTCACGCATGACATGCTCGGCTTGGGACCGGCAAAGCCTCCAAAATTCGTTCCTGTGCTGGCGGATCTGAACGGCGCGATCGAGAGCGCGATGAAACGCTACGTCGCAGCAATCGCCGGCGGCGAATATCCCGGACCGCAACACTCGTACAGCATGCGATCCATCACGCATGGGGCGAATCGCTGACGCTTCGGAGCCTCGAACATGCCGTGCCCCCGCAGCCGCGAGCGCGCCGCCCATCGTGAGTTCTCAGCCGCTGATTTGACGCGCGTCGCGCCGCCCGGACAAATCGGCCGCAACGTGCTCGCCTTCTCGACAGTTCACAGCACAAACTCGCACCTGCTCGACAACGCCGGCGACCTTCCGCATGGAAGTGTCGCCATCGCCGAAAGCCAAACCGGGGGTCGCGGTCGGCTCGGCCGCACCTGGGAATCGCCGCGAGGCGCTTCGGTCTTGTTGAGCGTCTTGTTGCACGTGCCATCCGATTCGCAGTTGCTGCGGCATGGGGCAACAGTCGCGTCGCTCGCCGCCTGCGAAGCGATTCGGGCCGCGACGCATTGCGACTGTCGTGTGCGATGGCCGAATGACCTGATCATCGTGCAACGCAAGGTCGGCGGCGTATTAGTTGAATCTCGGGGGCTATCCAGCGACGAATCAGCGGCACGGAGCGCGCCGCCGCGGCGCGCCGTCGTGATCGGCGTCGGCATCAACTGCCTGCAACACCGGGGGCACTTCGCGGGCGAACTCGCCGAGAAGGCCACATCGCTCGAAATCGAATCGCCGCACCCAATCGACCGCATCCGCGTAGCCCAGTGCCTACTGGAGCGGCTGGACAACCACATCGCGGCTTGCGTGTCGCCGCACTATCTGACCGGAGCGCTGGCGGCGTGGCGGTCGTTGACCAACGACATCGGCGGGCGCGTCACGTTGCGGCACGATAACGAGGAATTCGTCGGCACGATCCTGGATATTGACGATGCCGGCGATCTGATCGTGCAGCTCGATATCGGCGGAAGGAGGCACTTTGGGGCGGCAACGACCACGCGCCAGTGGTAAAAGATCGGGGGCCTCGCGACGACCAGCCCGCGCCGCCGCCGCGGATGAGAACCGGGGTGCTGTACGCGCCTACGTTGCATCGACTCAACCACCGACAGCCGCCCCGAAACCCGTTCCTGCCAGCGCGCGACTACGAGCGCAATCTGCCGCTCGAATCGCAGAGCACACCTGGAGACTGCTGGCGGGCGTTGCATTCGGCGCATGCGCGGCATCGTCGTCGAATGAATTGTCTTTTCAACTCGGTTCCGCAGCAGCGATCCTGGTATTCGCGTTTTCTTCCCTTGCCGGCGTCGCCCTCGTGCGAACGCCGCACTGGGCGTCGAGATTGCTCCAGCATTCCGCGGGCGTAGCCATGCTTTTTTGCGCGGGCACGCTGGCCGCCGCGATGCTGTTACTTGAGTCGAACGAAAACTTCCGCGCGTCGCTCGCGACGGCGCTGCTATTGCCGGCCGCCGCGTTCCACATCGCAGCGCCGGCGCCGGCGGCGCTCGCGGTGTTGCTCACCGTGTCGGTGACGAGATGGGTCTTGCCGGTAGTCAGATGCGCCGGCATGCCCGGAAGCGAACATGCGAAATCTGCGAGCGGCTTGGGGCGGTTCGCGATCGGCGCGGCAATCGGTGCGTGCTGCGTCGGGCTGTTGGCGCGAGAGGATTTTTCAATCGCGTTTGTGCCGCTCGCGGGGTTCGCTTCGGCCGGCCTGGCTGCTTTCGCAAACGTGTCCTCCCATCAGGCTCTTGCACCCCGATTTTCCCGCGGTGCGCAAACGCGCTTGTTTGGTCTCGTCGTCGCGGTGGGCCAGGCTCCGGTGCTGATTGATTCGGTCAGCGACTGGATCGCGGCGTCCGATGTGAGGCCGAACCCCGCGCGACACCTCCTGCCACTCGACCGTTCAACCGGAATCGTCGCGGAATTGGATCATGCCTCGTGCCGCGATGTGGACGACGCCGGACCGCGATTCGACTGCATTCGCTTTTCGTCCTTTCCGCCTGACAAACTCGGAGCGCAAACTTCGGAATTCTCATCACGATCGCTGCGACGCGCTACTGCCGCATTGCTGGCGGGCGGTCGAATCGTGATCGAGCTTCCTAACACGCAACTAACGAACGCCGCTGTCGCCGCGTACCGAGCCGGGAGATTCGGGCGTGAAGATCGCTTGGTTTATCTGCGCGCGACGCGCGGGGATGAGCGATATGACGCGCTGATCATCGCTCAGGACGCGCCGGCTTTTGTGCATCGTGCCGCGCATCCGGACGCAGCCGTTCGCTTGATTCCGCTTCAAGGCACGCGCCACCTCGCGGCTTTGACGGCCGCGTCCGATACGCTGCTCGACATGCCTGATTTACTCAACTGGAAACGCTGATCGCCGATTTCGTCTACCCCGCGAATCCGCTAATCTATCAGGTTCGAATTTGAGGATCGTTCGTTGATTTCGCCTGCATAGGAAGCGCTATGTCCCTGCTCGTCACCGGCTCCATCGGCATCGACACCGTTGAAACTCCGCACGGCCGCGCGCCGAATGTCCTCGGCGGTTCCGCGGTTTATTTCTCGCTGGCCGCATCGCTATTTGGCCCGGTGCGTCTGGTGGGCGTCGTCGGCGATGATTTTGATCACGCCATGTTCGATCCGCTGCGCTCGCGCAACATCGACCTGCGCGGGCTTGAGATTCGCAAGGGCAGCCGCACGTTCCGCTGGCACGGCCGGTACGAAGGCGCGATGAACGAGGCCCACACCGTCGATGTGGAATTGAACGTGCTCGCCGAGCGCAACGCGCCGATTCCGGCCGAGTTTCACGATAGTCGCTACGTGTTTCTCGCGAATACGCATCCGACGCTCCAGCGTGAATGCGCGGAGAAAATGCGCGGCGCGAAACTGATCGTGTCCGACACGATGAATTTATGGATCGAAAACGAGCTGGACGAGCTGAAAAAGACGCTGAAAATCGTGGACGGGTTGGTGTTGAATGAAGGCGAAGCCCGCATGCTGAGCGGTTCGGCGCATCTGGTAAAAGCCGGCCGCGCGATCCTGGACCTCGGTCCTAAATTCGTCGTGATCAAAAAAGGCGAAAACGGGAGCATCCTCGTTTCGCGAGACGACTTGTGCATGATGCCCGCATTTCCGACAACCAACGTCGTCGATCCCACCGGCTGCGGCGATTGTTTCGCCGGTGCGTTCATGGGGCACATCGCTTCACTCGATCGCGTCGATCGCGAATCGCTGCGCGCCGCGATGGGCCGCGGCTCCATCGTGGCGTCATTCGTGCTCGAATCATTCTCGATTCAAGCGCTTCATCGCGTGGGAATCGCCGACGTCAACGCGCGCCTCGCGGAACTACGTGCAATGATGCAGTTCGCGTGAGCAGCGGTGCGCGGGGCGCGCCACGCTCAACAACCGAGGCGATGCCGCGCTGTTAATAGTGATACTTCGGCTCCCAGGCGCCAACGCCGTTCCTCAGCAGATCGAGCATCGGCCAAAGCGCGCAAAAGTCATCGCCCGGCCCGAACCGCCGCGACCCGGTTCGCACAATTTCGTTTCCGTCGCGATAAAACGCACTGATTCCCGGCTCGAACGAGCCGGGCTTGCTGTGAAAACCCATGTCGGCCGCAAACGTCGTGCCTGCATGCGAAATCACCGGAAATGTCCAACCCCGCGCGCCGGCGAACGCCGCGGCGACCGCAGGCTCATCCGGCGTGGTCAACACAAACGCGCAACGATTCGCAAGATGCTTATACATCGATGAAAACCCGTCGGCCCACAGCGTGCAATATGGGCACGCGCGACCCATGTTGTGCACGACCAACAACTCGTTTGACCCGCCGAAGAGTTCTGTCAGCGTAACGCCCGCCGAGCTGCCCGCGTGCCGCAGCGTGTATTGCTTCACAGGTTGCGCCTGCGCGGCGCGAATCGCATCAGTTAGCTTTTTCTTCGCGACGACTACTTCCTGCTCAAGTCGGGCGATTTCCGGCGTCATGTTCTGGCTCCTTGGAGGGCTCGTGGGCCTCTATCCATCTTAACGCAGCGCGCAATTGCGGGGGCTTTGCCGCGGTTTGGTCCTGCGCCGCGCGCGGCGTTATTCTCAGCACAGATAATCTCCTTGTGAGCGATTGTTAAGCAAAACGTGAGCAAACGCATGACAAAGGTGAAGTCCCGTCTGACTGACGTGTGTTCTATGGCTCGATCGTGCCACCCGCGACAATCCATCGCAGTAATCGTAGCGGTATTCGGCGTATCAGGCTTTGCCGCGATCACACGCGCGCAAGAAAAGCCCGCGCCGCCGTCTCACCCCGGTGTACATCATTTCGCCCCGGCCGATGCACGATTTCTCGATGAAGTACAAAAGGGCTGCTTCAACTATTTCTGGAACGAAGTCGGCACGCCCGCCATGCTCGCCAAGGATCGCAAGCTCGGCCCGGTCGCCAGCATCGCGGCCGTCGGATTTCAACTGTCGTCATTACCGATCGGCGTTGAGCGCGGCTGGATCACGCGCGAACAGGGCGCGGACCGCGCGGCCACGGTACTTCGCGCGCTGCTCGGTCGCGACGACAACAAGAAATGGGGAATGTACATGCACTTCCCCGATATGAATACGGCCGGCCCGTCGTCGCACGGCTATGAGTGCGAAGCCAGCACGGTGGACACAGCGCTGCTCATCGCCGGGGCGATTCCGGCCGGAGAGTATTTTGGCGGCGACGTCGCGAAGCTCGTTGATCGCCTGGTGAGCGAGGCGGATTGGAAGCGCTACGCCGTCGCGGAAAACGGATTCATCACAATGGCCTGGAAGCCCACCAATAAGAAGACGCTCGACGGCCCGGGCGATTTCATGAAGCATCACTGGTGGGTCGCCAGCGACGAGGAACGCATCGTTTATTTCCTGGCCGTCGGCACGCCAAACGCGGATCACGCGGTGCCCCCCGCCTTGTACTACAAGCTGAAGCGCCAGTTGGCGTCCGACGCGCCCGGCGCGCTCGGCCCGTTCGCCATGTCATGGAACGGCTCGTTGTTTACTTACCTGTTCAGCCATTGCTGGATCGATTACGCCTCGCTCGGAAAAGATGACCCGGCGCGGCTCGGCTCGGATGCGCCGCCGATCAACTGGTTCGAAAGCTCGCGCGCCGCGGTCCTGGCGCACCGCGCTCGCTGCATCGCGCTGACGGAGTGCGAATCATCTCTCGGCGACAACGCTTGGGGGCTGAGCGCCTGCGATGGCCAGGAGGGATACATCGTCCCGTCTCTGCGGCCGTCGTTCGAAAACGCGGATCGCACATTCGGCTGCACGATCGCGCCTTACGCCGCAGGCACGGCGTTGATGCTGACGCCCGTGGAGAGCCTTGCGGCGCTGCGCGCGTTTCGCGATTTGAACGACAGCGCCGGCAAATCGCTGGTCTGGAATTCGCCGGACAGCGGCGGCTACGGTTTCGCGGATGCGTTCAAGCTCGGCGGCGAGTCGCCGTGGATATCGAAAGATAACATCGGCATCGACGCCGGACCGATGCTGCTCGGCATCGAAAACGCTCGCACCGGCTTGATCTGGCGGCTGTTCATGAAAAGCGAAACAGCTAGGCGCGCGGTGCAGCGGTTGCGACTCTCGAATTAGTTTAGCGCCTGATACAACAGAGCCGCCTGATAACAAAGCCGCCTGGAAAACCGAGCCGCGACCGTACGGGAGCGGTCGCTGAGAAACACCGTGATGTGTGTCGTTAAACACTCTCAATAACCCGGCGGTCTGGCGCGCGGTTTGCTACACGGGGAGCATCGGCGTCTCGCCGGTGCGGAAACAGAAGACAGTGAGGCGTTCTTGTTCCGCACTCTAACATTCAGCATTGCGTATGCGGGAACGACTCCGGGACGGGCGCATTCAATGGGAAGCGATTTTGATGAGATCGGCTCCGAGCGAACGCCGCACGGCCGGTTCATCGAATTGCGCGTGCGGTTCCTGGGCAGTCGGCGAAAAAAACGCGCTCCCCAGGGCGGTTTTACAATCGCGCTTGCCACGCGAGAACATCAAATCAAGGGCAGGCTGTAAAACCTTCATTTGCCAAAATGGCGACGAACGAATCGATGTCAAAATTGTTAATCAATCCGTCGTTATTGCAGTCAAGAATAAGCTCCGGGCAATCTGGAAATGCAGCTTGCCATGTCGGAAACTCAGAGAGCGCTAGCACGAACGGATTGATGTCGAAATTGTTGACGGCGCCATCGCAGTTCGCATCACCTGCGAGATTTCTTATCGTCAAATCGCATAGCGTTGGCGAGTCATACGATTCGCCTGGTCCAGAACCGAGGAATCGAACGCGAACTTCCACGAACCGCCCCTGGAGCATCAGAGCAGTCCCGGACGGCGTGGGTTCGTCAAATTCCAGGTATGGAAGCGTCGCCAATGTCTCGCGCTGATCCGACAACCGCACGCCAATCTTAAGTCGCTCGTCGGCGCTGCTGCTCGGGCAGCCAGCGCTATCATTCCAGCTGATTCGATGCCATATCGCACCAAAGCGACCGCTGTCATGCACGACGGTAAACGTGCCCGCGCCGCTGGAGTGCAACGTGACTTGGCCGGTTTGGTCGGAATAACTGCTCGGACCATGATTGCCGTTAGGATCGTCGTAGGAGCTGAATACGGACACAATTTTGGTCACGGCGTCATTGGGGTCTGAAGCCCCTGGATCGACGCGCCGTATGTCGAACGTGTTATAGCACGTCACCCACGTCTTCTCATCTTGATCGACCGCTATTCCCGTCGGCCCAATATTCGTCTCGTCCTCGCCTTGCAGTTGGCGAAGTTCATACGTCAAAACCGGACTCGAAGGGGTCGCCGGATCGACGATACGACTGATTGTGTGACCTTCTGCGCTGTCCGGCCCGCCGCAGTTGTTTCCATCGGGAACCCAAAGATTGTTGTTAGAATAGGTGATAGCAAGTGATCGGCTATTCGACGAGGGAGCAGAATCGACAAACCCAGAATAGCCGCCACTTGGATCGTACCTGAGGAGTTCCTCGACCTCGCTACAACGAGACACCCAAATGAACCCATCCTTGTCGAGCGCAATTCCGCGAAAATTCGGAGTCGTCTCTCCAGGCGGCAACTCCGAATTCGCGTCATCCCCGATAATCTGGCGACTTTCGGAAGGGAGTTCACACCGCAACATTCCACCAGTTTCAGCAGACGAGCACGACCAAATCACGTTATTGTAGTCGATAAGCCCACCCAGCCCTCCAGCGCCCGGAGGTGGTTGGAAACAATCTACGACCTCATCCAGCGCTGTATCAAGGTAGTTAAAAACATGATTGCCGGCGCCCCCAACCCAGAGGTTGTTGCTCTTGTCGATGCTTAAATGCCCCGGATGATCCAGTCCAAGAAACCAGTCGTCCGTAACACTGCATGGGTCTATTGGATTTACCAGGTGGAATCGACAAACGCATTCGTCATCGGCATACGTTAGATAATCCTTCACGTCGACGACGGGTTCGAGTAACGGAATATCCCAGCAACGTACGTCTTCCAGATCGATGGATGTCGCAATCAATCCATCTCCGTTTCGATCGTGGCATGTATTATAGATAATCGGCGCGGATGCTGTGTGCCGCACATATCCGCCCGCCGGGTCGGATACGCCGTTTGCATCACACCGCTCGCCTCCGACGATCAGGCCGACCTGAGTGATTCCGCCCAAATGGCCCGTCGTTCCTCCTTTGGAGTATGCGAACCAGACATTTCCGTCCAGATCGACCGCCGTCTTCTCAGCCAGCTTCGCGTCGAGGGTCGTCGGCGTAAGTCTGTAATGCCCCACGACTCGTTCCTCTTCGGGAGTGGTGGAAATCCGCATGCCACGCAAATTGTAACTTGCCCCCAATGCGACGCCGAGATAAGGAAGCGGTGTGGCGATTGTGTTGCGAACGATATTGCCGTTGTTGTCGCGGTGGACGTTGATTTCGAACGCGAGATTTGACGCCTCGTCACTTACGATATCCGCCGGAAGGGGGCGGCACTGGCAGTCATCCGGGTTGAGATTGCCGTCGGAATCAGGGCTTGCACCGGAAAGGACGTCACACAAATCCGGTATCCCGTTGTAATTGCAATCCCGAGTTGCCAAGGGCAGGTAGTCCGGCCCCGGGTCGGCATCAATGACGGTATGAAGTAGAATATCCAGCGAATCGAACTGGCCGTTGCCGTTGCAGTCGCCGGTGATGTGGAAGCCGAGATCGACCTGGCTGGTGGAGACTTCGCGGAGGAGGTCGGTGCGCGTGGAGACATGCGCCAGGCCGATTTCCTCGGCCGTCGCGGTTTGGCCGCCGGACGTGCCGCCGGCGTTGCGGCAGGGGCTGCTGGTCTGGCCGCTGATGGCGCTGTCGCCCAGGTAGTAGTCATGCGCCCAAGGGTCGTCCTGGTTGGGCGGTGGGTCGGGGCGTTTGTAGTATTGCGGATTCAGTCCGAAGTTGCCGTCGCTGTCCGGCGTGCCCGGACCGCCCTCATAATCGCAGAATTTGAGAACCACGCCCGACGCCGGAAGATGGGAAGTGTTACTGCCGGTGTATCGATCGTAGAGGATGCAGTTGGTCAACGTGGCCGTTGGCGTGCCGTTGGTGGCGTCGAAGTAAATCTGCGTCGCGCCGCTGTCGCGGGCATGCGTGTCGGCGATGGTACAGTTGATGATCGAAGCCTTGGTGGTTCCGACGAGCGCAATGGCCGAACCGTTGTCGGCTTGCTCAGCAGTCGATTGCGGGTCGCTGCCAAAAACCAGGCAGTTGCTGATCGACGGATTCACATTCTCAAAATACATCGCGCCGCCGAGGTCGTTACTTTCTCCTGAGCGGTTGGTGTCGTTATTTTCAAAAATGCAGTTCGCGATCACGGGCCGGCAGCCGCCGATGAGTTGGTCTGTCGCATAAATCGCGCCGCCGAACTCCTCGGCTGAGTTGTCCTTGAATTTGCAATTCTGAATCACGGGGCTGGAGCCTGCCCCAATCCAGATCGCGCCGCCAGCGCCTGCGTTGAATTGGGTTTCCGCCCGGTTATTCACGAATTCGCAATGCGTAATCACCGGGTTGCCGTGCGACTCGCAATGGATCGCCGCGCCGCCCGTGCCTCCCGCGCGTAGCACGCGATTCACAAACCGGCAATTCACGATCCGCGGGCTGCTGGCGGTGCATTCAATAATCGGAAGCGAAGCAGTACCCACTCCTTCGTCGCCGAAGTGTCCGTTAAAGGTAATACCTTGCAAGACGCTTTCGGCCGTCTCGCCGCTGTCGAAAATAAACGTGGCCTGTTGGGTCGCATTCGAAAGATCAATCTCGCATGATTCTGGCCCCATTTCGGATCGAATAGTCACTTTCTTACCGGCAAAATTCACATTACTGAACCCCGTCCCGGAATACGGTTCGAGCGGCTCCGTCGCGGCAATAATCACAACATCACCATCTACACTTGCGTCCAGCGCGGCTTGAATACTGTCGTACTCAGCGCCTCCCGGGTTGTGCCTGACCCATTTTACGTCGCCGATGGCGGCGGCGCTGAGGAACGAACTCGTCATTAACACCGCAACAGCTCGCCGAATGCGCTCGCGCTCCATGGAAATCTCCTCTTGTCGAAATCGCGAATCCACTTCTAGCAATTTCGGTGCCGTTTTGATAAAACCGGTTCGCCGCTTGGAATCCGCGGCAACCATGTAAGACTGTGCGCGAGAACACTCGGCCGATTGGAAATAATGCGCACTCGCAGGTCGAAAAAGCGAAAAACCTTGGACAATCATCTCCAACGCAGCCATAATATGGAGGAGCGGAAAAGCATGGCGAGGAACTCGATAAGATGCGGTTGATTGCTTGTATTGTGACCGTTTGCGCGGTTCAAACACTCCTCTTTGGTCAATGCACGCAAGACTGGAGTCGCGAATTTTCGTACTCAGGCGGTTGGATGAGCGTCCGGTCCTTTGCGATTGGACCGGAAGGTGATCTTGTTGTGCGGGGCCTCGCCTACGCGGGGCCGGTGGTCGTTTCGGGAATTGGTTTATGGGACGGTATTCGCTTCCAGAGCTTTCGAACCGGGCTAAGAGGTACGGGCTACGCCATCGCAGTCGGTAACATTGGGTGCGGTACGGAGTTGTTTGGTGCCGACTACGGTGCCAACGTCTCTCGCTGGACTGGTCAGGCTTGGGAAGTCATCGGTAACACGGCGTTGCCGCCCAACGTTCATGCATTGTGCGTGTTCGACGATGGGGACGGACCGTGTCTCTATGCAGGCGGCGATTTTCTCAACATCGGGACAAGTCAGCGCACCAACTTCATCGCCAAGTGGGACGGCGTTGCGTGGCGGCCGATGCAGACCGGTTTGGGCGGGCATTGTTACGTACTAAAAGTCTATGACGACGGAACTGGGCCGGCGCTGTTTGCCGGCGGGCCGTTCAGCCGGGCCGGCGACCAGACGGCGTGGAGCGTGGCCAAATGGGACGGCCAGCAATGGCATGGTTTCGGCGGCACGGACGGAATCTATGTATACGCGCTGGAAGTCTGGGACGACGACGGCGACGGACCGCGGCGGCCGGGGCTTTACGTCGGCGGTCAATTCGACTTTGCCGTGCAGCCGACGGGCGAGTGGATTCCGGCGGAGAACATGGCGCGTTGGGACGGGCAGGCGTGGGAGGCCGTCGGCGCGGGAACACCGGGCACGATTCGTGCGCTCAAGGTGCATGACGACGGCACGGG
>JAEUIR010000370.1 GCA_016795025.1 Phycisphaerales bacterium
GTCGCGCGCGTCGCCTTCTCGATTGCGCCCGCAAAGAGCCTGCCGACGCGAACTGCCGTCGGCAGGGCACCCGGCTGGCCAACATTTCGAATCGGCCGTGGCTCAGCGCGCTTCATTTGAAGAACTGGGCTAAATCATAATTCGAGACCGATTGTGCAAGTGACAGCGGTGACACACCATGTTTATTCATATGATTGCGGTCGGCTCCGGCGTCGAGCAGCATCCGGATCATAGATCCTCGCCCTTGGGAATAGAATACAGCATTTGATAAGGGGGTATTTCCATTCACATCCCCGACTTCGAGCCTAGCACCGCGATTCAATAACAACTCCACGATTTCCTTGTGATGGTTTTGGGCTGCGTAATGGAGAGCGGTACATTCAAGGCCGTCTTGATGGTCAACATTTGCTCCCGCATCGAGTAAGTATCTAGCAATAGATAACTTGTTGTCAATTGCAGCGTGTATCAAAGGAGTACGTCCATCGCTATCCAACTCATCAGGAGACATGCCTTGTGTGAGAATCGTTTTCAAGGTTTCAAAATCATTCCGAAACACGCACTTAACAAGCGGGCCTGTTCGATATTTCATCGCGGTTTCTCATAACAATGACTTCGATTAGACGATGGATCTTCATATTGATACAGATCCGGATTATTCATTCGATCGTTGAATTGGCCTTGAGTAAGGGCCTCTTCTGTTGCGGCGTCCCTCTCGCGCCAGTATTCTTCACCGTACTTATGCCCTAAGTCTGGCTTTTCCGCCAGTGGCTTGAATGTATTAGGGTCCAACAGTTCGCCATTCGGACCGCGAAGCTGACGGCCGCCAACCGGGATCCCGGCCCAGGCGAAAAATAGCGCTGTCATGATAGAGCGTTTTCAAAATTGATCTTGCGGGGAGCGCGGGCTTCCAGCCCGCTTTTCGTGCGGGCAAGATGCCCGCAC
>JAEUIR010000371.1 GCA_016795025.1 Phycisphaerales bacterium
CTTTCGGCGTCGTCGCCGTCGTGGCAGCCGAAGCAGCGTGCCTCGAGCACGGGCAGCACGCGGGTCTCGAAGGGGTCCTCGCCCTGCCAGCCCGCGGGCACCGGAAGCAGCAGGGCGACGAGGGCCGGGAGCATGGAGTACGCGAGCCTAACGCAGCGTGGCGCGCCGCGGAGGCTGCCAGGATCCGGAACCCACAGTAGGGTGAAGAGGTCCCTCTCGGTCCCTCGGAGCCCCCCATGCACTCCCGTTTCGCCCTCCTCGCCGCCCTCCTCGTCCCCTGCGCGACCGCCTCCGCCCAAGGCGCGGACCTGTGCGCCAACGCGCAGCCCATCAGCGGCACGGGCAGCTTCGCCTTCGACAATTCCGCCGCGACCACGGACGGCGTTCCGGACGCGCTGTGCAACTTCTTCAGCCAGCAGGACATCACGAACGACGTCTGGTTCGCCTGGACCGCGCCGGCGAGTGGCGGGTTCACGATCTCGACCTGCGGCGGGACGTCGATGGACTCGAAGATCGCCGTGCTGCAGGGCGGCTGCGCCGGCCCCGTGATCGCCTGCAACGACGATGCTTGCGGCCTGCAGACCTCGCTCGACATCGTCGCCACCAACGGCACGACGTACCTGATCCGCCTGGGCAACTACCCGGGCGCCCTGGGCGGCACGGGCACCATGAGCATCGCCCCCGTCGGGCAGCTCAGCGTGTTGGACACGCGCGTGAACCCCGCGAACGGCCACACGTACCACCTGCTCGCCGGCGGGTCGTGGACCGCGGCGCAGGCCACGGCCGTGGCGCTGGGCGGGAACCTCGCGACCGTGAACGATCAAGCGGAGCACGACTGGATCAATGCCCAGTGGCACAACTGGCAGGGAGTCGACCGCGACCTGTGGATCGGGCTCACCGACGCGGCCCAGGAGGGCAACTTCGTGTGGATCGACGGCTC
>JAEUIR010000372.1 GCA_016795025.1 Phycisphaerales bacterium
GGACAGGCCGACCATCTGCTGACGCCGCATCCCTTGTATGGTGAATTGGGAAGGAACGAAGCGGACCGGCGGACGGCTTATCGGGAGTGGTTCGACCGGGAACTGAACGCCAAGACGGTCGACGACATCCGCCTGGCGCTGGATCAGGGCCAGCCTCTGGGGGATTCCCGGTTTCTCGACAGCATCGAGAAGGCGACCGGACAGCGGCGCGAAGCCCGACCGCGTGGCCGGCCGAAAAAGCCGGCAGTGGTCGTACCAGAGGCGAGAGAGCAGGAGCCGTTGTAGCTTGATTGAAATCCGCGGATCAAGCTTGCCCCTTTGTTGCTTTCTTGTGTTGCGCCCTCGTCAGGAGGCTTCGAACTCTTCGCGAAGCACTTACCGTGAAAGTCGCGTCAGCGACTCACGAATCTCCCCTCTCCACTCGCGGGAGAGGGGTCGGGGGAGAGGGAAACGGTCAGGGCTTTCATCATCCGGGGTGTCTCACAAAGCCATGACCGTTACCGTGAAAGTCGCGTCAGCGACTCACGAATCTCCCCTCTCCACTCGCGGGAGAGCAACTGTGTTCGCAGTCAAGCGCTTTTAGGCGCATTTTGATGCTCTGGATTCCACGGAATACCCGATTTGACTATCGCGTTCATGATCGTCAGCATTTTGTGCATGCAAGCGACCAAGGCGACCTTTTTGAGCTTCCCGTTGGCCAGCAGGCGTTCATAGAAGGTCTTGATCACCGGGTTGTACCGTACGGCACTCAGCGCCGCCATGTATAAAGTGGTACGTACTGTCGCTCGACCACCCCAGGTGATGCGCTTGCCTTTGTGGCGGCCACTGTCCGCGTTTAATGGCGCCACCCCGACCAGCTTGGCAATCTGCGCATGGGTGAGTTGGCCCAACTCAGGCAATGCCCCCATCAGACTCGCTTGCGTACACGGTCCGACCCCT
>JAEUIR010000373.1 GCA_016795025.1 Phycisphaerales bacterium
GCAAGTCCCTGAAACCGCAGATGCAGATCGTCACGCAACCTGGGCCGGGGGTCCTGGTGTTGCGGATCGAGCTCACCAACCTGGTGCCGACGCAGGTCAGCCGGAGTCTGGCAGGCACCGCGATCCCCTACGGTTTCGTCGCCGAGGCTGCTTCCGGTCCGGCATCGGGGAGGCCTGCGGGTTCGACGCCTTATCTCGGCGAGACCGGCATCGAAATGCAGTTTCTCGACGGCGCCAGCAACGTTGTTCTTGGTGAGTGCGCCGATGCGCAGATCGGCCGCAAGTACGCCGCCGACATCGATGCCGGCGCGGCCGCTGCCACCAATACCTGGATCAAGGGCTACATGAGCTCGTTCCAGAGCTGGTCGTACGCACGCGACGCTTTCGACAAATGGTCGCTGCTGATCGCCGATCGATTGGCCGTGCTGCGCGGAGTGAAACCCCGGTAGCCCGCTAATGTGAAAGTCGCGTCAGCGACTCACGAATCTCCCCTCCCACTTGCGGGGGCGAAGGCGGGGTTTCGCGGAGCATGCTCTGCGCCCATCGAACGATTCCGGCGTGCAAGCCGGCATGCGCCCTGCAAGGGAGGGAAACGGTCATGACTTTCATCACCGGGGGGCTCTTGCAAAGTCATGACAGTTCGTGGTCAGGACAGCATGAGCATTTCAACCAGCAGGCCGACGACGGCGCCGGCCGCGATGACGGCAATGACATTCTGCCGGTAGTAAAACAGCGCGACCGCGGCACCGAGAGCGATCAGCGCGGAGATCCAGTCGAAGCTGCCAGCGAAACCTCTCGGCCAGAGGACATGATAGCCGAAGAACAGCGCCAGATTGAGAATCACGCCGACCACCGCCGCGGTGATGGCGGTCAGTGGTGCGGTGAATTTCAACTGGTTGTGGGTGGTCTCGACCAGCGGTCCGCCGAGC
>JAEUIR010000374.1 GCA_016795025.1 Phycisphaerales bacterium
TCGTCGATCGGACCGCCGGCGCGGCCGTCGCTGCGCAGGGCGCTGCCGACGATCGCTCCGTCGCACAGGCGCAGCAGCTCGGGCAGCGCGGCGATCGTGGCGCCGCTGGCGACCAGCACGGGGGCGCGACCGGCGGCGGCGCGGACGGTGCGCAGGCGCTCGGGGTCGACGGCCTCGCCGGTGCCGCTGCCGGTGACGAGCACGGCGTCGGCGAGGGCGCGCTGCACGAGGTCCTTGGTCTCGTCGACGAGCTCGCGCGGGGCGAGCGGGGCGGAGTGCTTGACGAAGACATCGGCCCAGATCTCGATGTCGGCGGCGAGGTCGCGGCGCAGGCGCAGCAGCTCGGCGGCGCGGCCCTCGACGAGGCCCTGGTCGGTGACGCGGGCGCCGGTGAGGACGTTGACGCGGATCGTCGCGGCGCCGACGGCGGCGGCGATCGCGAGGGCGGCGAGGCCGTCGTTGCGCAGGACGTTGATGCCGAGCGGGAGCTCGGGGCAGGCGTCGCGCACGGCGAGGGCGCAGGCGGTCATGGCGGCGACCGTGACCGCGGGGACGTCGTCCTTGAAGAACGGAGCGTCTCCGAAGTTCTCGACGATCACGTGGTCGAAGCCGGCGGCATGCAGGGCGCGGGCGTCGCGGGCGGCGGCGCGGGCGATCGCGGGGGCGGCCTCGCGGCTGCGCGGGCTGCCGGGCAGCGGGGGCAGGTGGATGACTCCGACGAGCAGCGGCATGACGATCGACGTGGTTGTCAGTAGCGGACGGGCGGCTTGCCCTCGCTCTCGCGCGGGACCCGACGCTCGAGGCGCTGGGCCCAGTCGGCGGCGGCGACGGGGGTCAGGTAGACGATCGGGTAGACGAGCCGGCGATCGACCGAGCCGGCGCGCTTGGCCCAGTACTCGACGTCGACCACCTGATACGGG
>JAEUIR010000375.1 GCA_016795025.1 Phycisphaerales bacterium
CCCAACAATAGTGAAAAAACTACATCAACGCTATCCTGATCTCATCACAAATATCATTGAAGCGGATTTTACAATTCAGCAGCCGTTCGAGCAAAGATTTGATCTGGTTCTCGACCGAGCTTCGTTGACCCACAACAACACAGTGTCGATAAGAAGTGCATTGCAGATCGTTTCGGATGCGCTCAAGCCTGATGGCATATTTATCGGCTCTGATTGGTTTTCCATGAATCATAGTGATTTTTTGTCTGGGAAAGCTGTTGATGATGATTTTACAAGAACAAGTTACAGCAAGGGTCAATTCACTGGGGTAGGAAAAGTCCACTTTTCCGATGCAGCCCATCTTCGAGATCTGTTTTCGAGTTTCGAGATTTTGTTCATGGAAGAGAAACTGATGCGACGATATGAGCCACAGGACAACCATCAGTTCGCCTCCTGGAACATCGTCGCCAGGAAGCCGCATGATTAATGTGAAAGTCGCGTCAGCGACTCACGAATCTCCCCTCCCCACTTGTGGGGGAGGGGTCGGGGGAGAGGGCGTTAGAAGTGTTCTGGTCGTTGCCGCCCACCCGGATGACGAAGTATTGGGTTGCGGGGGTACCATTGCCAGGCATCTTGCCCAGGGTGACCATGTCCATGTGCTGATCCTGGCAGAAGGTGCCACCAGTCGTTCGGAGCAGCGTGATCGCACCGCAGCCGGAGAACAATTGCTGGTTCTCTCTGCAGCCGCCAGGGAGGCGCATGCTCGACTCGGATCAACCTCCCTGGCAATGCTCGATTTTCCGGATAACCGGATGGATAGCGTGCATTTGCTCGATGTGGTCAAGGCCGTGGAATCCCATTTCAGGAAGGCCGATCCGGACATCATTTATACCCATTTCCCTGGCGATCTGAACATCGATCACCGGATTACCAGCG
>JAEUIR010000376.1 GCA_016795025.1 Phycisphaerales bacterium
CGACTCGTGCACATAGCGCAGCGTTCCTTCGGATTTCCGGGCGACGCCGAGCTGGACGATAATCGCACCGAGGCCGATGATCGCCGCGCTGACCACCAGGGCCAGCACCACGATTCGCCCTTCATCCTGCTGCAGCGCCCGGATGCGTATCTTTTCGTGCGTCGACTGGAACATCATGTGTGCCGCAAACAGAAAATAGAGGCAGACGCCGACATTCCAGCCGATGATCCAGCGGGTGATGTCCGGCAACGCAAGTCCCTGCGGCAGCAGGCATGGGGTCAGCAAACCGATCAGCGTGCACACGCAAAGTCTCGGCCGTGCCATGACCACTCGCAGCAGCTTGGGCCGTACTGGGGGAGAGGAAAGGTTGTCCACCATGCGCCGATTTTACCTTGAACCGGGTAGGCCGACGGCGTACGCTCTCGGCAATGCTCAGCCTAACGGTCATGGCTTTGTGAGACACCCCGGATGATGAAAGCCCTGACCGTTTCCCTCTCCCCCGACCCCTCTCCCGCAAGTGGAGCGGGGAGATTCGTGAGTCGCTGACGCGACTTTTACATTAAGGCCCGGCGAAGTACAGCGCGACCAACAGCAGGAGCAGCGTCAGCCCCTGAAAACCGACCCGCATGATCATGTAGCGGGTACTATGAGTCCGGTCGTACTCTCCACCACGTTCCATGGAGTAGAAACCGAGGATCAAGGATACGGCCGTGGCAGCCATGGCCAGAAAAATCAGGATGGTGAGCAGTTTCATCGCGTTTCTCCTTTCTTTTGACTGAACCGCGACGGGTTATCGCGTCAGTAGTGGCAGCAGTCTCTGCCTTGAAACATTGCCTTCACCAAGAAGGATAGGAAACGCGAACAGGAAATGCAAAGCCACATCCGAACGATCATGACTTTTCCAGGCACCCC
>JAEUIR010000377.1 GCA_016795025.1 Phycisphaerales bacterium
CCAGGGATTACAAGGTCCGACCTCCTGGTGATCAACAAGACCGATCTCGCACCACTGGTCGGTGCCTCGCTGGAGGTCATGGATCGCGACAGCCGACGCATGCGCGGCGAGCGACCATTCGTCTTCAGCAATATGAAGACCGGCGAGGGCCTGTCCGAGATCATCGCCTTCATCGAGAAGCATGGGATGCTGCGTTGAACCGCAGGGGCATGGGACAAATCGGACAATCCAGGAGCCAAGCGGGCTAACAGCCATGACTTTTCGAGACACCCCTGATCATGGAAGTCATGACCGTTGCCTTCGCCCCCAGTCCCTCCTCTACCCGACAAATGGAGAAAGAGATTCGTGAGTCGCTGACGCGACTTTCAAATTAAGCGCTGTCGCTGATGCGCGGGCCGCTGGACAGGGTGTTTTGCCCGTCCGGGCCATAGAGGCCGAAGGCGCGGTGGGTTCCCAGGAGTGCCTCGAGTGCCCGTGCGTTGTATTGCATGCGCAGTTGGATCAATTCGCCATTCATGCGATTCAGTTCGCGCGCCTGACTGGCGATCGACAGCAGCAAGGTCCAGGCAGCATGGGCGCGGTCCGCCTTCGGGTGCGCCGCAAACCAGGCGGACAAGCCGGCGCGATCCGCGGTCAGGCCCTCTGCCACGAGCGCCTGGTGACGCTGCTCGGCGAGGGCAGCCAGCTTGACGGCCAGCCCGTTTTTCTGATCCACCAACTCCTGCAGATGCTCGACCTCACCTTTGGTGAGCATCTCCTGCTCAAGTTCGAGCAGGGTGACAAAGCTCCTTGCCGCGGCGACTTCGGCCTCAACCGTTGGCAGTAAATCCGCCATCGTCGCCATCAAGGCTCCGGAAATCAAACCTGCCTGGTAGAAGCCACGAGTTCGCTGGCAGAGGCGATCAACC
>JAEUIR010000378.1 GCA_016795025.1 Phycisphaerales bacterium
TAAAGAAACAAGTGCTGGCAGTGATTCGCAACGCGGGACCATCCGGCATGACCGAGCGCGAACTAAATAAGTCGTCCAGGAAGCTATCCTGCCTCGATCAGCGCGGGCAAATGAATGTGCTGAACAGCCTGGCCTTTATCGGGGACATTTCGCGCATAAATATGTCTGGACCGTCTGGCAGGGGCAAGCCGCGCACGGCATGGATTGCTATTAACGGGGACAAATCGCCGACAGATGTGTCCGAGTTTATATCGCCGTGTTTTCGGGTCTGACATCTTTACCGGCGACAGCGCGACATCATCTATATATCTCACTGTTTGCGAGTCTAGAGAGAGAGAGAGAGAGAGAGAGAGAGAAGTGTCCCCATTAATACTCAAAGCCTTTATCCATGCGGGTTATAACCGGGGACAACCCTGTCGGCGATTTGTCGGCGTTGTCGGCGATTATCGGATACACCCATGATTTCCCAAGCCGGCACCATCGCCGCACCATTCCCGTATTTCGGCGGAAAGTCCGGCGCCTGCGAAACCGTGTGGAAAGCATTCGGAGAGGTGGCGTGTTTCGTTGAACCCTTCGCCGGCAGCGCTGCCATGCTGCTCGGGGCGCAGGATGGCGCACGCTTCTGCGATAAAGATTGCCTGGATGATTACGATCGGATGGAAAGAATGACCCATGTCCATCACCGTTGACATTCGCGGAATAAAAGCAGTTCAAGACAGGCTCAACACCGTTCAAGATGGGCTGCGCGGGAAAGTTTTGAGCGCGGCGATCAACAAGACCGCGCAAAAGGCCCGCGCCGAAATCAACCGCGCCATACCGCAGGAATACGCCGTCAAGGCCGACGAAGTGCGCGGCGCCATAAGCCTGAATAGCGCCCGCGCCGGAAACCTGCAGGCCGTCATCGAC
>JAEUIR010000379.1:0-376 GCA_016795025.1 Phycisphaerales bacterium
GAATGCGCGTCGCCCACAACGAAGTGTCGCTTGTGAACGGGCTCCACCAGGCGCGTGCGGAAGCGGAGGCCGCGTTCAAGAACTCCGGGGTCTACCTCGAGAAGTTCATCGAGCGGCCGCGGCACGTCGAGATTCAGGTCCTCGGAGACGGAGGTGGGAATTTATTGTATCTCGGCGAGCGCGATTGCTCGCTCCAGCGCCGTCATCAGAAGCTTGTCGAGGAAGCGCCTTCGCCGGTTCTGACGCCGGAGATTCGCCGACGCATGGGCGAGGCGGCCGTCGCGGTGTGCCGGCAGACGAATTATGAGAACGCGGGAACTGTGGAGTTCCTCGTCGATCGCAATGGCAACTTCTACTTCATTGAGGTCAACGCGCG
>JAEUIR010000379.1:386-900 GCA_016795025.1 Phycisphaerales bacterium
GTGGAGCACCCGGTGACCGAAATGGTGACCGGAATCGACCTCGTGCAGGAGCAGATCCGCATCGCCGCCGGCGAGCGGCTGCGCTGGAAGCAGAGCGATATTCAGATGAAAGGGTGCGCCATCGAGTGCCGCATCAATGCCGAAGATCCCGACGCCAACTTCCGCCCGACGCCTGGCCGCGTGACGGCCTGGATGGCGCCCGGCGGACCAGGGGTTCGCCTCGACACCCATGTGGCCGCGGGCGCCGAGATCCCGCCGAATTACGACTCCCTGGTGGCGAAGCTGATCGTGCATCGACCGACGCGCCGGGAAGCCATCGCGACGATGCGCCGCTGCCTGAGCGAGTTCCACGTCGAGGGCATCTCCACGACCATTCCGTTCCACCGGAAGGTGTTCGAGCACGCCGATTTCCTGTCGGGCGAGGTCGATACGGGATTCGTCGAGCGCTATTTCGCGACCCGGTAGGGACGCGGGATGCTGGCGGGGCCGGTTCATGTCCTGTGGCTCCGTTTTC
>JAEUIR010000037.1 GCA_016795025.1 Phycisphaerales bacterium
CGGCTCGAAGCAGCATACGTTCAAAATCGCGGGCATCGTGCAGTCGCCGGCGCTCGACATCGCCGCGGGGTATTTTCAGGCGCAGAGCGAGGCGCAGGTGGTGGCCGTCGGATCGGTCATGGGCACGCAGGATGACCTCGACAAGCACTTCGGCGCGCGCGGCACGAAGATGGTGTTGTTGAATTTCGACCTGCCGACATTGCCTGTTCCGGCGGGTTGGCCGCCGCCGCGCGGCACGTTCGAATCGGCGGGGATTCCAATCGAATGCTGGGATCCGGACATCGCGCTGGATCGGCGATGGCAGCGTTATCGCGAAGATCGCGTGTTGCAGCGCGTCACCGAAGCGCTCGAGGCGTCGCGGGCTTTCAGCGGAACCGCCCGCGAATTGAAGGATGAGATCGACCGCGAGCTCACGCGCATGACGCGGCTGCTGACGGCTGTGCCGGCGGTTGCGCTGCTGGTCGCGATCGTCGGCGTGGCAAATCTGATGACCGCGAATGTGACGAGCCGGGCGCGGCAGATCGCGATCTTGCGGGCCGTTGGCGCGACGCGCGGGTTGATCCTGCGCATGGTGATCGCCGAGGCCGTGGTGCTGGGGTTGATCGGCAGCGCGCTGGGGCTGGGACTGGGAGTGCATCTGGCGAGCAACACGACATTGATGACCAGCCGCATGTGGGGATTCGAAGCGGCGTTGAATTTGCCGTGGACATATATTGCGATCGCGTGCTTCATTACGATCTCACTGTGCGCGCTGGCGGGTACGCTGCCGGCGCGGCATGCGGCTCGATCGAATATTGTCGATGCGCTGCGCGTGGGCTGACTTCTCTCTAACCGGGAGAACATGATGCGAACGCTGATCGCGTTTTTGCTGCTTTGTGGTCTGATGGTCGCCGTGCTGATTGTCGCCTTCGTGTGGAGCTCGCCGGAGCCTCAACGAGGCGGCACCATTTCGAATGCCGCGGAGCGCGAAGAGACGAAGATCGACATAATGCCAGCGGCCCGCGCTGCGGAAACGAGGGCGACCGCCGATTCACGGCCAAGCGCGGAGGCGAACCTCACACACCATGATCCGCCGCCCGCCGCGCAAGTCGCGCCGACTTCCACCCCTACGGCCACATCGTCGCCCCGGCGCGTTCGCGGTGAGACACGCTGGCCGGATGATCGCGCCTCGCCCCAACGTCGCTACGCCAACGCCGCGGCCGCGCTGAAGTTCGAACCCGACAATCGGAACGCGCTGCGCGATGCAATCGACGCCGCTCTTTTGCTACAGGACTACGAAGCCGCATTTGCGTTGCAACAGCGATTCATGGAGCTCGAACCGGATGACCTCATGCAACGATCGCGAGCGGCCCGCATCGCGCTCGACCTTGGTCGCTGGTTGGAGGCCGTCGAACTGTTCAATCAGTGCGTCGCCGCGCAACCTGACGAACCACGCCACCGGTTCGATCTCGCTGTTGCACACGCGGCCCTTGGCCACTTGCACGCTGCGCAATCGCAATGGGAGGCGTATCTTGCCATCCGGCCGGACGATCGCGAGGCACGCTTTCATCTGGGCGTGACGCTGCTGGATTTGCACGAATGGCAACAGGCAGCGGAAGCATTCGCGGATTTGATTCGAATCGATCCGGCGCAGCCGGATGTACAGCTTAATTTGATGCTTGCGCTGCAACGGCTCGACCGCTGGGCTGATCTGGTCGTTGCCACCGACGAGTTTGTCGCTCGCAATGGACCACAGGCGGTCGTGCTGAATCGTGCGGCTGAGTTGCTATGGCAGACGGCCGAAGCGGATGGTGCGCCGCGAGATGTTCTCCTTCAGCTAGTCGTGTCATACGCCGGCGTGTCGCTCACTCTCGACTCGGCCCAGCCTGCGATTCGCGGTCTGATGCAGCGAGCCGTTGAGCGCATGGACCAGGATAATTTTGATTGAGTGTGAACCGATCCTGATGATGCCGACTGTCGATCATGTCGGTCATCGCTGTCAGCCGCCGAAAACTCTCGCGCGCCGCATAGCGCGCATCCCGCCCCGGTCGGCCGTAGGTATAGAGCTCGACGATGTGATAGCCCTCGAAACCCTGTGCTTCGAGCGACGCGAGAATTTCGCGTAGCGGCATATGCCCGTCGCCGGGAATCAGATGCCCCGGATCGATGTGCAAGGCCGGCGTCGGGCCGAGCAGGTCTTCGACATGCGTAGTGTGCAGCCGCGCGCCGATCCGCCGCCCCATCGCGCACACATCTTCGCCCAGGCAATACGAATGCCCGATGTCGAAATTCACACCCAAATTGGCCGCCCCGACTTCGTCAATCATTCGCAGCACGCTGCCGCCGTCGTCGAGCAGCATGTCCGGTTCATACTCGATGTTGATCCGCACCATGTGCCGCGCGGCAAACTCGCACACTTCGGCGTATGCCTGGCGCGTCTGCTCCCAAATCGCGAGCGGATCGCCGCGCGGAGTCACGAAACCGCTCGCGATGGCCACGTCGCGACAGCCGAATCGAGCCGCCAATTCCACGCAGCGGCGGCTGTAGTCCACGCGCCATGCACACGGCGAAACACGCCGCATCTCCGGAAAATCCGCCGGCACGCTTGTGAAACTCGGGCCGAACGTCTGGCCGGGCGGGCCGTCGCGCTCTCCGTAATAGCCGGATGCGGTGTTCGCGTTGACATTTACGACGCGCAACCCGGTCTCGCGCAGCGCCGCTTGCAGATCGGTCAGTTGCCGATCGAAGTCGTTGCGATGCATATACAAGTGCGGCCGATCGGCGAGCAATTCGACGGCGCGAAATCCGGCCGCGGCGATCTCGCGGATGGCGTCCGCGCACGAGAATTGTCCGTTCGTGAAGGCGTTTGTGCTAAAGGCGAGACGGTCACGGAGCGGCAGGCGAGCATTCATCATGGCGGGAAAATTGTAATCGCACTGCGAATCGCGATTTGGTCGAATCGGTGGCGATTCTGCCCCGGCCGTGCCAGTCAGCGCTCTCATACGTACAATGGGCGACGAGCAATCACCGCTTGAGCTGAAACGGCACATGAACGATCGAACGTCGAGATGGATCATTTGCCTGGCGCTGTTGCCGGTCGCCGCGCCGCTTTGGTGGCTGGCCGGGGAGTATTCCAAGCCGTTGCTGGGCGGCCCCGAATTGGAATGCGCCAATGCGTCGATCTCGTTACTGGTATTTCTAACTTGCGTCACGGTTTGGCGAAAATACGTTCGTTGGTCGCGCGGTCGCGCCGTCGGCACGGCTGGATTGTGTGGCGCGGCGCTGCTTCAAGCGGCGCTCGCGATCCCGCTGTGGTCGGTCAGTGGCTGCGGCGAGCGCGAAGTGCTCTGCACGTCGCAAACACTCGTCACCAACGGAATTGCGATCGTTGGCGTTATTTTCATTTGGTGGTGGGTGCGCTTATTCAGGCCAACCGGCCGCGACCCGAGAGAACCCGACATGACTCCCAACATGGTGCGGATGACATTGTCTCTAGCGCTGGCGCCGCTGCTATGTGGCGTCTACTGGCTGACATGGGCGGCGACCGAGAAGTTTGGCGGGGGAGTGCATTACGCGCTTCAAGCGATCGTGAGTTACGTCGTGAGTGCCGCCGTGTTCCTGACGGCTTGGCTGATGATCTGGCGAAAGCAGATCACCTGGACGACTTCGCGAATCCGCTGGACCTGGATTTGGAGCGCGCTGCTCGCAATTTCCACGGCTTGCCCGCTGTTCGAGTACTTCATTCCGAATGGTGGCGGGTGGTTGCTCGATGTAATTGGAGCGCTCGGGCCATTGATCGCACTCGGAGTTTATCTGGTCGCGACGGCCTTACTGTGGCGCGAGAATGCGCCGCTGATTGCGGCCGTTGCAACGGGCGACGCGGAGCGAATCGCGACTTGCCCGAAATGTACGTACTCATTGCGCGGACTAAGAGAGCTTCGCTGCCCCGAATGCGGCTGGACCGTAACAGTCGATGAATTCGTCGACCACACGCTACGCCGCGCGGCAATCAACCGCGACTGACGTTTCACCGCGGTCATCGTACAATCTTCGATCCTCGCGCCGCGACACAGAACGCCCGGGCGTGGGTTTTCGCGAACAGGATGGACCATGGGATTGCGCCTTTACAACTCAATGACGCGCCGACTCGAGGATTTTCAACCACTCAATCCGCCGACGGTCACGTTCTACAAATGCGGCATGACGGTTTACGGACCCGGCCACCTCGGCCACGGCAAAAGCGCGCTCCATTTCGACGTGATGGTTCGCTGGCTGCGTTTCAGCGGATTGAACGTCAAATATGTGCAGAACATCACCGACGTCGGCCATCTGACGGGCGACAGCGAAGACGGCGAAGACCCGATGATTCGCGAGGCCCGCAAGCGCGGGTTGCACCCGATGGCCGTCGCCGAGCATTTCTCGCGAAGCTGGTTTGACGACATGGACGGGCTGAACATGCTTCGGCCGGACATCATGCCGCGAGCGACGGGCCATGTGCCGGAGCAAATCGAACTGGCGGAGACGCTCATCCGCAAAGGTCACGCCTATGTGGTGAACGGCTCGGTTTATTTTGACGTTTCGTCGTTTCCGAATTACGGGCGGCTGAGCGGGCGCACGGTTGAGGAGATGGAATCCGGCACGCGGGTGCAGGTACGCAGTGAAAAGCGGCATCCGTCCGATTTCGCGCTTTGGAAATTCGCCGAGCCTGAGCACATCATGCGTTGGAACAGCCCGTGGGGCGAGGGTTTTCCGGGCTGGCATCTTGAGTGCTCGGCGATGGCGATGAAGTATCTCGGCGAGACGATCGACATTCATGGGGGCGGACTCGATAACCAGTTTCCACATCATGAATGCGAGATCGCCCAATCCGAATGCGCAAACGGCAAACCGTTCGTGCGCTATTGGATTCATAACAACATGTGCACGATCAACGGGCAGAAGATGGCCAAGAGCCTCGGCAACGGTGTGAGCATCCGCGACATTCTCACGACGGCCAAGCCGCTGATGGATGCGAAAGGCGAATTGTTGCTCGAAAAGGCGTTTGAGTCGGCGGTGGTGCGACATTTCATTTTGACCAGTCACTATCGGCAGACGCAGGATTTTTCGAATGACTCGCTGAAAGCCGTCGAGAGCGGCTCGTACAAGCTGCGCGACGCGCTCCGCGAGCTGCATCGCGCGGCGCGCGGCGCGGCCGACAAGCCGCCGGCGGACACGATGCGCGCGGCGCTCGCGGACCTCGAAGGGCGTTTTCGCGATGCGATGAATGACGATTTCAACACGGCGGCCGCGGTCGCGGTGCTGTTTGATTTTGTGAAGCAGTCGGCGGATTGGATCGCCGCCGGGGCCGGGCGCGAGGATCTGGCGTCGTCGGCGCTGTTGCTGGAGCGGCTGACGAATGACGCGCTGGGACTGCGCTGGGAAACTCCGAAGGCCGAGCAGGAAGCGAAGATCAACGGGTTGGTCGGGTTGCTGGCTGAGCTGCGCAGCGAAGCGAGAAAGGCGAAGAACTTCGCGCTGGGCGATCAGATTCGGCAGCGGCTGACGGCGCTGGGTGTGGAGCTGCGCGACACGCCGCAGGGGACGGTATGGTAAGCAATAGGTGCCTCGCGTGATTCAAGCAATACGATGCGGTCTGCGCGCCGCCACATCCAAGCTGGTGATGTAGTCGCTGGCTTTCGAACCCGCCGGCAATGCTTCGATGACTTTTCGATAGAGCGGATCCTGCCAGTCGGTCATCGCTTCGATGTATTGCGGCTTCGTGGAAAGCAGGATTTCCGTCAAGCCCGCAGCCTCGGCCATTGCCCGCGTGTCGTCGATCAGCACGGCGCCGGCGACGCAACCGATCAGCGCTTGAATATCGCACAGGATGCCATCGGGCAGCGGCCGCAAAAGTGCCAAGTCAGAAACTGCAACGCGACCGCCGGGTTTCAGGACTCGGGCGATTTCGCGCCAGACGCGCGGCTTGTCGGGTGAGAGATTCAACACGCAATTGGAAATCACCACATCGACGCTCGCGTCGGCGACGGGCAGGGCTTCGATTTCACCCAGGCGGAACTCGACGTTGTCCAGCCCCGTCCGTTGACGATAGTCGGCAACATTCCGCCGCGCCCGCGACAGCATGTCGGGCGTCATGTCCACACCGATCACGCGACCGGAAGCGCCGACCTTTGGGCCGGCGATGAAGCAATCGAAGCCCGCGCCGGCACCGAGATCGAGCACAACTTCGCCGGAGCGCAGCGACGCGAGGGCGGTTGGATTGCCGCAAGAAAGTCCGAGATTCGCGCCGTCGGGCGCGCCGGCGAGTTCACCTCCGGAATAGCCGAGCGCCTGCGCGAGTTGATCGGGCGTGAAGTCGATCGGCCCGCAGCAACCACCTCCGGTATCGCAAGCGCCGGCAACGGCGATCCGGCCGTAGCCTTCGCGAACCTGATCTCGAAGCTCGTTCGCCGCGACGGATGTTTCGACCACGGAATTTGGAACTGCACCGCCGCAGCACGAATCTGAACAACATGAACGCGTGGAATCTTCTTTCATTGGCCATCTTTCATGATGAAGGTATTGCGGCAAATCCAAAACGAACTCGCGAATTTCATCGCGGACGCGGCGATAGTGCGGAAGCGCCGCTTCGTCGCTTTGCGCCTCCCGCGCGAGGCGCGGCGGATCGTCAAACGCGACGTGAATGACATTCGTCGCCCCGGGAAACACCGGGCAGCTTTCGTGCGCGTCGCTGCATACTGTAATCACCAGATCAAACTGAACTTCTCGCAGCGCATCGACATGCGTCGAAGCGTGCCGCGAAATGTCCACGCCGGCCTCGGCCATCGCGCGCACGGCCAGCGGATTCAGGCCTTGTGGCCGCGTTCCGGCGGAGCATGCACGAATCGAATCGCCGTGAAGCGATTTCGCCCAGCCTTCGGCCATCTGGCTTCGGCACGAATTTCCCGTGCATAGGAATAGCACAGCGCGAGGGCGATCAGCAGCATCCACGACTGGGGCCTTTCTGGTTGGGACAACATTGCTCGATGGATGCGGCGAGATCGCGCAGCGCCGCGACGATCTCACGGTAGCGCACTTCGTAGCGCACGATTCGGCCGGCCTTGCTTGCGGTGAGCACGCCTGCCCGCGCAAGCATTGCCAGATGCCGCGAAACGACGGAAAAATCGACGGAGCAGCATTCTGCGACCTCGCTGACGGAGCAGGCCCGCCCGCACTTTGCGATGCAGGCGAGGAGCAGCGTTCGCGTGGGGTCGGAGAGGGCGCGAAAGAGGCGGACATCGAGCAGTTGGTCGATTCGGCGATCGCAAGCGAGCGCGGCTTTTGGCGAAGAGGCGAGCGCGTCGCGCGTTTGGGCGGAGCGCCGCTTAGCGGGCGCCGCCCGGATCGCCTGCCGTGCGCGAGGGTTGTATGTTTGCGTCATTGTGCAAATAATAGCCGACGGTCCGCCGGCGGTCAACGGCCGAAGTCGATTCGTGTCCGCTGCGAGATCGCTCTCGCGAAAATCGTCGCGGCGGCGATGGCGGCAGAAAAATAACCGGCGGCGCCGCCTGTTCCGATTCAAAGTAGTCGTGCAATGGCGCGGGCATTGACGCCGCGTGCCTGACCGGTGATAGTTCGCGCCGTTCGCAGCGCGACGGAGCGGTGAGTAGCGGTTGATAAGAGTCTCCGGCGGGCCGGGCGACGAAATCGAGGATAACCATGAAGAAATGGTGCTGGAAAAAGCTCGCGCTGTGCATGAACGGCGGAATTCTGCTGCAAACCGCGGGATGCGTGGAGTTGGGGCTGGGCGTGACGAGCGTGGCCACAACCGTGACGGCCGGCGGGTTGATTTACCTGCTCACGCGCATTCTCGAAGACTAGACCGGGGTGCGCTGGCCGGATCTCGGTTGTCGCACGGCGTGTTACGGTCCGCTGGAGCCGCAGATATGGCCGCTTCTGCGGGGGTTGGGCTTCAGCGCGGTCGAGATCAAGACGCCCGCGGCGGACGCGCTGAATGATGTTTGCGCGGCGCTGCGCCGGGCCGATCTGCGCGTCGCGGCACTGCACCTATCCTGCTATCTGACACGCGATGATTACACGGAGCAGGTGAGAGCGCAGCGCGAAGCGTTGCTTGCGCTGCAAGCGCCGTATGCGCTGCTCACGATGCGCCGCGAGACATTGCCGCCGCCGGAAGCATACGATCGGATTCGGCGCATTGCGGATGAGTTGCCGCCGGGGGTTGTGGCGCTGCTGGAGGTGCATGCTGATCTGGCGACCAACGCGGCGGTGGCGCTTGAAACAATGCGCGGCGTGAACGACCCGCGCGTGCGCATCAATTACGACCCCGCCAATATTCACTTTTACAATCGCGGGCTCGATCCGATCGCCGAATTTCGCGCGATGCGCGCGTTTGTAGCCGGCGTGCATCTGAAAGAGACAAACGGGGCGTTTGAAACGCGGCACTTTCCGGCCATCGGCGAAGGCGTGGTTGATTGGGCGGGGCTGTTTGGCGAGTTGGACGCCATGAACTTTGCCGGCCCTGTGACATTGGAGCTTGAAGGCGTCGCCGGGGAAGAAAAGTCGTTTGAACTGGCGCTGAACCGACTCAACGAGTCTGTACGATACATTCAGTTACTCCATGGCGCGCGTGCGCGCTCCCGTTAGAGATCATTCCGACCGGGGTTGGCCGAATCCCACGGACCCACAGCGGATACCCACTTGACCGCATCTTACAATTCTCTGTAACATGCGGCGAATCAGGCAGTTGCCGTCCGAAACGGCCGCCGCTGGCGCGGAGCGGCCGGAGTGTGGAAGTCGGCGGCGCGGCCTGTGCCATTCGGTGCGAATTTATGATTGTCGACTGCCATACGCAGATCTGGGATTCGTCTGCGCGCCTCGGCGCGCACGTCGCCGCTTCGGCCCACGCTGTGCATGCGGACTGGCCTCGGCACTACGAAGCAGCGCATCCGGTGGATCGAACCATCGTGCTGGGTTTCAAGAGCCGTTATCTCGGCGCGGAAATCTCGAATCAGTACATCGCGGACTACGTCCGCAAGCATTCGACAAAAGTCGTCGGCTTCGCGGGGATCGATCCGACCGACGCGGAGTGGCTGACGGACCTGAAAATCGCGCATGGCGATCTGGGCTTGAAGGGCGTCACAATCTCGCCATCCATGCAGAATTTTCACCCCGCCGACACGCGGGCGCTCGATCTGTATGACGAGTGCGCGCGGCGCGGGATGCCCATTCTCGTCGAGCACAACCACCGCTATCCGCCGGCGAAGCTGGAGTTCGCGCGCCCGACGCTCTTCGACGAGGTCGCCCGCGAGTTTCCACAATTGCGAATCGTCATCGCGCACATGGGATTTCCGTGGATCGATGAGACGCTGGTGATGCTCGCGAAGCATCCGCACATTTACGCCGACGTCGCCGGCCTGCTGCGGCATCCGTGGCTCAGCTACAACGCGCTTTTGAAAGCATATGAGTACGGCGTCATGAGCAAGCTGCTGTTCGGCAGCGACTTTCCGCATCGCAGTCCGGCGGCCTGCATCGAGGCGCTCTATCACATTAACCAGGTTGCCGCGGGCACGGGGCTGCCGATCGTGCCGCGCGAGCAGCTCCGGGGAATCGTCGAGCGCGACGCGCTGGGACTGCTGGGCCTGGAGTGATTTCGGATTCTCCGCGACGGATTTCGTGGCCGTTCACTGCAATAGCCGACCGCAATACCCCAGTTGCTCTTGCGCGGAGCCGGCTTCTTGAGCAAAAAACCTGTGCACGCAAAACGGGAATCGAGTATTCGAGATCAAGCGCACAAAGCGAATGTGTTGTTCGTCATGATCGCAAGCGGCCTTGCTTTATTCGGCTGCGCCGGCGGGCCGGCCGAAGTGCAACTCACCGGGTTTCAGGATCCGCTGTTTCCTGATCGCCATCGCGTGACGTTTCCGCATTGGACATATCGCGCGGATGCCGGCGGTGATATTCACATCACCGCGCGCGCGGAAAACGTAAAGCTCAACCCGGCGGCACTGAATGAGCCACCGGCCACGCACAGCATTCACATGCACCTGGTATGGACGCCGCAGCCAGGGCACACGCCGGCGCCGACCAGCGGGATCGACGCGACGATTCGTTATCTGGTCGAGACGCCGCGCGGTCACACGCTATATGTCGGGACGGCGTTCGTCTACTTCGAGAAGCAGTCGTTCGGCGACGGTATTAAGGTGGCGCTTGAACGGTCGGAGCTCAGACGCGCCGAGCGCGGCGGCAATTTCGACCCCAATCTCAGCCCGCTTCGAATGGTCGCTGAACTCACCGCGGAGCTCGCGCCAAACCGGACCGTGACCGTTCAGCGCGACATGGACCGAGTTTGGTCCGAAGTGGCGCAGCGATAAGCGCTCATGCGACGGTGTCAAACTGCGGGGGCACCTGACCACGCGAAGCTCTTCACGGAATTTGCAAAAAACGCCCTTCACAAATTCGACTCGGCCAGCGCGATCGCGGCAAGCATGCTGCCGGCTTTATTGAGCGTTTCCTGATATTCGGATGTGGGATTTGAATCGGCCACCACACCCGCGCCGACCTGCGCGTACGCGTGATAGCCGGATGCGGCCGGCGTGAATACCAGCGTGCGCAGCGCGATGCACATATCCATATTGCCGTTCAAGTCGAGATAGCCCACCGCGCCGCCATATGGCCCGCGGCGTGTTTGCTCGCACTCATCGATGATTTCCATCGCGCGAACCTTTGGAGCGCCGCTGACTGTACCGACGGGCAGCGTGGCGCGCAGCGCGTCGAGCGCCGAAAGCCCCTGGCGCAGCTTACCGGTCACAGTCGACGATATGTGCATGACGTGACTGTAGCGCTCGATGGACATCACATCTTCCAGGCGAACGCTGCCAGCCTCCGCAACGCGCCCGACGTCATTGCGGCCGAGATCGACCAGCATGATGTGTTCGGCGCGTTCCTTGGGATCGGCGAGCAATTCGCGGCTGAGTTGTTGATCTTCATCCGGAGTTCGGCCGCGCGGGCGCGTTCCCGCCAGCGGGCGATTGGTGATGAGGCCGTTTTCGACGCGGCAAAGAATCTCCGGGCTCGCGCCGACAAGCGTCATGCGCGGCGTTTTGAGATAGAACATGAACGGTGACGGGTTAATGACGCGCAGCGCGCGATACACGTCAAATGGCTCGGCCTGCGTATCGAAGAGCATGCGCTGCGATAAGACGACCTGAAAAATATCCCCCGCGGCGATGTACGCCTGAGCGCGCAACACCATTCTCTCGAACTGCTCGCGCGTCGTGTTGCTTGTGCAGCGCTCAGCGCCGGGCGTCGCGGAAACGATGCGCATCGGCCGCAGCTTTGATGCGGATTGCAGTTTCGCCAGCATTCGATCGACGGTGCGATATGCCGAGTCGTAAGCGCCGCGAAGCGTGGCCGTGTCCGCCCCGACGGGAATCGCCGCTAGTTTGACCAGGGTCGTGGTCTTATTGACATGATCGAACAGCGCGATGGTCTCGTAGAAATCGAACGCCAGATCAGGCAATCCGCGATCGTCGCGCGGGGCGTTCGGCAATCGCTCGTAATACCGCACTGTGTCGTAAGCCGCATATCCGACCGCGCCGCCAAGAAAGTGAGGCAGGCCCGGCAGTCCGGCGCAGCGCATACCGCGCAGCTCGCCATCCAGCGCCGCCAGTGGATCGCCGCCGTCGAATTCGCGCATCGCGCTTTGCGCGTGGTTTGTCAGCACGCCTCGCCCATTGGCGAATTCGAAAGTCCACGTGGGGTCAAGCCCCAGGAACGAATAACGCGCAACATGCTCGCCGCCGACGACGGATTCGAAAAGAAACGCCCGCGGCGCGTCTGCGGCGAGTCGCGCGAAAGCGCTAACCGGCGTCAGATCATCGGCGATGACGGTAGCGGTCACGGGCACGCGGTTGGAAGAGCGGGCCAGCGTTGAGAACTCGTCGAACGAAGGGTGCATGCGCGCGATCCTGCGAAGGGGTCCGTTGGCGGGATCGTAATCGAAATAAATCGCAACGCGTGCGCGCGGCCTGTGCGAGCGGATTCGCTTGCCGGTAACCGCGAGACGCACTTGCGCCGAATCGCCGGCTCGGCCGAACGGCGTTATTCGAGCGGGGCGAGATTTTGCATTGCCCGGAGGTATGCGATCTGTCCCATATGGTACGCGTCATGGGCGATCACATACGGGATTTTGTCGGTAGCCGGCCCGGATTTGCCGAGGTGCGCGGCGATGGCGTCCTGCGAAGCTTTGAAGCGGTCCAGCAGGAGCCTGAACGCGCCGTCGGTGACAGCGCTCGGCTCCGGAAAGTTGCGGCGGGCGATCTCGTCATCCGCGGGGCCGGTTTCGCCTGCCGCGCGGCGCAGAATCACTTCGCGCCAAAAAATCATGTGCTCGATAATCTGCCAGATGGACTTGCGCTGCGTCGCGGGCTTCCATGCGGCTTGCTGCGCCGTGAGGGTTTCGACCGTTTTGCTCCAGGCGCCGGCCCAAAGTCCGCTATTCCAACCTTCGTTCCAGAGTGCAAGTAGCGTCGGTGCATCCATGTTCATCTCCTGCGGCTGCGTCACGCATGCCTGTTGAGAATCGTACCCGGGAGCGATTGGAAGGCGCGCCGCTGCGGAGGTCTGTCGCGTTCCATCGATACTCAATCTGGCTTTTGCTTGGCCGCGCGAAGACCGAATGTTGCGGGTAAGATGCGAGCATTACCCCGCATCGGCGAGGATTGCGTGAGCGAATATCGCGTCGAACTCGATGTTTTCAACGGGCCTCTGGACCTGCTTCTCTATCTCGTGCGTCGCGACGAGATCGACGTGCAGGATATCTCGGTGGCGCGAATCGCCGATCAATTTCTCGAATACCTGCGCCTGCTGCAATCGCTCGACCCCAATGTCGCGGGCGAATTTCTGGTGATGGCCACTACGCTCGTGGAGATCAAGTCGCGGGCCTTGTTGCCGACACCGCCGCTTGAGCCGCTCGACGAAACCGACGATCCAAAAGCAATGCTCGTGCGCCAGTTGCTGGAGTACAAGCGATTCAAGGATGCCGCTCGTTCGCTTGGCCACGCGGCAGATGATCGCGCGAAGCGCTTCGTACGACGTCCGGCCGACCTTCCACAGGATCTGGCGGGCATCGAACTTGAAGATGTGCAAATCTGGGATTTGCTGTCGGCGTTTGGCCGCGTCATGACGGCCATCGGCCAGGGGCCGGGCTTTCGCGAGATTCGCTATGACGACACACCCATCGAGCAATATTCAACGGCGATATTGGAACGAATCGACTTTGAGGGCATCACACAATTCGACCAGCTTTTCAGCGCGGCGGCCGAGCGAACCGAAATCATCGGCCTGTTTTTGGCGCTGTTGGAGCTGATCCGCCAGCGTCGAGTTCAGGCGCGCCAGGAGCGCATCGCGGGGACGATTTACCTTCTGCGGCTGGAAGAAGCCGAAGAATCGGCCGCGGCTGATCTGGCCGAAGCGCTGGACGACGAAAGCCGTCCGCTGCCCGTCGTGGATTCGTCGGCGGGCGACATCGTCGAATACGCATCGGCGGAGATCGCCTGGGTCGCGCCGGCCGCAGATGAGACAAACGCGGACGACGCCGAGTCAATCGTACCGGGCGGTGAAGCGCACCTGCGGCACGCGATTGCGCCGCATCGCGCAGGCGATCTTGAAGATGGCGAGGGAGAATACGCATGAGCAAACCCAGCGAGCGACTGAAGGAACTCGGCATCACACTGCCGCAACCCACCAAGCCCGTCGCGTCTTATGTGCCGGCCGTACGGCATGGCGATCTGCTGATGCTCAGCGGCCAGATTCCGCTTCGCGACGGGCAAATGGCGTACACCGGCAAGGTCGGTTCGCCCGACGGCCGATCGCTGGAGGACGCGCAGGCGGCCGCGAAAATCTGTACCCTGAACGCGCTTGGGATCGCGGCGGACGCGGCCGGGGGCATCGACAACATCAAGCGAGTATTGAAAGTTGTCGTTTATGTTGCCTCGCATGAGGGATTTACGGACCAGCACAAGGCCGCGAACGGCGCGAGCGATCTTCTCGTGAGCATTTTCGGTGAGGCGGGCAAGCATGCCCGCGCGGCGGTGGGTGTGTACGAATTGCCGCTGAACGCGACGGTTGAAGTGGATGTGTTGTTCGCGGTCTAAAGGCGAGCGTTCGCGTTGTTGCATGGGGTAGCTGCATTGGGTAGCTGCATTGGGTAGCACCGGCTTCCAGCCGGTGCCTTTCCGCCCTGAACCGCGACCATAACGGCGCATACGACCAAGATACGAATTTCCGACCCTCGGTCTGGGCACTATCTGTGCCGTTTGAGCATTGTGAACGCCGCAAGAGTAGCCCGGGCGTAATCGGTGCGTTGGCCGCCGCGGGCCTTCATTTCGAGGCCTCTTCCCATCGTCGTCAACGGCAGACGCACGTACACTTCGGCGCATGAGCGAACTGATCTGGGCCATCGACATCGGCGGGACAACCACGCGCGTAGGCGTTGTCGCGCAAAGCGGCGTGATTGCCGCGTCGCGGTCGTTCGCGACGCCGGCGAAAGGCTCGATCGCAGCGTATTCAAGCCAACTCGCGAATGCGGCCCGCGAATTGATCGCCAAACTTCAGGACGACACTCAACGCGCCGCAAACGAGTCGCCAAGCACGTTGTCGCACGGTTGCGGGCGGGAGTTCCTCGCGACTGCTCCGTGCGGCGTGGCGATTCCGGGCATCGTCGATGCGGCGACGACGCGCGTCGTTCGCGCGGTGAACCTGCCGGTGCTCGAAGGCGTCGAGGTTCGAGAGTTCGTCAGTGCGGCGCTCGGCATGCGGAATGTCGTGGTGCGCAACGATGTCGTCTGTGCGGGGCTGGCGCAGTGGCGCGCGGCCCCGCCGATCTATCCCGGCGCGCAACGCTTCGCCTATCTATCCCTCGGAACCGGCGTGGCCGCGTGCGTGATTCTGGATGGCGATGTCGTGTCGCACACACGCGGCGGTCCCGGGCATATTGGCCACCTCGTCGTAGACACATCGCCGGATGCGCCGCGCTGCCGATGCGGCGGGCGCGGTTGTTTGGAGGCGCTGGTGGGAGGATGGGCGATCGTGAGCGCGGAGCGCGCGAGCGACGGTTCTGGTGACATCGCACACGCCACCATGAATACGGCGCGCGATTCCGGCCGCGGCGATCTGAGCGATGCGGCCCAGCGCGCGAAAGGGCTGGCGGTTGGATTGACTCATCTGGCGAGCCTCTACGCGCCGGATGTGATTTTTCTGGGCGGCGGCGTTACCGAGAACCACCCACACCTAATCGACGCCGCCCGGCGGGAATTTGAACAGCGGCGAACCGATGTAATGCCGAGCGGATTGGCCGTCGATCGCGCACCGATCAAATCGAATATGGCCGGATTGCTCGGCGCGGCTCAATTCGCGGAAGAATTTCGCGCTAGTCGCGCCACTCCCCCGAAAAAACCTCCACCGCCGGTCCCGTCTTGAAAACGTGATTCGACCGCTCGCACCATTCGAGCTGCAATTCGCCGCCGGGCAGGCGAGCCGTGATCGCGCGGGCCGTGCGGCCGGTGAGAACGCCCGCGACGCATACCGCGCTGGCGCCCGTGCCGCATGCCTGCGTCGGGCCCGTGCCGCGCTCCCACGTCACCATGCGAACATATGTCGGCGAAATCACCTGCACCCAATGCGCGTTGACGCGCTGCGGAAAAAGCGGGTGATGTTCGACCTGCGGGCCCCAGTCGTACAACGGCACAGCCGCCACATCGTCGCAGTACATCACCGCGTGCGGATTGCCCATCGAAACGCAGGTCGTGCGAAATTCCCGCTCGTGAATCGCGACCGGCAAATCGATGACGCGGTCGCCCGTCGCGGCCACGGGAATCTCGCTCGCCCGCAGGATCGGCTCGCCCATGTCCACGCGCACGCTTTGCACGCGATCGGCCACGTCGCGCGTCAGCTCGAGCGTCAGCACGCCACGATCGGTGGCGACGCGCATCGGCGTGCGCCGCGCGAGGCCGTGGTCATAAGCGTATTTCGCGACACAGCGCACGCCGTTGCCGCACATCTGCGAGCGCGAGCCGTCGGCGTTATACATGATCATGCGCACGTCGGCTTCGGCGCTATCCGGCGGGGCGATCAAGATCAGCCCGTCGCTCCCGATGCCGGTGTGGCGGTTACTGACAGCCCGCGCGACGGCCGATGGATCGTCGATGCGCTCACACGACAGATCGACGTAAACGTAATCGTTGCCCAGTCCGTGCATTTTGGTAAAACGAAAGGACATTAGTGCCTTGATCGTTGTTGAGTGGTCATTGTTCGTCTGTTTTTCGCGTCACCAGCAACCGCTTCCTCACGGGCGCGGCTCTGATCGGAGGCGCGGCTCTGATCTCGGAGGGCGCGGCTCTGACCGGCGCAAATCCGGTGACTTTCGTTCATCGTTCAGTGTTCATCGTTGTCTTTTCGCTCGCCCGCTTCCAACCAGCGCGCCGATCAAATCGCCGCCCCGGCCGGTTCCGAAATCCCCTTCGGGCCGGCGAATCGCCGGAAAGTCGCGCTGGATCCCGCGCGGCGGGTTAATGATTGGCGGTTCTCCGGCGCGCCGATTAAACAGCGAAAACCCGCCTGCCTCGGTGCGTTGCGTCAAATCAAAGATCGGCCGGCGGCCGTCTCCGGGTTGCAGCAGGCCAAGTCCGCTGTTGTTGCGGCGGCTGAACGCGACCTGGATGTCCTCCTGGCCGAGAACGTCGGGAATGGGCACGTTGCGTTGAATTTGCGACTCGTCGTTCCATAGCCGCATCGCGTCCGTAACTGATTGGCCGACGGCGACCTCGCGGCGAATGCCCTTGCTCTTGTTCAGCACGGAGGCCAGACCACTGTCGAGCACGAACGCGCGATAGCGCCCGGTGCCTCGCTCGTATTCGATTCCATAGTTCCAGGTGCCGCGCTTTGAGAGCGTCGCATTCGGCGTTTCGACCGTGAAGTCGCTCTGAATTCCGCCCTCGCCGACGCCGGCCCGTACCTTGCCATATCCGAGACCCAGCCGCGTGCGCTTTGTGCCGTCCACGATGGCCGCCTCGGAAAGATCGACCGTGCTGCCGGAGTCGATCTTTACCAGCGTGTCGGGAAGCTCATCGCCGATCTTGAGTGTGACGGAGGAGTATTGCCCGGTCTGAATCGTCGTGGGCGCGGTGTACGCGTCACCGACCTTAACCTTGATCGGTGTTTGATTCGGGGACGTTTTGTATGTCACATCTCCGGCCAAGCGCACGACGCGAACGCGCAGACCGATCGTCGCGGCGTCGGTGGTGGGCTGCGTCGTGGACGGCGCGATTTCAGGCGGCGTAGTTTGAAGCGTAATCGCTCCACTGGCGATCGCGGCGATGAGACTGATGTAGGCAAGCGTCATGGAAGAATCCTGTAAGGCAACGATGAACGAAGCGCGGTTGCTCACGTTTAGCCGATCATCGTTCACCAATCAGCGTTCTAGTATTCTCGCTTCTTATTGGGTTGCGCGAATTCGTTCATCATGTCTCTCTCTTCTCCTCCGTTGGTGCTCCATACTCCAATTCCGGGTCTTCGTAGAAAACATCTTCAATCGGCGTCCCATCCACGTGCCGCCGCAATAGCAGATAGATCTCGGTGCATACGGTGAAATAATAGGACACCACAAAACCGCCGACTGCGGCCACCATTAGGCCCACCCACGCCGAAAGCACCCACGCGCCGGCATTCTCGCCGGCCGACATCTGTGCGGCGTTGAAAAACGTGCCCCACCAATCCGGACCGCCGCTCGTCGGAAGCAGCGTAATTTCTGACCACGCGGGAAGTTGCCACATTGTGGGCAACCGCCCCAGCGTCTTGTCAGAACCGCTGAGCATGCCGAACCAACCCATCCCGACGGCTGTGAATTTATGCGCAAATTTCAGGACAATAATGACAAAAAAACGCACGACGACGAACCCAAACGCGCCATATGCCAGGGCGGTCATCGAATAAAACGCGAAGTGCCACGGCTTCGCAAGAAAATACGGAATCGCCCGCGTGAGCGTGTCCGACCAATCCGAGCCTTCCGCGCCCATCGATGGGCAAACCAGGTGGATCCCGAGAATCAGCGCCATGATGAGCGCGGCCGCGGCGATGCCCACAAGCAGCGCCAGCAAATACGCGCTCGTAGCCACAAGGTGGCCAATGACCGGAATCAGCGACACCAGCCCGCCGAGCAAACCAAGCAGCACCAGCACCGCGGCACAGGCGGTGACCAAACCGATCAGAATCAGCGGCACCAGCGCGGTCTCATTGATCTTTTCTTTTGCAAAGCGAAATGCCGTCGTCATTTCGACCCGCCCGCGCAGCGCGCTCTGCACCGCCGCCTGACGGCAGATGGCTGTTCCGAACAGCGAGAAAAGCAGAATATGCATGAGACCATACAACGCGGTGAACCACGGCCGCTGCGCCACCAGCCATGTAACGCCGCTGAGCGTGCGCGACACAGCACCCAGCAGCGAATCCCGACCGTCAGGGTCGATCAGAATCCGCCCCGTGAATACGCCGTTGATTCCCGCCGCGAAGCAATCACCGAAATAGGCGTAAGAGGCATGAAACGGGCCGGTACTCGCTGCGCCGTGGCGTTTGACGTTCTCTTTCCAGCGTCGCAACTCGTTGCGATCGGCGTGGGCATACACATCAAGCTCGGTAACTGTGCGATCGTACCCGCCGCCCATTAACCCCGGTGCGGCATCCGTCGTGAGCGGACCGCGCTGCGTCAGCACGCCTTCGCCGGCGGCGAGCCACAGGCGATCCAGCGTCCAGCCGACCAGCCAGCAGGCCAGCACACAGATCGTGCCGAGCAGCAACCGGCTTACGCCGAGCGACGGCCGCAGCGTCTGAAGAATGCGGACGAAGCCAAAGGCATCGGTCCAGTGAATCCTGCGAAGCTCTTGCGCTTCGACGGCCATTGCAGACTCCCGTGGGTCAATCCGCCGACAAGCCGACCGCGCAGTCGCGCGCCGGCGGGCGCATCGTGGCGAGGTATTATAAGGCTCTGTCGGCGACGCGCGGACCTGGACCACGCCGCGCATTGCGGTGCCCGACCCCTGCGGCGATTCACGCTTGGCCTTCCGGTCTTTGCAAAATCGTCCCGCGTCGCTAAGAATGCGCGGCTCAAAACCGATTCAGGGAGCAACGCATGCAGACGTTAGCGCAGTGGTTCGCGGAGAAGGCCCAGACGACCAATTTCGAGTCGCTCGGCCCCAAGACCGTGCATGAGGTCAAACGCCGCATTCTCGATTCGATCGGCTGTGCGCTTGGGGCTTGGAAGAGCCGCCCCGGCAAAGTCGCGCGCCAGGTCGCGGGAGGCGTTCCGATTCCGAATGGCGCAAGCCTGTTCGGCAGCAAGCAGCGCACGACGCCAGACCTTGCGGCGTTCGCAAACGGCGCGCTGGTGCGCTATCTCGACTTCAATGACACGTATCTAAGCAAAGAACCCGCCCATCCCAGCGATAACATTCCCGCGGCGCTCGCCGTCGGCCAGGCCGCCGGCGCGAGCACGAAGCAAATGATCACCGCCATCGCGCTGGGTTATGAACTGCAATGCCGCTGCTGCGACGCGGCGTCGCTTCGCAAGCACGGTTGGGACCATGTGTATTACGGTGCGCTCTCGACGGCTCTCCTTGGCAGCAAGCTCTATGGTCTCAACGTCGAGCAGACGGTGCACGCGCTCGGTCTGGCCGGCGTTTGCAACTTCGCGACGCGCCAGACGCGCACCGGCCAGATCAGCGATTGGAAAGCCTGCGCCTTCAGCAACGCGGCACGCAACGGCGTATTCGCGGCGAATCTCGCGCGCCTGGGCATGACCGGACCAAACGAGATATTCGAAGGGCCGAAGGGATTGTTCAAAATGGTGACCGGTGCATTCGAGCCGAAATGGAGCACCGGCCCGGATGACTGGATGATCCTCAAGACATATATCAAATTCTGGCCGGCCGAGTATCACTCGCAATCGGCCATCGACGCCTGCCTGCAGCTTCGGCCGCAGATCGGCGACGCGAGCAAGATCGAGAGCATCGTGGTCGAGAGTTTCGAAGCCGCGGTGAGCATCATCGGCAGCGAGCCGGAAAAGTGGCGCCCGACCAGCCGCGAGACGGCCGATCACAGCATGGGATTCTGCATGGCCTGCGCGCTGCTGGATGGCGATGTGACGCGCGCCAGCTTCTCGGACGAAAAAATCCGCGACGCGCGCGTGCTCGGTCTGCTTGATCGTATCAAGATCGTGGAAACGGCCGATTGCAATGCCGGCTATCCAGACGGCATCCCGAACAACATCATCATCAAAACGACCGACGGCAAGACGGTTTCGAAGAAGATTTCGTATCCGCGCGGCCACGCGGGAAACCCGATGACCGACGACGAGGTGGTGGCGAAGTTCAATAAGCTGGCCGATGGGGTCGTGAGCGGCGCGACGGCCCAGCGGATTGTTGAGCAGTGCATGAGCTTCGAGAAGACGGCGGATGTGGCATCGCTGTTGGAATTCGAAACGGCGTAGCAAAAAGCAGTGTTTTTGACCCGATGCGGCGCAGGTTTTGCTACGAAACTGAACTGCCGTCGGCGACGAGCGGCCTGAAATAGGGTCGATAATTTCGGATCGCGGCGATTCGTAGCTCGACCCACTGATTAGACGTGCCGCAACGACCGAATAGAAGTACGGCGTCAACAACGAAGGTGGTTGCAGAAATTCATCGCCGCCCGACGCATCGACGCAGGAAAAGGTGGGTCCGCTATGCTTTCAATCGAGAAGCCGACAACAGAGACCATTAAACGCACAACGTCAGGAAGCGCACCTGTGAGCAAGACCGCAACGGTGAGTTTTGACGGCAAGTCGATCGACTTACCCGTCACTGTGGGCACGGAAAACGAAGTCGGCATCGACATCGCGCAATTGCGCGCCAAGACCGGCTGGATTACGCTCGATGACGGCTACGGCAACACCGGCGCTTGCACGAGCGACATCACGTTTATCGACGGCGAAGCGGGGATTTTGCGCTACCGCGGCTATCCGATCGAGGAACTCGCAGAAAAATCCACGTTTGTCGAAGTGGCGTATCTGCTGCTGTTCGGCGAATTGCCATCCGCCGCACAGCTCCAGGACTTCCGCGATCACCTGACGCATTATCAGTTCATCCACGAGGATTTGCGACACACGCTTCAGGGCTTCCCGCCAGCCGCCCCTCCGATGGCGATTCTGTCGGCCATGATCACTGCCGCCGGCTGTTTCGAGCCGGCGCTCATGGAAGGATTCGACGATCATCGCACGGCCGAATTGGCCGCCCGCGTGATGAGCCGGGTCAGAACAATCGCGGCCGCCGCCTACAAGAAGGCCAAGGGCCGGCCGATGATTTATCCGAAATCCGACCTGCCATACGTCGCGAACTTTCTGCACATGATGTTCAGCAAGCCCTACATGGACTATCAGCCCGATCCCGAGATGGTTCGGGCGCTCGACCAGATTTTCATTCTGCACGCCGATCACGAGCAGAATTGCTCGACCTCGACCGTGCGAATGGTGGGTTCCGCAAAGGCGAATCTGTGGGCAAGCATTGCGGCCGGCGTCTGCGCGCTGTGGGGGCCGCTGCACGGCGGCGCGAACATGGAAGTGATCGACATGCTGACGCGGATTCACCAGGGCGGCGAATCGGTCAGTTCGTTCATGGCCAAGGTGAAAGACAAGACCGCGAATGTGAAGCTGATGGGCTTCGGCCATCGTGTTTACAAAAACTTTGACCCGCGAGCCAAGATCATCAAAACCGCGTGCGATCGCGTGCTGGCGAAGCTCGGCATTCACGATCCGCTGCTCGACATCGCCAAACAGCTTGAAGAAGTCGCGCTCCGAGATTCCTATTTCGTCGAGCGCAAGCTTTATCCAAACGTCGATTTCTACAGCGGCATCATCATGCGGGCCATGGGCATCCCGACCGATATGTTCACGGTGATGTTCGCCATCGGCCGCATCCCCGGATGGATTTCGCATTGGCGCGAGGTCAACCTGAACCCGAATGGGCGCATCAATCGGCCCCGACAGATTTACACGGGCCCTACGAACCGTGCGTATGTGCCGATCGAGCAGCGGCCGAAGTAGCATTCGCGCTGGCCTACGATTGCGCACATCAGAAAAAACGCGAAGCCGGCCATCGCATGATCGCCGGCTTCGCGTTTTAGGTTAACCAATGAGTCGAGCCGGCAACCGCCGCGCTTTCACCGGCGGGCGGAATGCTTGTCGCGCATCACGGGCTTACTTCTTCTCGGCTGCCTTCTTGGCGCACTTGTCGCACTTGCAGCCGGCGGGGCAAGCCGCCGATTTTGCCTTGCACTTGTCGCAAGCGCAGCCGGCCGCGCAGGCCTTGCCGTCGCCGTCTTTGCATTCGGCTTTGCAATCACCCTTACAAGCGCCCCTGCAGTCGCCGCAGTCTTTCTTGCAGTCCACCTTTGTCATCACTGCGGTCCATTTCGCGCCGTGATCCTCGCCATGGACGTTCATCGTCTTACCCATGTCGGCCAGCGTGACGTGATACTCGCGTTTTTCGCCCTTTTCCGGCATGAAGGTGAGCATGCGGTCGCTGTAGGTGTACTTGCCGCTGGACGCCTCTTCCTTGCCGCCGTAATTGACCATCGCACAATACGTGCCGTCGTCCTTCAGGCACATGCAGGCCATTCCGACCTTGCTCTTCATTGATTCCGGATCGACCGAGGTGAGTTTCCAGGCGCCGGTGACTCCGCAACCGGTCAGCGAGGCGAGAATGCCGACGAGCGCCAATACCCGAACTGTTCTTCGCATGGTGATTCCTTTCCAAAAAGTGTGAAAATTGCGAATCGGTTCAACCGCGCACGACTCTCATTATGATTCGCGGATCGGGCTCTGACAAGCCCTGCCTGACCGGCGATGATCCGACCCGCGAGGGCGCTTGTGCGGTTCGTTCGAAAGGCGTTACGATGCGCGTTTCAAACTGCGCTAAGCGCGGTCGTGCCCGCCGCGCACCAGGTCAAAGGTCACGATCATCAGTTGGGAGAACAGCGTCATGTTTCGTTTCAGCGGAAGTGCTTTGATTGGTTTGACTGTCGCGATTTTGCTGATTCAAACGGGGTGCAACAAAAGCAGCGGCGGCCCCACTTATACCGACAAGGATTTTATTGGGACATGGATCGAAGAGGTGCCTCAGCAGTTGGACGACAACAACCCGCGCAAGCGAAAGATCGAAAGAATCGATCCTAATCTGCGGCTGATCACGGTGAATGCCGACGGCACCTGGGCGATGGCGTTGGCTGACACCAGCGGCAATGCGATCGCCGGCGGGAAGCAGATGGAGGGGAAATGGACGTACGACAACGGCACATTCTCTTTCGAGGTGACCAAGAACGGTCTGGGCGATAAGTTCGCCCAGTGGAAGCCGGCCGGCGTGACCGGTTTTTCGCCCGCGCAAGCCGGGAAAGGCACGGCCGGAGTGTGCACGTTGGTTCATGAAAACGGCGAGGGCGCGACTTACAATCGAAAGCCCTGAACCACAGCGCGTTGCATTGAATTCTGCATGAACTTTTGCCGCTCGCCTCGGTGCGCGGCGCACGGCGCTAGAATTCATGCGATCCGGCTTGCGCTGTGCCGCTCGCATTCCCGTAGCGCAAGCCAATTTGGGCAATGCCCTTGGCAATAAATCGGCTCGCGCGTAATATCCGCTTCCTTGTCGGTTCGACCGGTTTGCTGGCTACTCGGAACATGGATTCTTCGACCCCGGTCGCGCCCTTTTTGGTTTGTCTGAGCGAAGCCGGTGACGCGGGCCAAAGCCATGTGGCCTGCACCGGTCGAAAAACGGACGTTGGACAACATCGAGCGCCGTTTAGGCGCATCCCGACGGAGGATTTGGACGTGCCGGATCACAACGAAATCGAATCCAAGGTGAAGAAGATCGTCGCTGAGCAGATGGGCGTCGACGAAGCGACTTTGTCACGCACGACGTCGTTCGTGAACGATCTCAACGCCGATTCACTCGATACCGTTGAGCTTGTGATGGAGTTTGAAGAGGAATTTGAGATCAGTATCCCGGATGAGGAAGCTGAGAAGATCCAAAATATCGGTCAGGCGATCGACTACATCAAGGCCGCGCTGGACAACCAGGCCAGCCAGCCGAAGGCGTAGCGGGTCGGAGCAGTACGGATGCATGATCGGCGGGTCGTTGTCACAGGCATAGGAGTCATCACTCCCCTCGGCTGCACAATCGCGTCATTCTGGGATGGGTTGGTCTGCGGGCGCTCCGGCATCGCGCCGATCACCCTGTTTGACACCTCCAAATTCGACGTGCGCTTCGGCGGGGAATGCCGCGATTTTCGCGCCGGCGACTATCTCGAGCATCGCCATATCAAACGCCTCGATCGGTTCACACAATTTGCCTGCGCGGCCGCAAAGCTGGCCTGGGCCGACAGTGGATTGACCGAGGGAGCATTCGAGCCCAATCGGGCCGGCGCGATCATCGGATCGGGAATCGGCGGCCTGCTCGAAATCGAGGAGCAGCACCGGCGGCTGGCGGAGCGCGGCCCCGGCAAGGTCTCGCCGTTCACGATTCCGCGACTGATGGCCAACGCCACCTGCGGCAATGTATCGATCATGTACAACTTGCGCGGACCGAGCGCGGCCGTGGCGACGGCGTGCGCGTCGGCCGGACACGCGATGGCGGACGCCTTGTATGCCATTCGGCGCGGTGATGCGGATGTCATGGTGACGGGCGGATCGGAGGCGGCGCTCACGCCGTTGGCGCTGGCGGCCTTCGCATCGATGAAGGCGGTCAGCACGCGCAATGACGATCCTACGAAGGCCTCTCGACCGTTCGACAAGGATCGCGACGGGTTCGTGTTGAGCGAAGGCGCGGGCATTCTGATTTTCGAAGAATTTGAATTCGCGCGGCGGCGCGGCGCGAACATCATCTGCGAAGTGGCCGGCGTCGGGGCCACGTCGGACGCCGGCGACATTGTTCAACCCGACGCGAATGGCGACGGACCTTCGCGAGCGATGTCCCTTTCGCTGAAAGACGCGGGTGTAGATCCGGCCGAAGTGGATTACATCAACGCTCACGCGACCAGCACGCCTTTGGGCGACGTCGCGGAGACGAACGCGTTGAAGCGCGTGTTCGGCGCGAGCGCCAAGACCGTCGCTGTGAGCAGCACCAAAGGCTCAACGGGCCACCTGCTCGGCGCTACTGGCGCGATCGAAGCCACCGCGTGCGCGCTGGCGATCCGCAATAACACGCTTCCCCCCACGATCAATCTCGACAATGTTGATACGGATTGCGACCTCAATCACGTCCGAATTCACGCGCGCGACGGCCGAGTAAAAATCGCAATGAGTAATTCATTCGGCTTCGGCGGTCATAACGCCTGCGTCGTGTTGCGGGCAATCTAGCGCCGCGTCCGCACCAACCGATATCCACTTCGTATGCTCATTTGACGCCCGCGCGGAACGGGCGCGCGGGGTTTTTTGGATA
>JAEUIR010000380.1 GCA_016795025.1 Phycisphaerales bacterium
TGTACCCGTTTGCCGCGGTCCTGACCGATCCGCAGGAGCTGGCCGACGTCGCCGCCTATATCGAAGGGTTGTGCATTCCCGTCGAGCATGGCCGCTACGAAGGATCGGATGCCGATCGGCAAATGGCAACCGGAAAGGTGCTTTACGAGAAAGAGTGCAGAGGATGCCATGGGGCCAGCGGCGAAGGCTTCAGGGATAAGGGTTATCCGGTGATTGCCGGGCAGCACTATCAGTACCTGCTGCGCCAGAGATCCGCGATGGCAAGCGCCGCAACGCCAACCCGGAGATGGTCAGAATCATCAGCAAGTACGACAATGCTCAACTGCTCGCCATTTCAGCCTACCAGTCGAGCCTGCGGATGCCGGGCAGGATGTGCAAGACCATGGCACCGACTAGGAAGAAGCGTTAATGTGAGAGTCGCGTCAGCGACTCACGAATCTCCCCTCTCCCTTGCGGGGGAGGGGTCGGGGGAGAGGGAAACGGTCATGACTTTCATGATCGGGGGTGCCTGGAAAAGTTATGACCGTTAGGCCGGTGCGGTGCGTCGACAACAATGGCCAGGCAGCGCCTCGGTGTTGCGCGGGGGCAGACATCTGGGCGCCAGCGGCGCCCCTGGAGAAATGAGCATGAAGAGATTATGGACCCTGCTGTCGATGGTATTGCTCGCGGGTTGCACTACGCCGACCCTGCGGGGCAGCGCTGATCTTGGGGTGGTCATTGAGCGCGCGAGCGGGCAACTCAGTCTCGTCGATACCAGCCGACGCGAAGTTTATGCGCGTATTGGCGGACTCGGTGACCTCTCCCATGCTTCGGTCGTCTTTGCGCGTGATGGTCGCTACGCTTACGTTTTCGGGCGTGACGGCGGGCTGTCGAAGGTCGATCTGCTCGAG
>JAEUIR010000381.1 GCA_016795025.1 Phycisphaerales bacterium
GTCCATCCTTCAACTAAATCGATCTGGCTGATGTCGTTTGGGCATGCAGAAGTACTCTCGAAACTCGGATTAAGCACGAGGTTCTGCGCTACCGAGCAGAGGGTGCCGCAGGCAAACAAGGCGAAAAAGGCAATGCGCATGATCGTCCGTCCGTTCGTTATCCTTACCGCTTGGCACCTGGAGGACAGCTGCACCTGTGTGCGCGCTGCCTCCGCTTCCGGCCTGCTTGCAGTCCGGGTGCTCACCGCCCCGCGCGGCTCGCGGCTTGTTCCGCGCGGGGCCGGTACCTTTGCTCAGCTCGTTTCCATTTTCATTCGCGTGTTAGTGGGACATTGAGCAACCGGCCCCTGGCGTCGCAAGCGCTGGGGGCTTTTTCGTGGTGGCCCGCAGGCCGCATTAGCGTAGAGAGAGAGAGAGAGAGAGAGAGAGAGAGAGAGAGAGAGCATCGGCGTGTCGAGTCATTCGACCAAGCCGAACTCCAGGAAGATCATGGTAGCCACGTACTTGCATCACACCACACTTGCGACTCAGCCAATCATGAATCCCGTGGCTAGCCGGACTCCAACGAATGGCAGGAACGAATGTAGCCGCTCCTTCCGGAATTGCAAGCGATCGTGGAAAATCGCGCGGCCTCCTCCTGGCTGTTCCGTGCCGGGCGGGCGTGATCAGCTCGCCGCGTGCACCTTCTTCAGCAAGTAGCTCTTGCCCACGATCTCCGCGCAGGTGCTCACCGATCCCACGGTGACGCCGAGCAGGCCGTGCATGTTCAGGTTCTGCCCCGTGAGCAGCAGATTGGGCACCTTGGTGCGCGGCGAGAGGAAGGTGCGCAGCGGTGACGCGCTGTCCTTGCGGATGCCGTACATGTTGCCGTCGGGCGTGCCGATGTAGTC
>JAEUIR010000382.1 GCA_016795025.1 Phycisphaerales bacterium
CTGTGCGTGAATCAAGCAGCTCGTTGATCGCGCTTGGTGTCAGTTTAATGATTCGCTCGGCGTCCATCGGCAACTCCATTCCCAATTCTCCGGCGTATGCGGTCGCGGAAGACCATAGGCGGCCGCGAGTTACGGCTTGTTTGGATCATCGGCCAGCGCATCGCATTGCATGAATTGCGCGGCTTCGCGGGGTGAAAAGTCGGTATTCAATCGAATCGACAGCATCGCGCGCGTTCAGAGCAGTGGTTTCCGGTCGATGAACAAGCTTTCCCGCCAACCCGGGTGGCAATTGTTATCAGGCTGCGGTTTTTCAGCGTAATTGCGCACGCACGCGCGCCGCCACGTGCCGTGTTTTCCATACTCTTTCGTAGCGGTCCGCCGAGCCAGTGCGGGTCGCACCTTCGGAAGGGGAAGGGGGCATTGCATGGCGGGGTTGAAGTGCGCGCGGGCGGGGCTTGTTGCGTTATGCGTATTTTTATGTGGTTGTCCGGCCGGCGTGGATTTGGACGGCGGCGGCAGCATTTTCGGCAGTGCGAACGACGCGGTCGGTGATGCGCCGGCGTCAGACGACCAGCAGACGGCCGTCGATGCCACCGTGGCCGGTCAAAGCTCGTCCCAACTGCGCGGCGAGGTGTCCGAGTACGGCGACTATCGGCTATTTGACGTCGGCGGTGCGAGCGCCGGCGAGCAGATCAGCGTAGCCGTGAATGATCCATTCTCGACGATCAGTCCGTTTCTCGTGGCGATCTTTGACGAAGCCGGTGATCTCGTCATGCGGGGAGTTGTCGCGGCAGGGCAGCCGGTTACGCACGCCGTGCGCGCATCTGCCGCGAATTTCACGGTAGGCGTGACTCCGCTTTCGAATTCGACCGGCGGCGCGTTC
>JAEUIR010000383.1:0-254 GCA_016795025.1 Phycisphaerales bacterium
TTCTGGCACCGTCACGCCTGCCGACACGGGCGCGTCATGCCGCGAACGCGGCGGGCCTTCTGGCGTGCGAAACTCGAAGGCAATGCCACACGCGACAAACGCACACGGGCACGGCTGCGCCGCGAAGGCTGGCGCGTCCTCGTCTTGTGGGAATGCCAGTTGCGCGACGCTGACAAAATCGCGGCCCGGTTGCGGGCCTTTCTCAACCCGGCGCAAACCGGGTAACTACGCCGCCACCGTCGCCGTCGTGACTT
>JAEUIR010000383.1:263-882 GCA_016795025.1 Phycisphaerales bacterium
ACGGCCCCTTTTCGCCGCGTGTGTTGACCCAGCGGGCCATGTAGACGGCGGTCCTGCCGCCTGCGCCCGCCTTGAACTCGGCGCGGAAACTCGGGCGGGTGGACATGGTCAGGAACGTGAGCGCGGCGGGGTCGGTCGCGCGAATGTTGTTGTGGAGAAGTTGCCCATCGGGCTCCATCTTCACAAAATCTTGTCTGCGTACGGAGTGGACTTCGCACGAAACATGCGTCACGATACCCCGTGCTTGGAGGAATCCAAGTCAGGAGAGAGATTCATGCGATCCGTTACCGTCCTCGTGGCCGCTGCGTCCGCAACGGTCCTTCTGTCCGTCACGGTTCCGCCCGCGCGGGCGCAAGTCCGCATCACCGAGTTCATGTCGGAAGGGCAGGGTGACATCCTGCAAGGCAACGGCGGCCGCCGCCAGCGCGAGTTTTTCGAGATCACGAATCTCGGCTCGAACTCGGTCGACGTCTCGGCGTGGTCGTGGAACGACAACAACCCCAACGATCCGCACAACTGGGGCCCGTCCATCGGATCGATCGCCTCGGGCGAGAGCATCGTCTTCACCCAGATGACGGCCGATGACTTCCGCACTTACTGGGGCCTGTCGGCGAGCGTG
>JAEUIR010000384.1 GCA_016795025.1 Phycisphaerales bacterium
GGGCCGGTGGTGTTGCCACTCACCTCGCTACTGATAATGTAAAAACTTTTGCAGTCGCCAGGCACCGGTACTATAAGTACTTCTGTGGCGCCATTAACCTGTTGTGCAGCAGGTGGCAAAGCGGTGCTGTAATCGGGATTGTTGATGCCAAAGCTATTGGTTCCGCTCCGGTTATAAACCGTGCCATCGCTTACGCTAAAAAGCAGATCGCCAAACGGATCGTTAACCGAGGCACTTGGGAACTGACTTTGATAGGTATTGTTTAATGCAGGATGTATAGAGGCGTTTACCGTTCCTCCGGTAAAGTTTAGTATGTACGGCACCATGCTCCAGGATTGGTTTTGTGCGCGAATACCCTGCCCATGAAATGTGAGAAATAATAGCATTACTGCAAGATGCAGTTTTGCAATTCCACAAATTTTCTTAGAGAGAGAGAGAGAGAGAGAGAGAGAGAGAGAGAGAGAGAGAGAATACTCACCGGGTGTAAGCTAAAGGAATTTTTCATATACAAAAGTTTATAAGGTTTAAAATGCATTACAGTGGTAAAAATAGAGAAAAGAATTTCCAATCTCCAAGTCTTTTTAAATAGATTCCACACCGCGTAGAGATTTCTTTCACCGCATTAATTTTCGAAAAGGTAGCGTGTTGGCAATTTCTGCAACAGCATGTAAACTTGCGCTCATTATTTGGAACATGGTCATCAAAAGAGTTCCTTACTTTAATGCCGAACAATATCTTTTCTCAGACCAAAAAAGAAAACTCGGAATCGTTAAACAAATCAAAAAGCAAATCAATAAATTCGCTTTGACTAATGATGATAATGGAATTGCAACTACTTAATTTTCAACAACAATTCTTTACGTTAGTCAGAACTTTATGG
>JAEUIR010000385.1 GCA_016795025.1 Phycisphaerales bacterium
CCTGTCGTCGTTGTCGTCGTCGTGGTTGAGGCCCAGGAGCGCGGCGGCCGGGTCGCGCGCGCCGTCGCTCCATCGGAGGGTGGGGGCGTCTTGGGCGCGGGCGCTGCGGGCGCTGACGAGCAAGGTGACCGCCAAGGCGAGACGTGAAGGCGACGAGACGCGCACGATGCCGAGAGAGTACACCCGCGGCGCGGTGTGAAGGGCTTGCAGCGTCGGCGAGAGTCTGGCAGGTGAAGCCGCGACGGCGTAAGGCAGACGCTCGCTGGTGGCGGGTACCCCAACCACGGGCCCCCACTGGAGGAAAGTCCGAGCTCCACAGGACAGGATGCTGGCTAACGGCCAGTGGGCGTTGAGCCCCAGGAGAGTGCCACAGAGAAGAAACCGCCCTCCGCCGGGAGACCGGCCGAGGGTAAGGGTGAAAAGGTGCGGTAAGAGCGCACCGCGCGCGTGGTGACACGCGTGGCAGGGAAAACCCCATTCGGAGCAAGACTAAATAAGAGAGCGCTTGAGGCCTCGAGTCCGGCCGATGCTCTCGGGTACGTCGCTAGAGACCGCAGGCAACTGCGGCCCCAGAGGAATGAGCGTCTCCGCAGCGGATCGTAAGACCGCGGCGTGACAGAACTCGGCTTATCGCCTCACCCCGTCCGGTTGCACCCCGGTGTTGACGGTCTTTGACCGTGACCCGGGGTGTTGTCGTTGGGCCCTTCGTCTCTGGCACGACAGGCCGCAAAAGTTTCAGCCGCAGGGCACAAGCCCGCCCCGTGACCGAGGCTCGGGATTTGACGGTGTTGCAGTACCCGTCGGCGGGTGCGCCCTCGACGCCGCGTCGCACGACGTTGCACCGCAGGCCCGCGCCGCGCCCCCTCGCGCCCCCCGCGAC
>JAEUIR010000386.1 GCA_016795025.1 Phycisphaerales bacterium
GCCGACCTGGCGCTCGTAATCGATCTCACGCTGGGCACCGTGCGCAGCCTCTTCGAGGGTGATTTCGAGGCCGTAGCGAAGATCGGCACCGCGTTGCGGGCCATCGGCACGACGCGAACGTCCGCCGCCACCGCCGAAGAAGGTTTCGAAGATGCCACCGCCACCACCGCCGCCGAAGACTTCGTTGAAGATGTCGAAGGGATTGTGGAAGCCGCCACCGCCACCCGCGGGGCCGCCCATGCCACCAGCGAAGGCTGCGTGACCGTAGCGGTCGTAGGCGGCACGTTTGTCGGCATCGTTGAGGATGTCGTAGGCTTCGCTGACCTCCTTGAATTTTTCCTCCGCGGCCTTGTCACCCGGGTTTTTGTCCGGGTGATACTTCACGGCGAGCTTGCGGTAGGCTTTCTTGAGATCGTCAGGCGTGGCGTCACGCGAGACGCCGAGGACTTCGTAGTAGTCGCGTTTGTCTGCCATGGGGTGTGCGATGAGGAATCAGGGATGAGGAATCAAGCGGCAGGAGTGCCGGCGACGATGACGCTGACGGGACGGAGGAGACGGTCCTTCAGCTTAAAGCCACGGCGGGTGACACGCAGGATGGTGCCTTCGGCGTGCTCGGTGCTGGCTTCGGTGGAGACGGCGTCGTGGAGATTCGGGTCAAAGGCCTTGCCGAGCGCCTCGACCTCGGTCACGCCCATGTCACGGAGGAAATCGGCGATCTGGCGCTGCACCATGCTCATTCCCATGAAGATCATCGACTTCTCGGACTCGGCGCGGGCGGCTTCGAGGCCCATTTCGAAGTTGTCCATGATGGGCAGGATGCCACGGAGGAGATCCGCATTGGCATAGGCGCGGGTTTCCTGGGCCTCGCGGGCGCTGCG
>JAEUIR010000387.1 GCA_016795025.1 Phycisphaerales bacterium
GGTCCGGTTCCTGCGCGAGATCCGCACGGCGGCCCGGCTGGAGCATCCAGGTACCCCTGTCGTCTACGACACCGGGATCGAGGAGCAGCCCGACGGCACCGAGCAGGTCTGGCTGGTCATGCAGCTGCTCCGCGGCTCGACCCTGGAGACGGTGCTGGACGCCGCCGTCTACGACGGTGACGCCACCCCGACGGTGGAGTGGGCCGCCGCGATCGGGGCGCAGATCGCCGCGGTGCTCGCCGACGTCCACCGGGTCGACGTGGTGCACCGCGATGTCAAGCCCGCCAACATCATGATCGTCGACGGCGGGCTGGTGAAGGTGCTCGACTTCGGGATCGCGATCCTACGCGGCACCGGCGCGCTGCCGCGGCTCACCCAGGTCGACCGCACCGTCGGCACGCCCGCGTACATGTCGCCCGAGCAGCACCTCGGGCGCGTGGTCACCGGGGCGTCCGACGTCTACTCGCTGGGCTGCCTGCTGTTCGAGCTGCTGACCGGCGATCCGCCCTACCAGCGCGACGGCGACGGCACCCCGCTGCGCGCGCACCACGTCCAGGCTCCGATCCCCTCCGTGCGGAGCGTCCGGGCCGAGGTGCCCGCCGAGCTCGACGCGCTCGTCACCGCGATGCTCGCCAAGGACCCGGACGCGCGGCCGTCCGCCGAGGAGGTCTACCGCGCCCTGGCTCCGCTGGTGCACGGCACCACCCCGAGGACCGGGACCGGCAGGGACGCCGATCGCGACCCCCTCCGCCCGTTCCGCACACCGCTGCTGGCCCCGCCACCCCGGCACCCGGTACGGGTGCGACGCCTGCCGCTCACCGACGACGAGCTGGACGTGCTCATGGCCAACGTCGCCGCCCTGATGGGAGCGG
>JAEUIR010000389.1 GCA_016795025.1 Phycisphaerales bacterium
TTGTTCGTGAACACTGGCGACGCTTTGGGCGCAATGTCTACTCCCGCCACGATTACGAAGGCATCGAGATTGCACAAGGTGATCGCCTGATGAATGAATTGCGGGCTCGTCTCTCGCAACTACCGGGTTCGGAGTACGGAGGCCTACGCATCGCGACGGCCGATGATTTCGCCTATGTCGATCCAGTGGATGGCTCACGTTCTGAGCGTCAGGGTATCCGCATCCTGCTAGATGATGGTTCGCGGGCAGTATTTCGTTTGTCGGGTACAGGTACCGAGGGAGCCACCTTGCGCGTCTATCTCGAACGTTTTATCGCCGACCCCGGCCAACACGAAATTCCCACACAGGAAGCATTGGCGCCACTGGTTGGCTTGGCCGATGCGGTGGCACGGATTGCCGCGATCACGGGCAGAAAAGTGCCGAATGTGATCAGTTAGTTCATGTGAAAGTCGAGTCAGCGACTCACGAATCTCCCCTCCCCATGCAGAGGAGGGTTTGGAAAGAAGGAAACGGTCACGACTTTCATGATTGTGGGTGTACCCGGAAAAGTCATGACCGTTAGGACCGGCTACGCAACAAAGAATGGGTGACGAGCGCCACCTGATGCGATGAATCAATTTCAGAAGGGGATAGCAAAATGGTTGATAGAAAGACATTCCAGTTGCCGCGCAAGGCGATTGCCCTGGTCCTTGCTGGCGGACGCGGCAGCCGGTTGCACGAACTGACGGATCGCCGCGCCAAGCCGGCGGTCCACTTCGGGGGCAAGTTCCGGATTATTGACTTCGCCTTGTCCAACTGCGTCAACTCGCAGATCAGGCGAATTGGCGTGGTCACCCAATACAAGTCACACAGCCTCTTGCGCCACCTGCA
>JAEUIR010000038.1 GCA_016795025.1 Phycisphaerales bacterium
AAACTCATTCAAGCACTGGCCGGTTCGCATCGAGCGCATTCGCGCGCCCGGCCAAACCGTGGCCGTCGCCGATTGCATGGGCACAGCCGCCACATTCGCGCTTGGAGATCGCAACGGTTATGCAAACAACGGCCGCGACGCGCATGCCCTGGGCAACGAGGGGTTCAATCTCGATCCGCCGCGCGTCGATCCGGTAAACGGAGAAATGGCCGGCCTGCCAACCGAGCGGACGGCGGCCGACCCGCGGCATCGCAATCGCGCGGCGATTATGTGGCTCGACGGACACGCGTCGTTGGAAACGATGAAGGCGCTGGGCTATCGCGTCGATGGCGGGGGCGCTGTGCTGCTGGACGGCGACAACGCGATGTGGACCGGGAATCGCACTGACGTGGCCTGGACGCCGGGCTTTCGGCCGTAGCCCGCTTAACCCGCGTTAGGTGTTAGGACTTCACCAGGAACACCTTTGCGATGACGTATATCGTCACCGACACGCCGATCAAGCTTCCTACAAAAGTAATTACGAGCAATTTCCCGGTGAATCGCCGTTCATTCGCAGCCATTTATTCCACCATGCCTCTGCGCGGATCGCGCGGCCAGGATTCACGACACGCTCGTTGGCGCGCTCTGCTGTTTCTACGGCACTTCCACGTGATCCAGCACATAGCGCACCGCGTCATCGCTGGTTTTTTCCTCGGCTTCGGCTTCGTAGCTGACGATCACGCGATGTCGCAGCACATCCGGCGCAATGTCCTTTACGTCCTGCGGCGTCACAAACCCGCGACCGGCAAGGAACGCCATCGCCCGCGCACCGAGCGCCAGATAAATCGTAGCGCGCGGCGACGCGCCATATTGAATCCAGCTCGCGATTTCCTTCAGGCGGAATTCGGCCGGCCGCCGCGTCGCATGCACCAGCGTAACAATGTAATCCTTCACGCGATCATCGATATAAATCTCATCCAGCACTCCGCGAGCGGCCAGCACCTGCTGCGGGTCCATCACCGGCTCGACATGCGGCACGCCGCGATTGTGTCCCATACGATCGAGAATGACGCGCTCCTCGTCTCGCGTGGGATAATCCACCATGATCTTGAGCATGAATCGATCGACCTGCGCCTCGGGCAGCGGATAGGTGCCCTCTTGCTCGATCGGGTTTTGCGTCGCCAGAACCAAAAACGGCTCTTCGAGCTTGAACGTCTGCTCCCCGATCGTGACCTGCCGCTCCTGCATCGCTTCGAGCAACGCGCTTTGCACCTTCGCCGGGGCGCGGTTGATTTCGTCCGCGAGAATCAGATTGGCGAAGATCGGGCCACGCTTGATCGAAAACGTGCCGTCCTTGGGTTGAAAGATCATCGTTCCGACGATGTCGGCGGGCAGCAGATCGGGCGTAAACTGAATCCGCTGAAAGCGCGTATGCATGGCCCGCGCGAGCGACGACACGGCCGTTGTTTTCGCGAGGCCCGGCACGCCTTCGAGCAGAATGTGCCCATTGGCGAGAAGCCCGACCAGCATCTTTCGCAGCAGGTTGTCCTGGCCGACAATGACGCGCTGCATTTCGCGCAACAGGCGATCAAACGGGTCGAAGTGCGAACGAACCAACGCCCCCACTTGCTGAATGTCCTGATGTGAGACCACCATGCCGCGAATCCTCCGTTCGCTCATCGAAGCGGCACCGGCGGCACATGCGCCTCCGACCGCCGGCCGAGCCGATTCATACCTAGTGCTCCGTCAAGTCCGAATTGACGGGGAGCATCGGCGTCTCGCCGGTGCGCATCGGCGAGACGCCGATGCTCCCTTCCGTCAATACACGAATGACGGAACACTAGACGCGCAGCCTAGCCGGGCACTGTCGAAAAGCAATCGCGTGGGTGATGCAGGATGAAAAATGCAAAAGAACGCCGGGCGGGAAGCAATCGACGGTCGGAAACGTCCCGACTGCGGCGTTTTTCGCGTCGCCCCAACCGCGACTCGCGTTCGCGCATTAAACTGTCGCCGCAAATGACGCCTGAAAGACCACAATCCGAGCATGGACGCGACGCGGGCCTGCGCGAGCTGGCGCGCATCGCGGCGCGCGGCGAGGACTGGGCTTTTGAGGAAATCCACCGCCGGCTTTCACAGGGTCTCGAACGGTTTTTGCGAAAACGCGTCGGATCGCTCGGCAATGTCGCCGAGGAGCTCGCCCAACGCACGTGGGTGGAGTTCTGGCGTTCGCTGCGTGCCGGGCGATATGACCCGTCGCGCGCCGCCGTCTCGACATATGTCTATGGCGTGGGCTACAAGATCTGGCTGCAATTCGCACGGGAAAAACGCGATAAATTAACGCTCGATCCGGCCGACGACCTGATGCACTCGATGCTCGACGCACATCCGGACCCGCACGATGTCAGCGGAGCGGCCGAGCATCTCGATGCGCTGCGCGGCTGTCTGTCGGCAGTCGGCGCGGGGCCGTTCGTGTTAACACCGGAAGAACGGGTTGTGCTGGAAGGCCTCGCGGGTGGCGAAAGCGAGCGATCGCTGGCAACCCGCTTGAATCTGGCCGCCAGCACCGTCCACGCCCGAAAACAATCCGGTTTTCATAAACTCCGGCGCTGTATGGAATTAAAGGGATTTGGCGCCTGAAATCTCTGAGCGCCCCCGGCGCGAATGCGAATAACCCAGCGGTGGTACGATGAAGAGCGATGAACACCTGCTGCAAATGATCCGCCTGGTCCGCGAATCCGCCGATCTCGACGATCTCGGCGCGGCGGCAATCCGGCGCTCGACCTGCCTGTCAATGTCGCGCCTGCACGCGCTAACCCGTTCGGCACTCCGGCCGGATGTCGAAGAGCGCGCTCACCTGCGTCATTGCCAGGTGTGTGCGCTGCGATATCAGGCCATGCAATCCGCACCGGCGATCGCCGCCCCTTCCCACACTCATCGCTGGCTGACAAATCTGACGGGTATCGCGGCGGCCGCACTGCTGGCATTGGCGCTGTGGCCGGCATTTCAGATCGGCGTCGCTCCGGATTCCGTGCCATCGGCGGTGATTCATAATGCTGCGCAGCCAAATTCGGCGACATCAATGACAATGGCGTCGGCGCTGTCGTGCGTGCCGTGCGACGCGAATTGCGATGGCTGGTTTGATCCGTTCGATGTGGACGCGTTCATCCTGGCGGTTACGGACAAGGGCCGATTCAAGCGCGATTTTCCCATCTGCGATAGCACGTGCGGCATCGATCTCGATGGCGATGGCGAGGTCGATCGCAATGACGTCGAGCCGTTCGTGGCGTGCATGCTTTCCAAATAGCAACCAGGCAAGCTGAGCCGCGAGGATGGTCTCACGCGGCGGCGGACAACCGCGATGAAAGCGCGACCTGCTGTTCCGTCAATCCGAACATGCCGCGGAGCGGCGGCGTCCCGCAGTAATCGGGGGAGCGTCGGCGTCCCGCCGGCGCGAAATCACGATCGAACGACCGATCGGTCCGGCGACGCCGCCAGGTCCGCACACCCGCAAGCGCCGCACAACGGACCCGACTCGCTCCCCGAAACGCCTTCACAAAGCGTGTTCACGCCCCGGTTTACGAATTCGTAAACCACCCTCTTGGCACGGTCTGCCGCCCGCTCTATACTACACGGCTCGCTCGCGAATCAGGGCAGATTGCGCGAGTCCTTTTACCGCTCGCGGTAACACGCACGGATTAGATTGCTCGGAGAAGTTCATGGCCGTAGTGCTGCGTATGAAGCGTTTTGGTCGCACGCATCGACCTGTTTATCGGCTTGGCGCCAGCGACTCGCGCAAGCCGCGCGATGGCCGCGTGCTTGAAGAGCTCGGCCAATATGATCCGATGAACAAAGACGCCGCGGCGCAGGTCAAGCTGAACGTCGAGCGAATTCAATATTGGCTGAGCGTCGGCGCGCAGCCCAGTGAGACCGTCGGAAACCTCCTGAAGCAACAGGGAATCAAGGCGAAGTGAGCGACAAGCTCCACGCTGAAATTGGACGAACGCATGCGGATCGACGTACTCACGTTGTTCCCCGAGGTGATGCAGCCGTATCTATCGGCCAGCATTCTCGGCCGCGCGCAATCGTCCGGCATCGTTGATATTCACTTCCATCAGCTTCGCGATTGGGCGAACGACCCGCATCACAAAGTTGACGATCGGCCCTTTGGCGGCGGCCCCGGAATGGTCCTGATGTGTCAGCCCGTCATCGACGCCGTCGCCGCCATCGAAGCGATGGATCCCCGCCCGGCTCTGCGCGTGCTTTTCACTCCGCAGGGTCGCTTGCTGAACCAAAATCTCGCCTCTGAACTTTCTGCGGCCGATCGCATGCTGCTCATTTGCGGCCACTATGAAGGCTTCGACGAGCGCATTGTCGACCTGCTGCGCCCGAGCGAAATCAGTCTCGGCGATTTCGTGCTGACCGGCGGCGAGTTGCCCGCGATGGCCGTCATCGACGCCGTCGTGCGGCTGCTGCCCGGCGCGCTCGGCAACGATGGTTCTGCCGCCGGCGATTGTTTTAGCGAAGGACTGTTGGCGCCGCCGCAATACACGCGGCCGCGCGAATTCCGCGGAATGTCCGCGCCGGATGTACTGCTTTCCGGCAATCACGGGGAAATTGAAGCCTGGCGCAATGCCCGCGCGCTCGATCGCACGCGGCAGCGCCGGCCGGACTTGATCAAGCAGCAACCAGACGAGCCGAGCTCGTCGATGCGAGGCTCGTGCGGCCGCGCCGCTGTGAACATGCACAGCGCGTCCGCGTTGGCGCTCGCAGCCAGCTAGGAAGGTGGTCGGAATCATGCGTCATCCGCTATTGGATATCGTCGAGAAGCGCTATCATCGCGCTCAACCGCTCGACTTTCAGATCGGCGATTCGGTGGTCGTCACGACGAAGATTGTCGAAGGCGAGAAAGAACGCCTTCAGGATTACGAGGGCACCGTCATCGCCCGCCGGGGCATCGGCGTGTCGTCGATGTTCACCGTCCGCCGGCTTGTCGGCGACGAGGGCGTCGAGCGCGTCTTCCCGATTCACTCTCCGAAGGTCGTTTCCATCCGCACCACTCGCAGCGGCCGCATCCGCCGCAGCAAGCTCTACTTCCTCCGCGACCGCGTCGGCAAGGCTCGCAAGCTGCGCGAAAAGCGCGTAACCGCCGAGCAGCGCCGCGCAGTGGCCGAAGCCCGGTCCGCGAAGATTCGCGCGATGGCCGAAGCACAGGAAGTCGTCGGCGCGGCCATGGTCGGCGCGCCGTCGTAGCGATTCGATTCATGACGGTTCGAGTTTTGGCCAATCGAGTCATACAGGCTCGAGTCTTACCATACCGGAACGAATCATGGCGGATCGAGTCATGACAATTTGAGTCTTGGCGGGTCGAGCCTTACCGGCTCGATCCGTTTTAGCAGCCCCAACACCGGTAAGTTGATTAGTCGTTCGTGTCCTGCGCTGTCATCGAATAAATCGCCGCAACAGCCGTTTTTTTTGCCGCGATTGAGGTTGTTTTTCCCCAATTGGACATTCAAGACTCCGACGAGCCACACTCGTCGGAGTTTTCTTTTGCCGCGGCGCCGGGTGTCGTTGTGGGGCACGACCTGTCCCAGTACTCCCACAACTTCTGTGTGCGGGGAGTATCGCGTGTTGGGGTGCGGCACCTCGAATTCGCCCCCTAGTTCAACCGTGTCCCATCGCTAGTACGGCATGAGGCCTTCTGGCCGAAGACAAACTCCTTTTCCGTGGCGACGCCCCTTCTCGGTGACAGCAAATTCCTTTTGCAGTGCGAAGCACTTGATGACCGGGTATTGCGTCGCCTGGTAACACGCCATGTTGTCTGGTTGTGCGCAACGTCTTCTGTGCAACGTCTTCTGGCGGCGCGCAACGCCTTCTGGTGGCGCGCAACGCCTTCTGGTGGAACGCCAAATCTTCGCCCCAACGGGGCGACGGGGTGTAGCCACGGGTGGAGCGACGCGGCTCTGAGCGTCGCGCAACCCGTGGATGACGTGACGGAATCGCGAGCCGCCCCGGCAGGGGCGGAGGAATGCCTTCAGATGACCGTTGCGAGCAAGCGCCGAACGAACTCGTGAAACGCGACAACGTCCTGCTTCGTGAACGCGTCGAAGCGCCCATGTGCCGCGGCGTTTCCGATCTCACGCTTGGCGTCAATCTCCTTCTTCTGGACGGCGGTCAGCACGTTCTGCTTCGTGAGCGCCTGCGCAAGTTCATCCACCCCTGCCCGATCCCTGACCTCAATGCCCTTGGAGAGGCACACGCGCCGAAGCCCGTCCTCAAGGACCGCACGGATGATGACCGCAGCCGCGTCCTTATAGTCGTGGTCCAACAAGACTTCGGCTTGCACGAGGAAATCCGCGAGCACTTCCGCGGACACGAGGAGTTTTGCATCGGCCATGAATCCTTCGCGAAAGTCCGTCATCGCAGCCGTCAGGATGCCTTGCATCGCAGGAGGGTAGACATTGGCTCGATTACCCCCTATCGCGTCCAGCTCTCGGTAGTAGATGCTGCGCTCACCCGCCGTACGGGCGATCAGATTCAGGCCACTGACCTTTACCGCAAAGTACGCGAGCGCACCTTCCGCGCTGTTCTTGGGGTGTGGGGCGTTGCGCACTTGCTCGATAAGCCGAGCAAATTTCTGCACGATTTCCTCGTGATCTTTGTTGAATGTGGCCCTCGGTTGAGACATCGCGGAGCTCCTTGGCGCGAATCATAAGGGACGAGACGGGGATGGGCCGTCGTTTCCTCCGCCCCTACCGGGGCGGGATCCCTGAACATCGCCTTCCACGGGTTCCGCGTCGGCGGGCTGCGCCGCGCCGCCGCTCCACCCGTGGCCACAGCCCTTCGCCCCGTTAGGGCGTGGAGCGGAGACTGCGTCGTTTCGCCATGACTTGGTCGTTGGCGCGAACAAAGTGCGGGGGGGGCCGGGAGCCCTGCCGACGGCCGTTGCGTCGGACGGGGGGTGTTGGGGTTGTAGCACGTAAGCGTCCGCAGAAATCGCCGCTGCAGCTTACGCCTCACGGCTGCGCCGCGGCTCGGCGCTGCACCCGCGACCGCTGCGATTTGGCCTCACGGCCGCGCCCCGCCGCCCCGCTTGCCGCTGCGGTTCGCGCCGCGTTACCTTACGACGCATGGCCCGCGCGAAGGCAATTCCGCCCATTTTCGTCATCTTCGGCGATGAGGAATTTCAGAAAATTCAGTCGCTTGAGCAGACACTCAACCACCTGCTGCCGCCCGATGTCGATCGCGGCATGGCCCTCAGCGAATACGACGGCTCGAAATCCGAAGACGCCGGAGGGCCGCAGATCGCGGCCGTTCTCACCGATCTGCGCACGCAGCCCTTTTTGGCCGATCGACGCGTCGTCCTGATCCGCGACGCCGACAAATTCGTCTCGGCCCATCGCGAAACGCTCGAGGAATATTGCGCCGCTCCGTCGCCGGTCGGCACACTCGTGCTGGAATGCCGCTCTTTTCTCAAGTCCACACGCCTGGGAAAAGCGATTCCGCCGGCCGGTCTGCTTGAGAGCAAAAAGCTCAAGGGCGATGCTCTGATCGCATTCGCGATGGATCGCGCCCGCGCGCTGGATAAGCAGCTTGACGCAGCAACCGCGACGCTGCTCGTCGAGCGGATCGGCGCTGACCAGGGCGTTATCGCGAACGAGGTCGAGAAGCTGGCGCTGTTCGTCGATCAACGCCCGGCTATCACAGCCCACGATATCGCCGAGTTGGTCGGCCTCACGCGCGAAGAGGTGATTTTCAACGCGGTCGAGTTGGCCGCGCTCGGCAGGCTCTCTGAGGCGTTGACGGGGTGGCGCCAGATGCTCGCGATCGACAAGGACGCGATCTATCCGGCGCTCGGCGGCATCGCCTGGAAACTGCGAACTCTGCTCTCCGCCCATCAGCAAAAGACCGCAGGCGGAAATCTGTTCTCCATCGCCGCGAAATCCGGCTTCTACAACCGTCAGGACGAACTCGCGAAAATACTGGCTCGCCTGCCGGAATTGCGCACGGCACGCGCGATTGCCGACGTCGCACAACTCGATCAACAAGTCAAGACTGGATTACGGTCGATAGAGTCAGGGGTCGAAGCCCTGCTCGCCGACCTGGCCGCCGCGCGCTGACCCGCGCACCGGCCATCCGCGACGGACAAATGGAACTGTCCGTGGAGTAATCGCATGGATGCCCGACGCACATCGCGCTTGGCGTGGCTGATGGTTTCGCTGGCCTCGCTTCGACAGATCGGTTGCTCTGAATTACAGAACCCGGGTGCTGCGCCGGATTCACGGCGCGATCCTCCCGCCTCGTCCAGCGAGCCCGCGATGATCGTAAAAGACACTGAGCGGTCGAAAGATGGCTCGAATCATCCCGCCGAGCCCGACTCGTTCGGCAACGTCGTTTTGGAATACATCAAGCGAATCGACCAGGCCGAGGCCCAGAAAAAAGCGCCGACCGCAAACGCCGCCGCAAAACCGGTTGGCGAAAAATCACAGATGATTTTTGACCCTGCGGCACAACCAGACGCCGCGACTGAAGTGTCGCCACCGCGCGACGCAAAAACAGTGCTCGACGATTCACCAAGCCAACAGCCGAAAGCTGCGACTAGCTCCGCAAACGCGGAAGCCGCGGCCGTGCTCCCGCCGGCGGTGGAACCGCATCCCGCGCCGCAACCGTCCCGCTCGGCTGACGCACCTGCGCAAGCGCCGGCGGCCGGCGCGGCCAGACCCGCGGCCATCATTCGGCCCGCGCCGCGCGTCCAATCCGTGGCAGACGCACCGGAAAATGACAAAGCGAGCATCAACGGCAGCGTGACGGCCCGCAACGCGCCGCACTCACTTCGCGAATACGTCGCGCAGCTCACGGCCTCGCCCGCCGACGACGCGCCATTTTCCGAACAACTTGATTTTCGAATTCTGATGGCGCTCGCTGGCGAGGTTGAGCGCGCCCGCGAGCCGCTCCCGATGGCCTCGCGCGAACAGGCGGAAATCTCCGCTCGATACATCGAGTCGCTCATCGCCATCCGCGAAGGGCATCTCGGCGACCCAACCGCGGCGGCCACCGCCGCATTGCGCGAAATCGACAGACTCGCCGACGCACTGCGGCAATCCAGCAATCCGTCCGTGCCGGTGTTGGAAATTTGCCGCGAAGTGCGCGCATTTGGACAATATTCGCCGATTGTGCCTCGCGAGTTCCGCACTGGAAGCCCGGCGGAATTCGTGTTGTATTGCGAAGTGCGAGACTTCATGACGCGGAAAATCGACGATGGCCAGCTCGAAGCGCGGTTCGAGCTAACCACGACGATCTTTGACAACTCCGGCGGCGAGGTACTGCGATTCGAGGACCGCGATTTGATTGATCGCTGTCGCACACGACGTCGCGACTGCTTCATCCCGCGGCTGATCCGCCTGCCAGCCACGCTCGCGCCGGGACCGTATGTGGCGAAAATCACGCTCGTGGATAAACTGGGGGATAAGGTCGTCGAGGCAAAGACGGACTTTCGCATCACCGCGCGTTAGACGCGGCTGCCTTCACGATCGCTCGACGCGCGGCGCGGCGCGAGAGAGGGTTCGCGATCGTGAATGTGCCCCGCTTCATCCGTCGCCTGTTCCGTCGGCCGTATGACGGGCTGCGCCATTTCGGCGTCGTTGAGCCGGGCGTGCTTTATCGCAGCGGCCAACCGACGGCAGCGGACCTGGAAAAGCTGATTCGTGAACACGGCCTGCGCACGGTCGTTAGCCTGCGCGGCGCGCGCGACGACGAAGACCCGGACGCCTGGGAAGCCGCTGAGCGATCTGTGTGCGCGAATCGCGGCGTAGAGTTCATCACGATTCCGTGCAACCACAAAAACCCGCCAACTCGCGAACAGATTGAGCGGTTCTTATTTTTGACCCGCCACCAGGACCGCAGGCCCGTGCTCGTGCATTGCCGTCTCGGCCAGCAACGGACCATGCTGTTTGTTGGTCTGTTTCGCGTGCATTGCCAGGGTGTCGCGCCGCAGCAGGCGCTCGCCGAAATGGACGAACGCGGCTTCAACAGCCGCCATCGCCGGCATCAAAAGCTGCTCCATGCCTTTCATTCGTTTTCGGCCGATCGATTCTAGCGAACCTCCGCCAAAGCGCTACGAAGCACTCAAGTGAGCGCGCGACGTGGGCGCGGAAGGGATTTGCAGAGCGATGCGAGAAAGGTTTCAATCGCGACATGCCTCGCAAACAAATAAAGGCGAGGCTCTGCGGCGAAATTCCGCCGCGAGCCTCGCGTTCGAATCGACAGGCGCGCAGGACGCGCGATCAGCGTTTGTCGAATAACTCGCTGCGAAGGCCTTCGACAGCTCCTTCGAGACGATCAGCGGTGAGATACTGCCCGGACGCGATCGAAGCGCGCAGCTTCTGAACCAGGTCTTCGCGAATCGTGGGCTTGGACGATTCGGCTCGGGCGGCTTCTGACAAATCAAGCCAATCCGCGGACTCGGATTCGAATCTCGTGATGGAGTGTCTGTCGCTGCCGATTCGGTCGATCCCCTGGGGGATCACGCTCGGTCGCACGGTCACGCTCGGAACTTTGAGAATCATTTGTGTCGCCTCCAGTGGGGCGAATCCGCAGGCGCCATCACCCACAGCACGCTACGGAAAATAGACGGCGGCATTTGGCTGGTCGACGCGCCATGTCGAACTTTTCGCGGCTCAAATACCTGCCCGCCCTCGCTCACATGAAATATCGACCGAACCTGGATTTTTTCTTGAAGCTAAATTGAATTTCAGCCGACGCGGCAGTGTAAGGAAATGTCTGCCTCCCGCGTTGATTCTTGCGCCCATCACTCACGATTTCGCCAGCGCAAATTGGCTAATAAAATCCGTCGATATCATCACCCATCATGGCTTTCATCAGCGGCGCTCTTCAAACGTCCAATATGGCTTGATCAAAACAAAATTCAATCAGCGCACCAGCGTCGCCAGCTCGCTCTCATCCGCGATTCCCGCGACGAAGTTTCTGACAATCTCATTGCGATCCTGCGCAAGTTCTGCCGGCGGACTGTCGGCAATAAATCGACCTTGATGCAGCATCAGCACGCGATCCCCCACGTCGATCGCGAGCTTCATATCGTGCGTCACAACAATACCGGTCACATGAAACTCATCTTGAAGCGAGCGGATCAGCTTGTTGATGACGTCCGAGCGCTGCGGGTCGAGGCCGGCCGTTGGCTCATCGTACAAAATCACCTTCGGCGGCGGATCCATCGTGATGGCGCGGGCGAGCGCGACCCGCTTTTTCTCGCCGCCGGATAGCTCGCTGGGCCGCTTATTTTCGAAGCTGGAAAGGCCCACGATCTTCAGCGATCTTTGCGTCAGCTCGCGAATCCGCGCGCGATCCGGGCGCGATTCGCTGTTTTCGGTCATTGGAAACGCCACATTCTCGCCGACGGTCATGGAGTCGAACAAAGCGTTCAATTGAAACACAAAGCTGATCTGCCGTCGGACGGGGGTCAATTGTCGCTCGGTCAGCGCGTCAATCCGGCGGCCTTCGTAATAAACCTCGCCGCGATCGGGCTTCAGCAGGCCGACGATATGCTTGAGCAACACGCTCTTGCCGGTGCCGGAGCGTCCGATGATGACGGTTGTGCGGCCGCGCTCCACACGCAGGTCAATATCATCCAGAACGCGCTGAGCGCCGAACGATTTGTTGACGCGCCGAAGTTCGATGATCGGATTTTCGATATTCACCGCGCTGTGGAAGCTCCGCGCCGGTCGTCGCCGGACCAACGGATTGTAGCGGCACAAACGCTGTTTCGGCGCGGCTGCATGGTAAGACGATGCGGGTGAACCCTTGGCCGTTGAGGATATGATGACCGGGCGACCGCTACGGCGAATGCGCGGGCAGCGGCGATTCGTACGCCTCGCCGACGCTGCCAGGTTTCACATTCAAGCTGGAACGCGTTCGAACGCTGTTCTGACCATTCCAATCCCAGCCGCGACGCGCCGAAGATCGGCGCGGGCGTAAAATCCCTGCCATGAAATACGAACCGATTCAACCGCGCGTCGGCCGAAACGTGTTCATTGCCCCGACGTCTCACATTTGCGGCGATGTCACGCTCGGTGACGATTGCACCATCATGCATTTCGTGATGATTCGCGGCGATGTATCCGCCATCCGCATCGGCGCACGAGTGAACATTCAGGACCACACAACCGTGCATACGAAAACGGGCGTGCCGCTGGATATCGCGGACGACGTCGCGATCGGCCATCGAGCAGTCGTGCATTGCCGGCGCGTCGGTGCATTCACCTTGGTCGGCATCGGCGCGATCGTGCTGGATGACTGCGAGATCGGCGAAGGTTGCGTAATCGCGGCCGGAGCCGTCGTCGCGCCGGGAACAATCGTGCCAGCCGGAAAAGTTGTGATGGGCGTGCCGGGTCGCGTCGTGCGCGACACGACGCCGCGCGACCGCGAATACACGCAGTTTGTGCTGGAAAATTACAAAAAACTGGCGCGCGAGCACGCCGGCGGAAAATACCCGCCGCTCACCGATCGGGCCGGGTAGGGCGCACACAGCCCGATCGTGCCTACCGGCAGCCGCGAAGTCGCCGCTCGCACAACGCCCGAACCGCAAGCCAAAGGAAGACTGATATTCTGGCGCACTCAAAGCACCGCTGCCCGAATTCGCTGTCGAATATCGCATTTCGCCAGTAATTGCTCTGAGATGCGATTCGCCCCCGCGCGGTTTTCGGACGCGATGCGAAACCGCACCCGGCCCGCGAACTTTCATTGCTTTGCCCTTGGCGGGGGGATAGACTTTTTCACGGAGGCGAGATCCGCGCGTTGGTGATGGTTGATACAGCGGCCGTGGGGTGGCGGCGCGCGGCGAAAGAGGCACGATCACGTCATCCGTTGGTTCCGCCGATTCATCCATCGGCGATCAGGAGTCTGGCATGCGTGAGCTTCGTCCGAGTTGGCGCGGCTGGGTCGTTCGCGGCGCGGCGTTTGGAATCGCCTGCGGCGCGTGGCTGGGTATTGGCGGTTGCCCGCAGACCGGCGACCTGAGCGCGCCAGACACCAGTTCCACACCTCGCGCCAAGCTCGCCAGCGGACAATTCGACGACGCGGTACTTCCCGGGCGAATCGCCGTTTATGAAATCGACGTTCCGGCCGGACAGACGTTCGATCTGATCGCGCGGACGTTCGTGGGCGCAAGTGTCGAGTTGGTCTGGGTGGAATTGCCGGACGGCACAATCCTAACGGGCAGCGAAGCGACCAGCACCGCGAAGGCGGTCGACGCCTATCAGCTTGAGAACATCCCGGATTCAGAAGGCGGCGCAGCGCTGCGGCTGGAAGGCACGGGAGACAGCAGCGGCTCGTGGCGGTTCGGTCTGCGCGCGGTGCGCTCGGCGGAATTCGCGGATTTTGAGCGGGCATTCAAGCAGCGCAGCACGTTGGAGCAGGGGTTCGCGCTGCTCTATCTATTGGGGCAATTTCAGGGGTCGAGCGGCAACAGCGGGGCGCAGTCGCTCGCGCATCTGGCGTTTCCGGAATTGGCGGCCGCCGAGCGAGCGCTGGAGATCGAACTGGTCGTGCGCCTGGCCAATGTCGGCCAGCTTCCGCCGCCGCCCGCGAACGCGGGCAATGACGCCACGCAGCCGAGCGTTCCGTTGGATGACATCACTGATTCCACCGACAATGCGAATGACAATTCGAACGACGGCGGATCAAACGACAATACGAACAGCGGCGACAACAACAGCAACGACAACTCAAGCAGCAACGACAACAACAACACGAACAGCGGATCGAACGACAACAGCGGCGGCAATCAAAACACCAACACCAATACGAACGACAACGGCGGCGACAATCCGCCGCCCGTGCCGACGCAAGTCGAGCTGACGCCGATCGCGCAGACGGGCGACGCTGTTCCCGGCCAGCAGAGCGGAGCGCGTTTCGTTTACTTCGGAAATCCCACCATCGACAGCGAAGGTCGCATCGCGTTTTGGGCAAAATTCAGCGGCGGCCAGGGCGACGGTGGGTTATTCGTCTACCAGAACGGCGCGCTTCAGAAAGTGGTGGATGACAACCAGGCCACGCACAATGTGCCGAGCGGCGCTGCGACGGATTACTTTGGCGATCTGAATATTCTCTGGGATTCAGGCGTGCCGGCATTGAACTGGGGCGGCGGCGCGCGGCTGCTGTTCCTGTCGCCGATCACGCGCTCGCCCTATCCGGTCGGCATCTATCGCTGGCGCGCCACCGACAGCGACATGGTGCGCGTGGCGAACATCCCGCTGATGGCGGATCAGTTCACCAACGATCTGCCCAATACGTTCGCCTCGGAATTCTTCTATCCCGGCGTCAGCGACACGGGCATCGCTTTGTTCGCCACGCGCTATACCTACATTACGACACAGCGACAGTTCGTCACCGGCCGAACCGGCGTGTATTCCAGCAACGGCGCTACGCTGACGCGCATCGTTGACGTCACGCGCAGCCCGGCCGGAAGCGTGCCGGGGCAGGGCGGCGATGTGTCATGGGACAGCATCGACGGAAAAACCACCGTCAACGCCGCCGGAGATATGATCTTTCAGGCGGCCAGCGACGCGGCCGATGGCGATCGAGGCGTGTATCTCGTCCACGACGGCAGCGTTTTTCGCGTGATCGACAATGCGACGAATCGTTCCTGGCCGGGGCTCACGTTTGGCACGACGATCGGCGCGGCCGGCACCGCGTTTGACGCGATTGCTCTCAGCCCGTCGGGGCACTTCGCCATCGACACGACGCTGACGCGTAGCGGCGAGACGCGCGACGCGGTGATTCTGTGGACCGGCACGCAATGGCGCGAGCTGACGGGCGGCGGCAACGCCGCGTCGAGCACGCTGCTGAGCGGCGTGAATGCGGCCGGGCATGTCGCATTTCTCGCGGACAATTTGCCGTATCTGCACGACGGCAGCACGTCGCGCAACGTGGCCGCAGCACTTCCCGCGCAGCTTGCGAACGGCGTGATCCGCTGGGAGCCCGTGCCGGGATCGATCAACAACCACGATCGCGTCCTGCTGCGGTTTTCGCGGCTCGACGCCAGCGATAACGTCGTGTCCGGCGGGTTGGCGCTTTGGACCGGCGAAGCGCTCATTCTGGTCGCCGACGCATTCTCGACGCTGCCGGATTCGCAGTGGACGGATGTGTTCCACCTGACGCGGCCGGAACTGGATCGCGTCGGCCGCAGCGGCATGATGAACGATCGCGATGAGATCGTGTTCCGCGTCGGATCGCGCGGGGCCGACAACCAGATCAACACGGCTGACGATCGGCAGGCGATTTACCTCGGCGCCGGCCGGCCGTGAAGGCACTAATCCGGTGACACCCGCATTGGGTTCGCGTGATTCATCGCCGTTATTCGCCGGCGAGTAAATCGACAAATGAGTCGATGTCGAAATTATTGACGCGCCCGTCTCCGTTTGTATCGGCGTTGAGCAGGCGACACGTCGGATGCATCTCCGCATACGCATCAGGCGCGGTGATCGCCAGGACAAACGGATCGATATCGAAATTGTTGATTTGCCCGTCGCAGTTCAGATCGCCGGCTTCGCACGAGCCATACACATAAAACTCGCCCACGAAGCGCGTCTCGCGAAAGTCATACATCGTGGAGATCAGCGTGACATACAGGTCATACGTTCCGGCCGGCAGCGGCCCTGTTTCGACGATCTGCGAATACGGCGTCAACGTGTCGTTGCATAGCTGCGTTTCGGGATAGTCGTGCCGCAAAAACAGGTCCACGCGCGTCCCTTCATGCTCGACGCCCGCGCTATTCGGAACGCAGGTGTCAAACCAGATTTCGTGCATAGTGATCGTCGCGCGATCGCCGCCCGACAAACAGCGCGGCGTCATGCTCATTTGCGGCGTCTCCCACGGCACCCATCCCGCATAAGCGACGGCCGGAACAGCCAGCGCAGCAACGATGATCTCACTAATTACCTTGGAAAATGCAGACATCTGATTGCTCCCGCTGCGCGCGGAGTTCTCTTCCTGCGCGGACGCGCAAATGATTTACAGATTTTCTGTCTCAGTTACCGTATCGCCGCCTATTTCTTGCGCGGCCAATAGACGAGATCGCCGTCGGATTCGCTCGCGCCTTCCGCGCCGCCATCATCCGCTCCGTTTCCTCCGGCCGAATACAGCGTGAAGCTGCTTCCGTCACGGCGATAAATCAGTCGCTGACCGGTAAACGGATCGGTCAGAAATGATTTTTCGCCGAGCGCGTCGAGCGAATCCGGCAAAGCGCCGGTGCGCTGCTGATGCGCGAGAATGCTCGCGACCGTCATGGTCGCGGCCCGTTGCGTGTCGGCGCGTGTGCGCACGACGTTCGCGCGGTTCAGCGCGGGCACAAGCTGCGCCATGAGCGGCTCGGTGGCGCGAAATTGCGGCGTTTCGATCTCGTTGCTGATCGCCTGAAATTCGGCGCTGCCACGCGGAAAATCGGCGGCCGCCGCGCCGGTCATCCGGTCGTACATCCGGTTCACCGAATCCAGCGTGTTATTAAACCCCTTCGTGGCGAGCGACATTGCGGTCATCGTGACGGTCAGCGGGTCGTCGTTGGATTGCATCAGCGCGTGAAATTCCTGAAGCGCCTGCGGCCGGACGCGAAAGTCGTTGGTTTCAGGGTCGCGCTCGAAGCTGGTCTGCACAAGATCGAGCATCATGGCGCGCTCACCCTGGATCGCGCTGGCCATCGGGCGAAGCGGGCGATATTCGCCTTCCAGGCGCGTCGCCAGCGCCTGATAGTCCATTGCGTCGCTGTTAGCGCTGGACATCATGTCGAGCAGCGCGTCCGCGCCGACTTTCTGCTGCGCGACACCGACGAGTTGCTCAATGAGCGTGACCCCGTGGCTGACTTGCGCGCCGGCCTGAATAGCCGTCAGGTAGTCATCGACGGCGTCTTGCGGCCGACCGTCGAGTTCGGCGCGCTTGCCGTCAAGGACAGAGACGCGCGTAAGCTGCCGCATCGGCGCGAGGTTCGGCAGGATGATGCCCATGAGATAGCCACTTTCGGATTGAGACGGTGTGCCGCGATATTCGAGTTTGTTGCCTTCTTCAATCTTGGCCAGTGCGGCGCGATTGGACTCGATCCACGAAGTGACTTCGGGAGAAGCGAGCGCGGCCGCGTCGCCTTTCATCGCGGCGTCGAGCAAGGCCGCGTCGCCATCGTACGCGACGAAACTGTTCACGGCCTCCTGATAAGCCGGAGCGGCCGAGGGGCCGTCGGTCTTGGTCTGGTTGTTGTACCACTCGACATAGCTGACCGGGTTTGCCGGGTCTGGCTGCGGAACGGGCACATCGGATCGGCCGCTGATGCCGGCTGCTATTCGGCCATCGGGAAGCGTCACGAGTAATTTGGGCGCTTCATCGAATCCCAATCGAGTATCGAGCCACGAAACGATGGACTGGCGCATGTCGCGGATTTTGTCATCCTCAGCGGTGGCCAACGCGGCCCGGCCGGCCGGATCGCCTGGTCCGCGGTCCGCACCCACGCTCGACGAGGCCGAATCGGCGTGGGGATCGCTCGATTTTTCTGTGAGCGCGGTTTCTTTTGCGTTCCCCGCTTCGGCCTGCGCCAACAACTCGCGATAGCGCTCGTCCGTCAATTCATCGACCGAGACGCCCTCCGCCGCGATGAGTTTTTCGAGCCGGGCATCGACCGAATCCTCGCCCTCGGCCGCTTCGGCGTCGCGAGCTTCGCGCTTACCGGATAGCGCTGCCAAAATGTCGGCCGGCAGCGCGGCATCGTCCGCGTCGGCGGGCGTCGGACCGTCAATGACGCGCAGCGTTTTGAGGTCAATGCGAATCAGGCGCTCCGCGCGCAGCGTGATGATGAACTGCTCCGCAGGCATATCGAATGCAAATCTCGCCCCGCTAAGCCAATCCACCGCTCCGCGCCGCACGCGAACGCGCGGCCAATCCTCGCGTTTCAGCAGATCGGTCAGCAAAAAATGCCGCAATAACTCGCCGCGCTCGCCGTAGATGACGAGCGCATTGCGCGCGCCGCCTCGCCGGAATTCGTCGAGTGTGACGACAAACCTGCCATCGTCGCGAATGAGGACGCGCCCGGGCGCAACCTCGTTCACCAGGGAACGCTTCCACACCTGGCCGCGCTTGTCGCTTTGCTCCTTGTCCGACAGCGTCGCGATGCAGCTCCGCGCCGTTCCCGGCCGGCCCAGCTCCAGTCGCAGCGTGAACCGTTCGTTCTCGGAAGTCGCCTCACGCGGCGGCTTCGGTCCGGCCGCCGCAAACGCCGCCACATGCAGAACGCACACCGCAACGATGGAACGCTGGAGCGTCATTCGGATCTCCCGTTCGGCCGACCGCCCGACCAGCGGCCGAAGGCTCTTCATACCCAAATCCGGCAGGCCGCGCGGCCGACTACGGCGCGCGGGGCAACACCTCCCCTCTTAGAGTGTACATCGGGTCGGAGTGGTCACAAAAAGCGCATGTCGGGAATTGTCAGAAAACGGACCGCTCGCCGCGGTTTCCGAGCAGGCGGAGTGCGAAATGTAGGTAGCCGGGCCAGGGACGTTTGGGGGAAACGCCGGTGCCGCATTGAAGCGCGGCGGCGGCGGATGACTGCGTAGGGACTCAAGCCGAGTCGGGCAAAATTGATGCGGGCACCTGATAAGCGGACAGCCGGGTTCGTCGTATCATCTAATGCTCTGTCATAGTTGAATTAGCGGGTATGTCTGTGGTTTCGCACCGGCGCGGGGCCGATGCTCCCCGGCAAATTAAGGTTGACGGAGCACCAGGTGAAGGTGACTCACAACTCGTACCGCCCGCGCGGCGAAGGACGCTCCCATGGCGGCGAATTCCAATGATCTGTTGCGCGTTGTGCTCACGCTGGCGACCCTAACTGTATTCTTTGGCTGCCCGCCGCCGTTGCCGCCCGGAACGAACTCCAATGACAATTCCGCCAACGACAACGCCGCGCCCAAAAACCGCGCTCCGGTGATTGACGAACTCCTGGTTCAACCGATGATCGCAGAAGTGGGCGAACCCGTATTGATATCCTGGCGAATCACGGACGCGGACGGCGATACCGTTCGCGCAGTCATATCCATTGATGAAGAGGGCCGCGACGACTACACGATCTCCGACACGATCTCACAAACTTCGATCGAGCACACCTATCGAAACGCCGGCACGGCGACCATTTCGCTTCACGCATCTGACGCATCGACAACAACCAGCGCGACAAGCGCCCCTATCCGGATTAACGGGCCCATTTCGATTCGCATTACTACGCCATCTTCCGATCAGCCCGTACTCGACACCGTGCAGGTGAACGCGTCGGTCGAGTCCGAGTTCTCACTCGAATCGGTTTCGGCGACTGTGCTTTCAGTCACCAACGAGATGACTCTGCAATCCCGACCCTATTACGTTAGCGAGCTGGACATCAGCGACGCGCCCAGCGGTCCGCAGCTTTTGATCGTTCGCGCGCGCGATGTGCTTGGTAACGAAGCAGAGCAGGTTCGCGGGTTCATCGTCGATCGCCCATCGCTATTCCACGCAATCGAACCGCGGCCGGAGGCCGTAGTGAATGCGCAATTGCGCGTTCATGTAACCTGCACCGACGACGTTGGCATCTGCGAAGATGAACTGGTTTGGTATATACCGGCGTATACCGGCGGAACGGGGTTAGGGCAGATCGGTGATGAACTGATCCGCGAAATTGACGCTTCGCAGTTTCTGGGGTTTTATTCGACCCTTCACGCGTACAACACCACGGGGCAACTGAATGTCGCGAGCTGGTTTTTCATCGACGATTTGGGGCAATTGGAGCGTGTTTATTCCGCGGAAGCGCGAATTATCCAAATCGCCGGCAATCGCGTCGCGCTTGCGGCTGATCCGCTCCAGGTTGACATGCCTTACACTTATCGTTGGAAGAATTTGAGCGTTGTGGATCGTGCCTCGGGAGCCGCGATCGATGTTCAGCTGCCGGACGGCAAGTATGTCAGTGAAGGATACGTCGGGCTGATCGGCAACGGTGCTGTTTTCGGCACGCGCACAAACGGGGACGAAGTGGTTACGGACGCCATCTATCGCACGGACGGCGTGTCCGTCACAACCCTCGGTCAGGGTTGGTCGCGTTCGATTCGCGCGGCCGGCGACTTTGCGGCATGGAGTGCAATCGGGGGACTCAGATTGCACCACTTCTCCACGAATACGACCATTCAGATCGCCGGGGGAAGTTTCGACCTGCATGAAAATGGCTTGCTCGTATATGCCACCAACAATGACATTCGCAAATATCTGGAAGGCGTAACGACCGTTCTCGCCGCCTCAAATGGCAATTACCTCACAGCGCCGCAGACCGACGGCGAACGAACGGTTTTCGCCCGCTGGCACGGCGATCGTTACTACGGTCTGGCGGTTTCGCAAGTCGTTCTAATTGAGCCGAATGGCGCGGAGATCGATATCAGCGGCGAGATGGAATATCACGTTCCTGACCGGGGCACCGGTTACCAGCTCAACAACGGCTGGATCGCTTTTACATCGCCGGACCGTTCGCATAACACGCAGGTGTGGCGCCGCAACCCGGACGGCGGGCTCGAACAGATTACGTTTTTCGGCGATTTTAGCTACCTGGACGCGCTGGGAGCGCATGGTGAGGTGTTCTTCATTCGCGCGGGGCGACGCTATTTATCGCAGGTCGGAGAAGAACCCCGCGAAATCGACCGGGCGCTCGGCAAGGTCCATTTCATCGACGGGCAGGCGTTCATAGCAATCGGCGGGTCTTTGTTTCGCGTTCAGTAACCAACTTCCACTCGGCCACGCAGGCCGGCCGCCACCGGGGAAACGCCCTCTGAGGGGGCAACCGTGAATTCTCTTCATTCACGCCGAGGCTGAACGAACCGTTCCGCGAGGGCGATCAGTTTATCGGTCAATCCGCCCGTAATTTTTGCCAAGGTCAAGGCTCGTCCGGTTTTTTTCCGCTTACGCCCCCGGACTGGAACCCTTATCAGGAGTCTTAACCATGACGTCGAGGACGCTTCGAGGTTTTGTCGCATTGGTCGGATCGGCGCTGGCCGTAAGCGCTGTGTACGCGGAGCCGCCGGCGTCCGCGGCATTTACATATCAGGGCGCGTTGCAGGACAATGGCAGCCCGGCCAGCGGAACATATGACCTGACGTTCAAGCTCTATGACGCGCTCGTCGCCGGCGCTCAGATTGGAGCGACCGTCACCGTCAACGACATCGTTGTCGCGAACGGTTTGATTACCACGCAGCTCGATTTCGGCGCGGCGGCTTTCGACGGCAACGCCCGCTGGGTCGAGATTGCGGTTCGGCCGGGAGCGAGCGGCGGCGCTTATACGACGCTGACGCCGCGCCAGGCGCTGACTGTCGCGCCCTACGCGCTGTTCGCGCTGAACGACGCGAACTGGACCCGCGGCACCACGACGCTGACAAACGCCAGCGGAACGAACTTCGTCGGCGTGAATCGTAGCTCACGCGTCACCTCCGCAGAGTATTTTGGCATTCAGGCGGCGGCCACCGGCACAAATTACGGCGGTATGTACATCCGCACCGACGAAGACACGGCCAAGCCGTTTTACGGCTATAAGGCCGGGGCCGCCGGCAGCACAGCGTGGACATACCTGGACGGCACATCCGGCGATTTTCGCATTTACAACGGCGGCGATCGCCTCACGGTGGAAAGCACCGGTCAGATCGGCATCGGCACGATTGATCCGGGAGCCCAGCTCGAAGTGACTGCCGCGAGCGGCACCGTGTTTCGATCGACCAACTCGGGCACGGGTTATTGCGCCCAATTCACCGTGAACGGCGCAACCGACACTGCGAACGGCATCTACGCTGCGACCTATGGCGGCGGTTACGCGGGTTCGTTTGAGTCGCACAATACCAACGCGACCGCCGCGCTGAATTGCTACAAAAACCAGGGCCTCGCGCTGCGCTGCTGGGGCACGTTCAGCACGGCCGGCACCATTCCGACGGATTGCGTCGCGTCGATCGTCGGCGGCACCGATAGCGAAGCCACCGGTGGTGGCTTCCTGGTGCTCGGCGGCATTAACGGCGCGAACATTTCGATGGACAACAATGAAATCATGGCCCGCAATAACGGCGCTGTCTCAACGCTGTACCTGAACAATGACGGCGGCGACGTCGTCATCGCACCGAGCGGCACCGCGCATGTGCGCGTGCTGGAAATCAGCGGCGCCGACGTGGCCGAGCGTTTCCCCACGACGGACAAGGTTGAGCCTGGCATGGTGGTCATGATCGACGCGGCGAACCCCGGTCACCTATGCCTGGCCAAAGGCGCCTATAACAAGCGCGTCGCGGGCATCGCCAGCGGTGCGAACGGCCTCCCAGCCGGCACGATTCTCGGCAATCTTCCGGGCATGGAAGACGCAACTCCGATCGCGCTGAGCGGCCGCGTCTGGGTGCAGTGCGATACGACCGACCGCGCGATCGAAGTCGGTGACATGCTGACGACCTCGAACACCGCAGGTTGTGCGATGGCGGTCGAGCCGACTGCGAATGCGGCCGGCGCGATCATCGGCAAGGCCATGACCGGTCTCGCGAAGGGCGAGAAGGGCATGGTGCTTGTGCTCGTCAATCTGCAATAGCCTGATTCGAAGCTCGCTCCGGCCTCGTGCGATCAAGCGCGAGGCCGGAGTCGTTGTGACACCCGGCCTCGCGTTCCTTCGCCTGAGCCGGTGTGTTGCTTGGCCTCGGTCATTCGCGGCCGACGATCCATTGTCCGCCTGACGCAGTGCCGACATCGCAATCCTTCAATCAAGGAAGTTCGAGCCATGCTGAATCGACGCAATCATCGACTCGCGATCGTCGCCGCCGCCGCATTGAACGCGGCCACGATCTCGACGGCCGACGACTTTCAAACGCTGGATGCGAACCCAAAGTTCACCGATCGCTTCGCGCCGCTGGGCGTCGATACACAGGCGACGCGCGTGAATCCGATGATGCCCTCAGCCGCGGCCGATTGGCCGGTTTCGAATTCGGATGACTTCACGCTCGCGGCGCTGGCTCCGAGCGACATCGTGGAGGATGCGGGTAATCCGATTCAGAACGGCCGCGTTTACCCGATCGATCGCCGCAGCGATCTGGACGGCGCGTGGCACGATCTGCCGGGCGGGGCGCGGCTCTGGTCGTTTACGATCGGCTCGCCCAACGCGGCCGGTCTGCGCGTTCGCTTGAGCGATTTTCGCCCGGCACGGGGCGCGCGATTGTTCATGTGCAACGCCGATTCTCCGGCTGAATCCGTCGAGATCGTCGTGCCGCCCGATGGCCCCGCAGCTGAGCAGTGGTCGCCGGTGATTTTCGGTCGGCGCGCGCGGCTTGAGTATCTGATTCCGGCGAACGTGGAGCCGGTGTCGCGCGAGCCCTCGCCAATTCATGTGACCGGGGTTGTGCAGATATTCCCATATCCCGAGGGCGAGTCCGCGGGCGGTGGCTGCCGGCTGGACTGGCGCTGCTATCCGGCATGGGCGGACGACGGCCAGGGCGTGGCGCATATTCAGTTTGTTTCGGGTGGAGGAAATTTCATTTGCAGCGGAGCGCTGGTGAACCGCTTGCCGTCATTTGACGGCTGTCCGCTCTTTCTGACCGCGAATCATTGCATCGGCACGGAGTCGGAAGCAAACAGCGTCGTGGCGTTCTGGTTCTTCCAGAGCGCGAGTTGTAACGGCTCGGTTCCGCCGCTGAATTCCGTCCCGCAAACTGTCTGGTCGACGCTGCTGACGCGCGACATCAGCGCGGACAACAGCCTGCTTGGCCTGACGCCAAATCAGATTCCCGGCGGCGTGTTCTGGCTGGGATGGATCACGGGCGAAGTCCCGGATGGGGCGTTTGGCGCGATCGTTCATCATCCCCTCGGCATGCGAAAATCGTACTCGTGGGGCAACGTGTTCGGGATCGAAACGATCAGCCAGTGCTCCAGCCCCATATCCGATACGTATGATTTCGAGTTGGACAATGGCGGCCAGGACGGCGGCTCGTCCGGTGCGCCGATGTTCGATTCGAATCATCGCATCCGCGCCGTCGTGACGTGCTCGGAAAGCGACAATTGCATCCCGGCCGAGGATTGCGGCGAAGGTTCGTTCCACCATTCGTACGCGGCGCTTGACGAGTATCTGGATGCGGCGAGCGTTGTGTATGTGAACATCGGTGCGGCCGGCGTCGAGGACGGCAGCGCGACCTTCCCCTGGAACACGATTCGGGAAGGATTTTACGGCGTGCATGGCGGCGGCACGATCATGATCGCGCCGGGCAACTATCCACTCTACAACATCCGCGGCCCGCGCGGGATGCGCCTTCAATCGTGGGGCGGCGGCGCGGTGCGAATCGGCGGTTGATCGTTTTTGTGCGGCGTCGGCGGGTCACAGCCGATTCTCGGCGGAACGGAATCGTAATCGTCCGCATGGCCGAGTCGAAATCGGCGTCCGATCGCACGAACCGCACAAGCTGCACAACGCCGAACGCATTGGCAACGAACGCCAATGGCTCGCTCCCGGCGCGCAATGAAAACTTCATCATCGCTGTTCCGGCACGATCGGCCGCGATGTTTCCGCAAGGACGCAACAAATGAACCGAAGCAAGTTACTTGTTGGGCTATTCACGATATTGATGTTCGATGCCAGCGCAAACGCTCAGATTTCGGGGCGATACATTCCCGAGTTAAGCTGGGCGGATATCACCATGCTGAATTTCATGACCGAGCACGGAATCTCCGGCGGGTTGCTGGGAATCATGAAAGACGGGTGCGTTGTTTATCAGCGCGGCTTCGGCTGGATGGATAACGACCAGAACATCACGATGCCGGAAAACGCACTGGTGCGCATCGCGAGCTGCACCAAACCAATCACGGCCGCTGCGATCCAGAAACTCGCCGCCGAAGGCGCTTTCGGGCCGGACGGCATCGACCGCCTGGCGTTTAATCTGGGGCAATCGAACCCCGGCGTGTTGAACATTAATCCCTGGCCAAGCCTGGGCGATAGCCGCATGCGGAACATCACGATTCGGCATTTGCTGCTGCATCAGGGCGGCTGGGATCGCGATCCGGATGTCGGCCCGGGCGATGTCACGTACATGGAATGCACCATCGCGAGCGACATGGGGATTAATTCTCC
>JAEUIR010000390.1 GCA_016795025.1 Phycisphaerales bacterium
AACCCGGCGATCGCGGCGCTGGCCCCCCCGCAGGAGTTCCTGGTGTGCGCGATCAAGCTGCGCGGGCGGCCGCTCGGGGTGGTGGTCGCGGACAACCGCTACACGCTGGCGCCGGTCGACCTCTCGGCGCTCGACTTCATCAGCTTCCTGCTCGACGCGGCGGCGCTGGTCTCGGAGAACCTGCGGCTGCTCGAGAGCGTGGAGACGCTGGCGCGGCACGACGGGCTGACGGGGCTGTTCAACCGCCGCGAGTTCGAGACGCGCATGCAGGAGGAGCAGTCGCGGGCGCAGCGGCTGGGCTCGCAGTGCGGGCTGCTCATGCTGGACGTCGACCACTTCCAGGCGGTCAACGACACCTACGGGCGCAAGGCGGGGGACGAGCTGCTGCAGACGGTCGGGGTGCTGCTGCGCTCGACGCTGCGGGCGCACGACATCGTGGCGCGCTTCGGCGGCGACGAGTTCGCGGTGCTGGTGACCGACACGAACGCCGAGCAGGTGGTGGCGATCGCGGCGCGGGTGGGCACGCAGGCGCTCGAGCAGGGCATCTCGCTGAGCGTGGGGGCGTCGGTGTGGCCGCGGGACAACCTCGACACGTCGGTGCTGTTCGCCGAGGCGGACGCCAAGCTGTGGGAGGCCAAGCGCGGCGGGCGCTGCCGGGCGTGCGTCGAGTACAGCGACGGTGACGTGATCTTCGAGCTGACGGCCGAGGCCTGATCAGGTGCGCATGACGCCGCGGCGGGCGGTCGCGGTCGTGTAGGTCGTGCCGGTGAGGGGGGCGCCGGCGGCCTCGAGGGCGGCGCGGTGGTCGGGGATCGGGGTGCGGATCAGGAGGTCCTCGAAGGGGCGCAGCCTGGCGAAGCCGGGGAGG
>JAEUIR010000391.1 GCA_016795025.1 Phycisphaerales bacterium
TTCCCACTCGTAGTAGCCGCGGCCGCTCTTGCGGCCAAGCCGACCCTGCTTCACGAGGTCCTTGAGTTCGCCGGGGACCTTGAAGAGCGGCTCGCTTGGAAAGCGGCGCTCCCAGCCGTCGGCGATGAACTGCGTCGTGTCGAGGCCGACATAATCGAGCAAATGCAGCGGCCCCATTGGGTAGCCGCAGCCGAGCCGCATCGCCGTATCGATGTCTTCCGGCGTCGCGTCGCCGCGCTCAATCATACGAATCGCTTCCAACAGATACGGAACCAAGAGGCGATTCACAATAAATCCGGGCGTGTCCTTTGCCGCAACGGGCGTCTTGCCGCACCGCTTGCCGAATTCGAAAGCATCCTTGAAGGCGCTCTCCTCAGTCTTCGTTGTGCGCACCACCTCGACCAGCGCCATCAGCTGCACCGGATTGAAAAAGTGCAATCCGACCATGCGCTGCGGGCGGCCCGACGCGTCGCCCATTTCGCCGATTGGGAACGACGAAGTGTTGGATGCAAGAATACAGCTCGGCTTCGTGATGCGGCCGAGCTCGGCGAAGAGCGACTTCTTCGCGTCGAGATTCTCAACAATCGCCTCCACGACGAGATCGCACTGCGCGACGTCGGAGAGCTTCGTCGAGGGATGAATGCGATTGCGGATTGCCGTCGCTTCGGTCGCCTGGAGCTTCCCCTTCTCGACGAGCTTCATGAGCGAGCCCTCGATGCGCTTCACGCCTTTGTCGAGGGCGGTCGGATCGGCCTCGACGACCGTCACCTCGCAGCCGCCCGTGGCGGCCACCTGTGCAATGCCGTGGCCCATCAGGCCGCAACCAATCACGCCAACGCTTTGAATTGCCATGGAGTTCGAA
>JAEUIR010000392.1 GCA_016795025.1 Phycisphaerales bacterium
CCGCGCGGCGTGTCGCAGTTGTTGGGCGATTGGCCGGGCGGGGCGCCGATCGTGCCGCTGGTACACGTCGCCAGCGGCTGGGCCGTCACCGCGCCGTCCAGCCGTTCGAAGAACAACCCCTGGAATCCCACGCGGTTGCCGGCGTATTTGTTGACATCCGTCACGCCGCCCAGATTGTCCGCGTACAACAGTTCGCCATACGGTGACCACGTGTACTGCATCAACACCGTCGGCTGGCCGAACGAAATCGTGGCCGGCAGCACGGCCGTCACGTTGTAATTCGCGTCCTGAAGGTAATAGTAAGTGTTCTCCAGCCAGTCCATCTGCGCGACGATCTCGTCTACATACGCCGTTCCCCAGAAATACTCGCGCTGCTGCGCGAATTTATTGTCCAGCAATACCACCCAGCCCGGCGCGGGGTCGAGCGGGATGATCTCGAACGGCTCCTCATACTCTGCCGGGTCCGGCTCGGTCTCGCTATACTCCAGCGATTCGCCGCGATTCACCGTCTCGTGAATCCGCCGCACGCCGTCGTAATAAAAATCCTCGACGCGCAGACTGAGGCTGCCGCTCGCCGCCGGCCGCACGCGCTGCGCCAGCCGGCCCAGGCCGTCATAGGTGAATTGCGAGACGAGCGCGCCGGGCGTGCCGCCCACCACGCGGCCGAGCGAGTCGAACACCACGGTTCCCGGCAGATTGATCTGAATCAACCGATTGAGTCCATCGTAAAAATAGGCATACGCGCCGTCATACACCAGATTGCCGGATGGATCATGCAAAAACGCCGTCGTCGTCGGCTGCGTCGGCGGCGGACTCGCGGCTGCGTTCCAATCCATGATCGCGTCGATGGCATTGCGGCTGT
>JAEUIR010000393.1 GCA_016795025.1 Phycisphaerales bacterium
AACGGACACGCCGCCCGGAAATCGGCATTGGCGCAGTTTTCAGGCGCGCTGGCGCATGCGTGCTTGCAGGCACCGGTACGGCAGCACCGGCCGGCAGCACCCGATTCGGAACCTTGATCACCGCCAGCAGTGGCTTCGTAGACACCACAAGGCGTAGCGGCAATACCTGGACCATCATGGTCAGCAAGCCCGCGTGCACTAGCGTTGACACCGCCAGGGCAAGCCATAGGCGAGAGTGGGCGGACGCGAGCATCGACATGCTCTGGCCCCCCCACTTCAATATGAAAGTCGCGTCAGCGACTCATGAACCACCCCTCCCCACTCGCGGGGGAGGGGTTGGGGGAGAGGGAAACGGTCATGGCTTTCATGATCGGGGATGCCTGCAACAGCCATGACCGTTAATGTGAAAGTCGCGTCAGCGACTCACGAATCTCCCCTCCACACTTGTGGGGGAGGGGTCGGGGGAGAGGGAAACGGTCATGACTTTCATGATCGGGGGTGCCTGAAGAAGTCATGACCGTTAGTCAGAATTCCCCTTCGACGCAGCTGTTGCGATGGCAGACGCCGGCAGACGCAGCACCGACTGTTTCCCGGTCACCCAATCGCCCACCAGCCGCCACGCCTGCCCTTCGTCTTCGAGCGTAATGTGCCAACGGCCAGAAAACGGCTTCACTGCTCCGGCATAGACAGTACCCCCCTCGGAGTGCAGGAGCACCTGCTGATCGAAACCCTGGCGCGTCGGGTGGGTAATACGCATACTCAGTGTTTCCGGCAGGAGGACCCCCTCCTTGCCGCGCAGCAGGGCACGAATCCGGTCCCCGTCAGCGCCAATGAGCAACTCGGCTTCGATTCCCAGCTCG
>JAEUIR010000394.1 GCA_016795025.1 Phycisphaerales bacterium
CGCCCGCGTGGCCAGCAACGTGCTGGAGATGCCGCACCGCGACCGCGCCGAGCACCTCGGCGCCTGAGGGGCCGGATCAGGGCGTATCGACGATCGCCCGCAGGTTGTCGTCGATGGCCAACTGGTTGCGGCCCCGGCTCTTGGCCTGATACAGCGCCCGGTCGGCCGCTTCGAGCTAGGCGCGCAAACCGTCCGCCGATCCCGTTGCCTTCGCCAACCCAAGGCTGACGGTGGGGCATAGCCCCGGCGCGCTGCCCACTTGCAAGGTCTGCACGCCTTCGCGGATACGCTGCGCCACGATGCCGGCCGCCTCCACGTCGGTGCCGCGCAGCAGCACCGCGAACTCGTCGCCGCCCAGCCGGCCCGCGGCATCGTGACCACGGATGCTGTGGCGGATCACGTCCGCTGTCGCGCGCAGTACGTCGTCGCCGGCCGCATGGCCGTGGCGGTCGTTGATCGCCTTGAAGTGGTCGATATCGATCATCAGCAGCGTGGCCGGCTCGCCGGTCGCCGCGCATTGGTCCAGCAGCAGCGCCGCCTGTTCCTGCCAGTAACGGCGACTGTCCAGCGCCGTCAGGGTGTCGCGCCGGCTCAGCTCGTCCAGCTGCCGGTTCTGCCGCTTCACCTTGCGCACCAGGTGGTAGCTGGCCTGGCTGACGGCGATCGAATGGATCAGCAGCATCGGCAGGCAGGCGACCATCACCGGCATGCTGGTCGCCGGCTGCATCTCGAATCCCGTGGCGACGCCGATGGCCAGCGCGCTCGCGGCCATCAGTGGCAGCGACCAGTACCAGAGACGATCGATCCCGGTGCTGATCTTGTCGACCGTGGCCAGCGTCACCAGCAGCACGCT
>JAEUIR010000395.1 GCA_016795025.1 Phycisphaerales bacterium
CAAGGTCGAACCCGAGCATCGCGACACAACACGCTCCCTCACGAGTCGATCGTGCATTGAGCATCGCACAGAACGCGATCTGCTTGCACGGCAGCAGGATGTTCATGAGCGTCTGCGATAACGCCGATGCCATGCAGTGCATGGTACCTTCCGGATCCACGGCACCAACTGCGTTCGACGCCGAATACTGTAATAATGACGCACCATCCACATATCTCAACGGATCTCTGCGCGACCACCTCCCCATCTCGCTGACCAGCACGCGGTGCCTCACATGCCACTGCGTGGTGGCGGGATCGAACTCGTAGCCCGCGTAGCCTTTGCGGCTGTCCACGCGGCTGACGAACCCCCGCCCGTTGCCGCCCCACACGCCCCAGCCGTCCATGTCGGCGATGAGTGTTGCATCGGCCGGGTCGATGCTGCCGTCGCGGTTGACATCGGCGCTCACGGCGAGGTCGCCGATGCCCAGGCCGGTGTAGTCGTCCCAGGCGTAGGTGTCCAGCACGTTCACCTGTCCGTCGCGGTTCACATCCGCCGCGGAGTAGACGAAGGGGACTCCGTACGCCGAGTAGCGGACGTATTCGAGCGGGTCGCCGTTGGCCTGGATCAGCGCCACCACATCCGCCCGCCAGTTCTGGAGGTAGTAATACCGGGTCTGCAACTCATCATCGGGCGCGGCGGTCTTCCAGTCCACCGAATCATCGCAGTCGCGGAGGATCACGCTGTCGATGTACGACGATCCGCCGTACCCCGCGAACCCCGCGTTGTGGTACACGAACCGCTCCTTCGGGTTCGCGTCACTCCCGCGGTAGGTCGCGACCATGCGCCATCGCTCGTCGTAGAAGAACC
>JAEUIR010000396.1 GCA_016795025.1 Phycisphaerales bacterium
GAATCCGGGTCGGGGGAATCGAGCAGTCGCATGAAGCGCAGTTCGCTGACGGGAGGTTTGTCTCCCGGCTTGACAGGCTCATGCTTGCTCATGGCCTGCGCCGGTGAGCGTGCGTCGTTGGCTTTTATATGCGACAGCACACCGACGACGACGGCAAATCGATCCCTTTCCCACGCCTTCCAGTGCAGCGCGCCCAAACGCCTGCATAACCTTTGATAAGCAGGGAGCAACGCGATCTCAGTGGGTGACGATGCTCTGCGCAGCACCGCGCGACTCGCGCGATCCTGGTCCAAATTTTCCCACCAGTCGAACAAGACCTTGCCACTCCCTTCGTCTTTCGTGAAGTAAACAGCCATACGGGACTCCTTAATGTGAAAGTCGCGTCAGCGACTCACGAATCCTGCCCTGAGCCTTGTCGAAGGGCTCCCCTCGCCCGCTTGGGGGGTCGGGAGGCGAGATGGGAAATTCGCGGAGCATGGCTCCGTGCCTATCGAACAATTCCGGCGTGCCAGCCGGAATGCGCCCAGCAAGGAAGGGACATGGTCATGGCTTCCATGATCGAGGATGCCTGCAACAGCCATGACCGTCAGATGGCGGCCATTTGTGTGACCTTCTTGCTTGACCTTGGTTTATCGGTTACGGATGACGGCAGATGAAGGGCCTGCCGCATTTTCGGCCCACGCATGTTTCTATTTAGTTGCTGGTATGCCAGGGCCACGCGTTGAGGCTTTTGCCGCTCCACCTGGCCGGCTCCAACAAATACCTCATCGAATAGCGAAGCGACAGTTTTCATCAGTACCTGGTGCCATCTCTGCCGAACTTGCAGCATGTCGCCCTCGAGACCCT
>JAEUIR010000397.1:0-337 GCA_016795025.1 Phycisphaerales bacterium
CGCATACCGATTCGCGGACGGCGAAGCCATGCTTGCGATACGCGGCGATGGCGGCCTGATTCCGCTTGTTGACCGCCAGAATCAGCGTGCAGCAACCGAGCGCCAGTGCGCGGCCGGCTGCATGCTCGATGAGCCGGGCGCCGAGGCCCAGGCGCTGCCTTCCCGGATCGACGTAGATCTTGTCGAGCTTCATTTCCTTGCCGCCAGCGATCCGCAGGCAAGACGAAAAACCGGCCAGTTGGCCATCGACATGGAGCTGATCCCACCAGATATCCGGCATCGTCAACTCGTCGAGCAAGCGCTGCCGGTGGTAGCGCTGTTCGAGCATGAAGTCGAT
>JAEUIR010000397.1:345-846 GCA_016795025.1 Phycisphaerales bacterium
TGGCTGATGATCCCGAGGTAAGTCTGCTGCCAGATCCGGCGTGCCAGCGCGGCAACTGAATCGACGTCGGCCGTGCCGAGAGGAGTAATCAGGACATTCATTTGTTCAACCGTTCATGGGAAAGTCGCGTCAGCGACTCACGAATCTCCCCTCCCCACTCGTGGGGGAGGGGTCGGGGGGTGAGATGGGGAATTCGCAGAGCATGCTCTGCGCCCATCGAACGATTCCGGCGTGCAAGCCGGAATGCGCCCTGCAAGGGAGGGAAACGGTCATGACTTCATGATCGGGATGTCCTGGAAAAGTCATGACCGTTAGGTGGCCGGCGGCTTGCCGGCGAGTCGTTCGAGTTCGGCCCGCAGTTCCGGGAGGGCCTGCGCGAATTCCGCTTCCAGTCCGGGCAGTGCCGCTGCCACTTCGGCCGCATCCTGCTGACGAGCGAGTGCTTCGATACGGGCGGCGCGGACTGAAACACTCGCGAGGCCAATCGCGGCGCTCGACGAC
>JAEUIR010000398.1 GCA_016795025.1 Phycisphaerales bacterium
TCGCGCAGCGCCTCCGCAGTGTCGGCATCGCTGCCCGGCTCCCGACACTGCGGGCAGAGCCGCGGCACCAGACGCTGCGCGAGCACACCGGTCAGCACCGCCGACACCGCCTCGCTCGAGACGCCGAGATGACGCAGGCGCTGCAGCGTCTGCGGCGCGCCGTTGGCGTGTACCGTCGCGTACACCAGATGCCCGGTGCCGGCGAGATCGATCGCGGCGTCGACGGCCGGCAGATCGCGCAACTCGCCGACCAGGCATACATCCGGGTCCGAGCGCAGGAAGCCCTTGGCGTACGTGCGGAAGGCCTCCGCCTCCGTCACGCCGCCCACGGCCTGCACCTGCGACTGGTGCCACTGCGAACAGTGCAGCTCGACCGGGTTCTCGACGGCGTGGACCGAGCAGCGCAGGCCGTCGACCAGCCGCATCAGCGCGAACAGCGTCGTGGTCTTGCCCGAGCCGGTCGGACCGGTCACCAGCACCATGCCTTCGGCGGTCGACGCCCAGCGCCGGAGCTGGCGCGCCGACTCGGGATCGAACCCCAGGCTGTCGAACTCGACGACCGGTGACTGACGATCGAGCACGCGGATGACGGCTGCCACGCCGCGCACGGTCTGCGTCAACTGCACGCGGAAGCCGTAGCGGCCGGCGAGATCGGCCGGCGGCGGGAACAGCGCTTCGCGCGTGGTGACCAGATCGCGCACGCTGCCCTCGTTGGCGAGCAGGCCGACGAGTCGCTCGAATGCGGCTTTCGGCAGGCTGAGGTACGGTGCCAGTCGACCGTCGATACGCAGCCGCACCATGCCGGCGCGCGGCGTAGGCGTGAAGTGCAGATCGGAC
>JAEUIR010000399.1 GCA_016795025.1 Phycisphaerales bacterium
GCCACTATGGGTGTTCGGCCCTTCCAACGACTTGCTGTTGCGGGTTTCAACGCCCTCGCTGATCATGCTGCTGATCCTGACGCTGACCCTCTTTCAACCCGGGAACAGCCCGCCTGCCGACGGCTCCAGACCCTGGCTGATTGTTGCCATGCTGAGCATCGGCGCCTTTACCCCATTCCATGAATTCGGTCGTGCGGTGATTGTGCGGCGCTGGCCACCGAATTATGAGCGCACCCTGGTCGACCAGCAGCACGGATCATTCCCGCCGCACTACATCGGCCGACTCGATCGGGCGGACGTGCGACTGCTCCTCCGTGATCCGGCCATTGTTCCGAGCCATGCCCAGCGTCGGGCGGGTCACCACTAACGGTCATGACTTTTCCAGGCAGCCCCGATCATGAAAGTCATGACCGTTTCCCTTTCCCCCGCGAGTCGAGAGGGGAGGTTCGTGAGTCGCTGACGCGACTTTCACGTTAATTCGGGCCGGCGATCAGACCACCGGCGTCCTGGCGCCCTGCAGATGGTTGTTCCACATCCGGAAATACACCTTTTCCAGCGAGCCAACAAAACCCGGCATGTCGAAGAGCGCACAGTGCCGCCTGTTTTCGGCCAGTCTCGCCCGCAGCGCGTGCAGGCGCGAGGGGTGACGAACCAGTGCCAGGGCAAGCTGATGGTACTCATCGGGAGAAGTGGTGATCAACTCTTCGAGGCCGGAGGCGCGCAGCAGGCTGGCCCCCACTCGTCCGGGAAAAGTGTCCCCAAGCAGCGCGACCATCGGGACCCCCGCCCACAGGACATCGAGCCCGGTCGAATGCGAATTGTACGGAAACGGA
>JAEUIR010000039.1:0-17000 GCA_016795025.1 Phycisphaerales bacterium
GCAGGCGACCTTCGCCGCCGAGACCATGCTCGACCGCATGCGGGCCAACATCCCGGGCGTGTGGGGCAACGCCTACAACGGCACCTGGGACGCCGCCACCGCGGCGCCCGGCGTGAACTGCCTCGCGGCGAACCCGTGGGATGTGGAATGCAATAACACGTTGTACTCACGTTGACATATCTTCGGTATCACCAGACCTGGCATGGCGCACGATTGTGCATGAGGTGACGCACAGTCTTATGTATATACTTACGAGCGGGCACAACTACCCGGCCGCCGTTGCAGAGGGGATGGCCGTAGCCATGGAAGGTCACTTTTGTATAGAAGAAGCGATCGAGCTGCCAGAGTTAAGCGCCGACAGCGCGCTTCCGGCATCGAAGAGAACATCGACAATGCGAAAGCCTAAATCGCTCGGTGACTTACTTGCGCAGCCAGACTCCGGCGCACCAATGACTTTTGATGAGGCACGTGGAATGGCACGGTGCCTGGTGTTCTTGGCGTCATTGAATCACAATCTCGCCAATTGGCCGGCTTTCTGGAGTCGTTGTGGCTGGAACGCGTCTCTGTACTTGATTTGAAAGAGTGGCTGTGCCACCGGCTGAGGCTGAAGCCGACAACACTTGCAGAGTTATACTTGGAATATGAGACGCTGGGCACGATCGGAGCTCGCTGGTCAAACGAAACTGAGCGATGGGTTTCTAGTTCGTAGCGCCTGTTTTCATGACCATCTGACTGTGATAATAGGGCAAGCGGCGAGTGGCGTGCTTACGAAGCCGGCCGGCCGGTGGCATGCTTTCGCGGTACTCCGCGTAAGCATGTCCGTGACACAACAAACTCTTGGGATCATCGGCGCCGGGTGCCGGGCCGACGGCCGTTGCGTCGGCGGGCAGGCGGTGCCGTTGTAACAAACGAGCGGCCCCCGATTCGGACCGGTGCCCGAGTTTCGCTCATTCTGGGTATCCTTCGGCCACGGATCATTCGGATCCAACTGCCCCCGCGCGGGCGATGCGCATGCGGGCAACATCGATGCACCAACAAACGCCGTCACCAATCCCCGCACGTTCGCGATTGTAACCAACCCCCGCCCGTCCCCAATCGAAGCTAGGATCGAGACTGGATTGAGTTTCCTACGGCCTAAACACCCGCGCGATCGCGTCCGTAACACGCGGACGATCACCCAGTCCCAAGATGCTAATTCCGCAACCCTGCCGGCCGAGTCCGCCGGATTCGCTGTTATTCACGCCAGACAACCGCGATTCACAGCGGTCTTCGACATGCCAGCGTGCAATTGCAAGTGGGTCATCAGCAAAGGGCGCGCCGGCGCTGGTAACACTTCGCCCGTCTGCATGATTTTTTGAAGCTCTCTCGCCGCACAGATCTTGCGCCGGGAGCGCACGCGCGTGCCGCATGGCTGCGCTTTTGGGCGTCCAGCGGCGCGCCGCATGACATGGCGCGATCGGCCTAATCGAATTCCATGGTCACTACCCCGCGGAGCGAGCAGCGGTGGCTGAACGGCGCTCGCCGGGATATATAAACACGCTGCGCCGTTCCGGCACGAGGCGAGATCGGCCATGGCGCGGTGCGAATCGAGTCCAGCCGGGCGTGCATGGCCGAGCGGCCATGCCGAGACGGATGACGCGGCGGAGAAATGTCGCAGAAGCTCAACACGTTCACGCGCTACTGTCCCGGCGAGGAGCAAATCCGCATCTCTGACGCGGTTTGCATCGGACGGCGGAGGGTGCATTTCCACAAGTGCGCCGGCTGCCAGTTCAACGACGACGAGCGGCATCTGCCGGTCACCGCGACGGCGCAATCCGCGCCGCCAGCGCCACAACACGCCGAATCCGGGCCAGACGAGAAGCCGACTTCATCATTGTCTCGGGCGGGATCTTTGCTGCCCGAACCGCCGGCTCGCATCAACCTCAATCAACGGTCACCGCTCGCGCTGCCGCCCCGGTCCGCCACCGGCCGCGCGTTACTCATGCGACAGGATGACAAGCTCATGATCGAGAAAGTGTTCAAGGCCTACGACGTGCGCGGCACGGTGCCGGATCAGCTGAACGAGGACGCCGCGTGGCGCATCGGCAACGCCGCCGCACAGTTTTTGAGAACTTCGCTCACCGGCTATGACCGTAGTGACGAAGCAAAGAATACGCTGATCGTCGGCCGCGACATCCGCAAGCACAGTCCGTCGCTCAGTCACGCGCTGATCGAGGGAGCGCGGGCCACCGGGGCGCGCGTGATCGACATCGGCCTGGTCGATACATCGCAGATTTACTTCGCAACGAATCACCTGCCGTGTTGCGGCGGCGTGATGGTGACCGCCAGCCATAATCCGGCGAATTACAACGGCTTCAAGATCTGTGGTCCGAAAGGCAAGCCGATCGGCCAGGATACCGGACTGCGCGAAATCTGCCGCATTGCGGTAGCGATTTCGCGCCATCGCGTTCCGGAGACGGAGCCGCCGCGACAGGTTGATTTGTCGATGGAATACCGCGCGTATCTGCACCGCTTCCTCACGCCGCCGCGGCCGATGAAGGTCGTCATCGACGCATCGAACGGCTCGGCCGGCCGCTGGTTTCCGATTTTGTTCTCGAATGTGCCGAATCTGACGGTGATTCCGTTGAATTTCGAGCACAACGGCGACTTCACGCATCCGCCGAATCCGCTGGTCGCCGCGAATCTTGACCAGCTTCGGGCGGCCGTTCGCGAGCACAGCGCCGATTTCGGCGCGTGCTTCGACGGCGACGCGGATCGTTGCATGTTCGTCGATGAAAAAGCCGGTATCGTGCGGTGCGATGTGTTGACCGCGCTGCTCGCGGGTGAATACCTTCGCGAACGACCCGGATCGACTGTCGTCTACGACCTGCGCAGCAGCCGCGCGGTTCCGGATGCGATTCGAAAAGCGGGCGGCATTCCGCGGCGCGAGCGCGTCGGCCACGTGTTCATGAAGCGCACGATGGCCGAGCACGATGCGGTGTTCGGCGGCGAGCTTTCGGGGCACTTTTACTTCCGCGACTTTTTCTACTGCGACTCGGGATTGTTCGCGTTCGTGGCCGTGCTGAATCTGATGACGCGCACCGGCCGCCCGCTGTCGGAGCTGCTCGCGCCTCACGAGACGTATTTCGCCAGCGGCGAGCAGAACTTCGAGAATCCCGACAAGGATGCGACGGTGCAGTACGCGGACTGGTGGTTCAATGTCCGGGCGTCAAACACCGAGCCGTTGCTGCGATTGAACATGGAAGCGAGCAGTGTCGAATTGCTCAACCGTCGCATGGCCGAACTGTCGCCGATGCTCGGAAAACAAGTGGATCATTGATGGAGATCAGTCGATGGACCCCAAGCGCCGCCGCGAGCTGCTCGCGCAGGCGAATCGCTTATCCGCAAACATCACGATTCAGGCGGGAGAACTCTCGCCCGGCGCAATCGATCACGTCCGAACGGCCCTTGGCAGCCGCGAGCTGCTGAAAATTCGCGTGCAGGGCGACGACGCTCAGGCGTGCGATGCGGCCGGCCGGCAGCTCGCCGAAGCTGTGCCGTGCGAATTCGTCGGTCGCGTTGGGCGAGTGGTGGTGCTGTATTCCCCAAGCGACGAGTCCCGATCGGCCGACGAGGATGATCGGGCATGACGCTTTACTTGCCGCTCTTGCGGCCTTTGGCGTTTTTCAACCCGAAGCGAAGCTCGATGTCGTCGCGCTCCTGAACGATCAAATCGACAATCTCCGTTGCGTCACGCGCTTCGTGCCGGGCTTCGATGTTGTCCTTTTTCGCCTGCTTGCGTTCGTCGCTGTATCTGCGGCGTTTCTTGATGTCTTTTCCTGCCGTCTTCGCATCGTTTTTTCGTTCAGCAATTTTTACATTCGCCGCCTCGATTGCGCGTGATAGCCGCGCATGGTGTGCCTGCGCGAAGTCCGTTCGAGCCTGCGTCAATTCGTCGGTTTGAATGACCAGCGCCCGTTCCCGAGCGTCGCAGGATTGCTGCAATTGGTTCTCAACAAGTTGAAATTGCCGGTTCTTGCAGGATTGCACGAGCGTGTCGTCCGCCTTTTCGCACTCCTTCGCGAACGAATCGAAGCATTCGCGCAGTAGTTCCGCCCAAGCGTCGCCCGCGATCAGCGCGCGATTTTCCTTGCTTCCGCGCTTCTTCTCCGCGCGCTGCGAGATGACCTGAAGCGCCTCGGCCGCATACGCGATATCCGCTTCGTCTTCGAGCTTTGCGAGCGGCGCGAGGATCTTTCTGGCGGCGGCCTGCTCGCCTCGCCTGATGTCAAGAATCGCCTGGCCCAATTGAATCGCGTGCCGCCGCCCAGCGTCGCCGCGCGCGCTCTGATCCGCGTCCTCCAGCTTCTTCACAGCCTCACCGGAGCGCCCGGCCTCAAGCAATTCGATTGCCTCGCTGACAACAGGTTCTTTGAGATCAAAACCGATTGTGCCGGCCAACAAAGTATTTGCCGCAACCAGTGCGATCGCGAGTAACAAGAAACCCGCCTTATTTCCTGCGAGCATGGCAAACTCCTCTGAGTACGCTTCGGATGGGATCGTGGCGATCACGATTGTACCGCTACGGGCGTTGCAATTCACCGATTCGCGGCGACCATATGCATGCATGGTTCAAACCGGCTCTCAGCGCCGCCAGCGTCGGCTCGCCATCGGCGTCGGATTATTCGCCGCGCTGGCGATGATCGCGGTGGATGCAGCTCACCTTTTCGAGTGGGGCGAACTGCGCACGCTTGACTGGCGTTTTCGCAACGTCGCCGCAATTCCGTTGCGCGACGACATCGCCATCATTGCGATCGACGATCAGGCATTGCGCGATGTCGGTCGGTGGCCGTGGCCGCGAGACGTGCAGGCTGGCTTGATTCGAGTGCTGCACGAGGCGGGAGCGCGTTCGATTCTGGTCGATTTGAATTGGGTGGAACCTGAGCCGATTCGCGGCCGATCTCCGCCCGGCTTCGACATGCTGGCGGATCAGCGCGATTTCGTCGGACTGGGCGTGGACCTCGTTTGCCCGGATCTGAAACTGGCCGACGCGGTGTCCGACGCGGGGAATTGCTATCTTTCGTACAGTCTGGACGATCAGCCGGTGAATCCGACGTCGGCCGAGCGCGAATTCGTCGCGCTGCGTGACCAGGTGCGCGCGTGGCTGGCAGCCGATCCCGCGCGCTGGACGGCCGCGCCGCCGACGCTGGGGCGGGAGTTTCTGTCGAGGGTCAGCGCGGCGCCGTTTGATCGCGAAACAGACGAGCGAAATCAGGTACTTAGCGCGCTGCGGGTTGAGCTTAGCCTGCATGCGTCAACTGCGGGGGCTACGTTTCCGGCGGATGCGGTGCGCGACATCGCGCGGCGGAGCGATGAACTGCTGCCGGTGTACTATCTGCACGCGCGGGCGGCGCGGCGCAACGGATTTGTGAATTTCATGCCCGACAGCGACGGCCGCGTGCGGCGACAGTGGCTGTTCGCGCAAGCGGGCGGTCAGGTCGTGACGCAGGTCGCGTTTTCGCTGGTGTTCGATGAATTCCGCGTGGATGCACCTCGTTCGCAATTGCGCGGCGCCGGTCTGCAACTGGTGGGCGTCGATGGGCGCGACATTTTGTCGATACCGCTTGATTCGACAGGGAGGATGCTCATCCCGTGGGCGCACCGCGAGGGCGACGCGATTCAATTTGCCGCGGTCTCGGCGAAGTCGCTGACCGAGATCGACCGCCTGCGCACGCTTGTGGACCGAAATGTGCGAGCGCTGAAGGTGGCGCGAAACCAGTTGATGTTGCACTCCGCACCTGCCAGATTTCAGCAGGTGGCGGAGCAGTTGATCGCGGATGAGGCCGACGCTCAGGCGACATCCTTTGCTGCGCGCTACGCGGCGCAGGACGCTGTCGCCCGCGAACACGCCGCGAACGCAACGGAAATCGACGGCGAGCTCTCGAAACTCGAATCGCAGCTGGTCGCAGCGGCTGGTCAGGCCGACGAGGACAGCGCCGAAGCGCCCGCACTGCGCTCGTTTATGGCGGCGCGCGAAGAACTTGAGCATCAACGAACTTTCGCGGCGCTGAAAAACGATCAGCTTTTGCGAAGCGCGAGCGAAGCGATCGAGAATCTTAAGCCGCTGATTCACGGCAAAATCTGCCTGATCGGTTACACCGCCACCGCGCAGGGCGATATTGTCGCGACGCCGCTTGCGCCGCAGACGCCCGGTGTGCTCGCTCACGCGCACCTGATCAACGGTTTGTTGAATCGGCGCGTGATCAACTGGACGCCCGGTTGGTTGAATTACGTGCTGGCCGGACTGCTCGGCGCGGCGGCGGCGGCAGTGGGCGCGCTGCTTCGGCCGCGGTTGGCCCTCACACTGTGTGTCGCGCTTGGAACCGCTTATTTCATACTGGCTGCGCTGCTGTTTCGGGTGGGGGATCTGTGGATGCCGCTGGTCGCGCCGCTCATGTCGATGTTCGCGGCGTATACAGCACTCACGGTGTATCAGTACTTTTTCGCGGAAGCGCAGCGCCGGCGGCTCTCGACCGCGCTGACGCAGTTCACGTCTCCAGAGATCGCCCGACAGGTGGCCGACAATCCCGAGCTTTGCCGCAAGGCTGAGACGCGCGAAGTAACCGCGATGTTCACGGACCTACGCGGCTTTACGCCGATCTCCGAGCGGATCGGCGCCGAGCGTACGCAGCGCGTCTTGAACGCGTGCCTGGAGCGGTTCTGTAAGGTCTTGTTGCGGCGCGAGGCGATCATTAACAAATTCATGGGCGATGGCGTGTTCGCGTTCTGGAATCCGCTGATCTATCCGCAGCCGGACCACGCGCGGCTAGGTTGCGAAGCGGCGCTGGAATTGATCGCCGCGCTTCGCGCGCTGATTGAGGAGCAGGCGCGCGCCGGCGGAGACGAGGCTTTCGGCGATCTTTATTTGCGCATCGGCGTCGCGACCGGCAGCGCCGTCGTCGGCCCGTGCGGCTCGGAGCAGAAGTTCGACTACACCTGTATCGGCGACTGCGTGAATGTCGCCGCGCGCCTCGAAAGCACAAACAAGACGTTTGACACGCGGATTCTGGTGAATGACGAAGTGCGGCGGCGCGCCGGCGAAGGGTTTGTGTTTCGGCCGCTGGGCGGTGTTCGTGTCAAGGGCAAGCAAATTCCGGTGCAGGTGTTTGAGCTGTTGGGGCGAGCCGGCGAGGAGACGGGGGACGAGTCCGCGTATCTGACGGCGTTTGGCGAAGCAATCGCCGCATTTCACAGGCGCGAATTCGCCGCCGCCCGCAAGCGATTTGAGCAATGCCTGACGCGGCGGTCGGACGACAAAGCGGCGGCCGCTTATGTGAATGCGTGCCGCGGGTTCGAGGAATCGCCGCCGCCGGCCGATTGGCAGCCGGCGATTGACGCGGCATGACGTGGCGCGGCGCTAGCGCCGGGTAAAAGCAATCTGATGGATCGGGCGGCCCTCCGCGATGTATTTCACTTCGAAATTGGTGCCGAGCCGCGCGCCGTCAACGCTCCAGGCAGGGTCATCGAACGGCGCTTCGATTAGTTGCGAATGCCCCATCAGCAGCGACCGGATTTGTGCGAAGTACTCAGCATGGTCCGTCTGAATCGCCCATCGCGCGCCGGATTTCAGACACGAAATCGCCGCCTCCACAAACGCGAGCTGAAACAGCCGGCGCTTGTGGTGGCGTTTTTTGGGCCAGGGGTCCGGATGATAGACGTGCAGCGCGGCCAGCGAGTCGCGCGGGCAGGTTTGTCGCATGAACAGGCTCGCCTCAGCGCGCAGCATTCGCACATTGGTCGCGCCGCGGCGGGCCATTCGGTCGGCCGCGTAGCGATAGAACTCGTTGGCCCACTCGATGCCCAGAAAATTCCGATCGGGCAGCGCCAGCGCGCGGCGCAGGAGAAACGCGCCTTTTCCCGTGCCGATTTCGAGCTCAACCGGCAGCGCGGCCCGTTCCTCGCCAAACACGTCCGCCCACGAAAAGTCCGTGAGTGGCTCGGAGCTGATCGCTAATGACAGGTCAAATTTCGGCATTCGCGCCACTCATGGTCGCCGCGTGGCCGGCTCCGCGCACCGCGCGGTCGGCGATCCGGACGTGCGTCGCATGTTATGACGATCGTCATGGCGGCGGAATGCCTGGATTAGGTTTTGAAACGGCGTCGAAAGCACTACAATGAACCGGAAATCCAGTGCGCTTGCCGGGCCGACGAGCGCATCAAAACGATCCGACATCGAAAACGAATTCGCTTTGCCGCGCTCCGACCGCGCCGCATGCTTGATGTCTCCGCACGCCGCGATCGCCGGATTTGGAGAGAGGCAAATGCATACGTCGAAAATTCGGTTTCGATTGGTCAAACGGGCCGGAATGGCCGCGCTGTTCGCGGGCAGCCTTTGTGCGGCCTACGCACACGAATACGGTTATGAAGCGATCCTCAGCGGCGCGAACGAGATGAACCCAAATGGTTCGCCCGCGACCGGTCATGTTCACGTCCATACTCATCTCGATTTCGTCACCATCCACCTTCACGTCGAGTTCGAAGGCTTGAGCGGGACGCCACTCACCGCGCATATCGACGGGCTGACGCCGACGCCGCTTGCAGGTAACGCGGGAATCGCCATCGGCGATCCTTCATTGCCGGATTTTCCGATCGATGTGACCAGCGGATCATACGAGATCGAGTTGGATCTTTCGGCTGCTTCCACGTACAGCCCGGCCTTCATCGCACAAAGCGGCGGCACCGTTGGAGACGCGCTAAACGCGATCATTCTGGGGATGAACGACGGCCGGACGTTCTTCCGCATCACAACGACGGCGTATCCGGCCGGCGAAATTCGCGGCTTCATTATCGTTAATCGCGGCGCGCTCGATGCGGATACGAATTGCGACGACGCGGTGGACAATTTCGACATCGACGCGTTCGTGCTGGCGCTCACCAACCCCGAGGCATACGAGATGCAATATCCTGATTGCTTCGTGCTGAATTCCGACATCAATCACGACAATGTCGTGAATAATTTTGATATCGACGGGTTTGTGGAGTGCATCGCAAGCGGCGGCTGCCCGGAGTAAGCGACGATCACACCTCGATCGGCTCGAAGCGCACGCAGTTTTCGCCCAGCCGTGCGAAATAGCCCTCGACTGCATCGATACCAGTTACGCGGCGCACGACGGCCGCGGCGCGAACCAGGTCGGCGCGCTGGACCAGTTCCAGCCGCCGGCCGTTCAGCTCCAATCGCGTACCGTAAAACGCGCATGCCTGATGGGCGATGAGCACGACGCGCCGCAGCTTGTGTGCCTCGACGAGGAATTTCAGTTCATCGACGACGCCTTGCTCTTCCAAATGCGCCTGCGGATGGCCGGCCAGGCATGCCGGTCCGCCGGGCAATGCGACGCGATCGTAGCGCGGCAGGCCCAGCCCGCGCTGCAGGAAGTCGTCAAAATGCTCGCCGACGCGGCCGTCGGAGCAGTAGATCGCCGCGGCGTGGACGCGCGCGGCTTCGTACGGCAATCGGCTTTCGTATGGCGTTTCCGCAGGTTCTTTTTTCATCGCCCGAAATGATATGCGCATCGCGGGGATCGTGTCACGCTCGTTTGCAATTCATGGCGCAATGTGAGCCGCTCTTCCGCCGCGCCGCCGCTACATCAGCATCGGAGTCGGGCTTGGCCTGGTCACAGCGCTCCAATCGCGATGAGCCGCCCCCTCGAACTTGATCTTCAGCGACAGCGTATCTTCCCGCTGCGTCGCTTCGACAGGATAGCCGCACTTTTCAAACACGCGCAACATTCGAATGTTATTGCCCAGCACGAGCGCCGTGAATCCTTTCACGCCGCGCGATTCGGCCACTTCAGTCAGACGCCGCATCAGTTGCGTGCCGATGCCCTGGCCTTGAAACGCATCGTCCACCAGAAAAGCGGCTTCCGCGAATCCGGTCGCGCGATCCATGACGTACATCGCCCAGCCGACGACGCGTTCCTGCCCCTCGACCTCAGTCGTCGCGAGGAGTCCCATCATCTGGTCATAGTCGATGGTGCAGAATTGCTGCAATCGACTATGCGGCAGGTAGCGCTTGCTTGCCAGGAACCGCTCATAAATTGTCTCGCTGGACAGCCGATAGAACATGTCGCGCAACAAATCCTCATCGGTCGCTCGGACCGGGCGAATCAGCAGCGGCCGCTCGTCGCGCATCGTCGTGCGAAGCTCCAGTTGCCGCGGATAAAGCGGGACGCGCACCGGCGGCTCGATCTGATCGGCGTACGTGAACCGCAGGCGCTTGGCCTCCGCGAGCAGCCACGGCCGAAACTTCGGATGGGCGATCGAGATCAGCGCCATGGCGCGTTCGCGAACGGTTCGGCCGTGCAGGTCCGCGATGCCGTACTCGGTGACAACGTAATGCACGTCTCCGCGCGTGGTAACGACGCCCGCCCCATCGCTCAGGCGCGGGACGATCCTCGACGCGATGCCGCCCATCGCGGTCGATGGCAGCGCCAGGATCGCTTTTCCGCCGCGCGAGCGGGCCGCTCCGCGAATGAAATCCACCTGCCCGCCGATTCCGCTGTAAAAGCTGGTTCCAATCGAGTCGCTGCACACCTGTCCGGTGAGATCGATCTCAAGGCAGGTGTTGATCGCCATCATGTTGTTGTGCCTGGCGATCAGGAACGGGTCGTTGACGTAGTCGATCGGGTGCAGCTCCACAAACGGGTTGTTGTCGACGAAGTCGTAGACACGGCGCGTGCCGATGACGAATCCGGCCACGATCTTGCCGGCGTTGATGTTTTTGCGCTTGCAGGTGATCACGCCCCGCTCGACGAGATCGACGACGCCGTCGCTGAACATCTCGCTGTGAATGCCAAGATCGCGATGATTCACGAGCGCGTGCAGCACCGCGTCGGGAATCGAGCCGATGCCCAGTTGCAGCGTGGCGCCGTCCGGCACGAGCTCCGCAATGAACTGTGCGATCGCGCCGGTTTCGGGTTTGTCCTTGTGCTGGGCCGCTTCGGGAAGCTCGTGCGAGATTTCCACCAGCGCATCGATCTGATCCACGTGGAGCCGGTATGGCCCGTTGGTTCGCGGCATGCGCGGGTTCACCTCGGCGACGACCATTCGCGACGCTGCAATCGCCGCGGGCGAAAGACTTACGTGCGTGCCGAGCGAGCAGAAGCCGTGCGCGTTCGGTTCAGACACCGAGACCAGCGCGATATCCACGGGAATGCGGCGCGACTCGATCAGCGCGGGGATTTCGGAAAGGAACACCGGCGTGTAATCCGCGCGGCCTTCGGCGATCGCGTCGCGGACGTTCGCTCCGATGAACAGCGCGTTATGCCGAACGCGCCCGGCGAATTTCGGATCAGTGTAAGGCGCCGCGCCCAGCGTCATGAGGTGGATGACTTCGTTATCGCCGAGCGGAATATCGTCGCCGCACATCGATTGCACGAGACCCAGCGGCGTGGATGAGCCGTCGGACAGATAAATGTGGTCGCCCGGGCGAATCGCGCGAAGCGCTTGTGCGGCCGTCTTGATTTTTGCTTTCCACTGCTCGCGCCAATCTGCAACCTTTAACATATGCAGAACCTTTCTTTCGCTGTTCACGCTGCAAAGCGCGTGCCATTCGGTGAACACTGTAGTTACAACGCCCTTCGCCCTCGCGGGTTGTGAAAGACGGTAACGACTCAGTCCGGAGTGGGTTACCCCGGGTTGGTTCGCTTGTTGTGGAGAATCGGCGTTGGCTAATTCCCGCAGCGCTGCGCGAAATTCAGCACCAGATGTTCGAACGAACGATCGGCGGCGTGTGTGGCCCGATTGGGCCGTCATCGCGCGCGCATCGCCTCGGGCGCGATCGCGTGGACGCGCAATTCGTCGATCGATTCATATAGTCCTTGAACCAGCAGTTGATCGCCCACCGACAGCACCTGATCCGGCGACGGAAAGAGCTGCTTTTCGCCGCCGACCGGGCGATATTCCACCACACCAATTTTCTTTTCGCGAATCAGATCGCCGATAGACCTGCCGGCCAGCGGACTGACGGCGTCGATCGCCCAATTCAACACGATCACCAGGCGGTCGCCCATCACAAAGCTGCCGACGATGTCCGATTCGACGGCAGCCATCGCAAACGACGGCGCGGAGATCGCCGCCTGCGACATGGCGATGCGAATCTTGAAGCCGTCACGCACTTTGTCGGCGACGTTCTGATCGAACATGCGCAGCACGACCCGGATGTTCGGATTGATTCGCCGCGCGTCCAGCGCGATTTCGAGATTGGCCAGGTCATTATTCGTCGCGGCGATGATGCTCTTGGCGTCCCTGGCATTGGCGTCGTGCAGGTACGCCTCACGCCGCGCATCCGCGATGAACAGCGGCACGCCGTCGCGCCGCACGTCATCCAGAAATTCGCAGTTTGGGTCGTTCTCGATCACCACCATCGGTTCACCGAGCTTGCGCAGCAGTCGATACACGCGAAAACCGAGCCGCCCTAGCCCCACCAGAATCACGTGGTCATGCAGCGATTTGGACATGATGCGGCACCAACTCCTTTCCGCGCGGCGGCGGTCGCGCAGCAGCGTCGTGAAATCGATCAGCCCCTCGATGATCACCGTCAGCCCCACCACCGGCATCAGGAAGAACAGGATTTGCAGCACGACATGATCCGGAAAATCCTCCGGCGGCTGCCCGAAAACCAGGCTCCATCCGAAGAACACCGCCTCCGGAAAGCTGCGGTCGGGGCGCGGCTCGCAAACCTGAAACAGAATTCCGCAGGTCAGCAGAATCACGGCCATGACGAGGAAACGCTTGCCAAAACTCTGCAACGCCGCGCGAACGAAACACCATTCGCGCCAAATCCGCGTTTGCGGGTTTCGGCGGACGCGCTCAATACGGATTCGCTCGGTGTGCAGCCCCGGCACAGGTTCCTCGCCAAATGCGGCAGCGTCGATCGTTCGTTGCGGATTGTAGCGAGCCGTCGAATCGGCGGCTCTTTTGCCGCGGTGCCGCCCGCGATCTATGCCTGCATGTCGATGTGCGCGCCGCTGGTGTTGTCGGCGGGTTCATCGGGCGGCGGGCTGGGTTGATCGCCCGAGTGCGAAAACGAGCGACCTTGGCTGCCGGAGCCTTCGGCGTCGGCCGAAATGCGGTCATCCGCCGAGACGATCGACACGTCGTCCACATCGGGAATCGCCTGGTTCGGCGTCTGCGAGAGGCGGCGCTGCTCGGCTGCGGCCTCGCCGCGTTTCAATTCGGCGCTGCGCTGAGCGGCGGCGCTACCGCCGATCGTGGAAGCGATCCAGTTTGGAGGAAGAGCTGACATGGCATTCGCCTCGGCGCTTCATGCCCCAACGGCGGTCCGTGGCGCGTAGGCGGCCTCCGTGCCGCCCAATTTGCTCGCGCCCAACGAATTGTTAAGCGAAAGTCGCGGCGTCGTCGAAGCGAATTTTCACGGTCGGCACGGCATCCTGCTGGTCATTGCGCTCCAGCAGATGCTCGAAAAAGGCGCTGATGAACGTCGTCGCGAGGCTATTGGATGCATCGCCCAGACCGGATATCACCGTGTCGCGCACCGAGGTGCTGCAACCCGACAGAGCGTACGAAGTCGCGCCGACTCCGGCCAGCGTGACGATGAACTTACGAGCGATTCGCGTCTTGTTGGACATATCTGGCTCCCTCGTCCGCGCCGCGCAGCCGCGGCCGGCTCGTGCTATCAGTGCAATACGACCGTCTTTCTATGTTCTCGGAGCGGGTTGGCGCGTGGTTTAGTAGCGGCAGATCTCTTGTCGGCGGGCTGACTCACTTCAACGCCGGCCGCGCAAAAAGTGCCGGTTGAAGCGGCGCTAAAAAGAAACACGCCCGATCGGTGGGGATCACACCGACCGGGCGCACTGGCGGAGGAGGGTTGTCCGTTTAACCGCCGGTAATCAGATCGACGAACGGGTCGATGTCAAAGTTGTTGAGCACGCCGTCGCCGTTGACGTCGCCGTTGAGCGGGTCGCAATCGGGATATGCCGCAGCGTAGGCGGCGGAGTTTGTGAGCGCCAGCACGAACGGATCAATGTCAAAGTTGTTCACTTCGCCGTCGCAGTTCATGTCGCCAAGCGGATAGCGCAGCGCCGTCGCGCAAACGTCGTCGATGAAGAACTCCTGCCCGCCGATCGCAAAGTCGCCGATCGGATCAGGGTCCGCCACGAGGAGGATTGTGTTCGGCGAGCGGAAGTAGCGCACGCCGGCCATCAACGATCCGTTCGGAATATCCGTGAGGTTGTTCACGTTGTTGAACACGCCATTTACACGGATATTCACATTTCCGCCGAGATCGGCGTATTGAACTTCGAGCCGTCCGACCGGCCGGCCGCCGAGACGGGCGCTGAAATCCGCCATGTCAAATCGCACGTTGACATTGTTGCAATTCAGCTCATGCGGAGGCGAACCGCCGGGAACCACCGCCGAGTTGACGATTGAGGCCGCGCCGCCCGCAGTCCATCCGCCGCCGCTCCACTGAAACTGACCGGTCGTCATGTCCACCCCGCGGCTGTTGAATGTCACGCCGCAACATGGGAAAGTGTTCACGGGGCGGTCGTCGAAATCGACGCAGTGAGTCTGTGCGGCAGCCAGATTGGCCGCAGCCAGCGTTAGCCCGAAACCGATCGTCGTCATCATTCGCTTGAACATGGTTCGCTCTCCAACTCGTTCGCAGGTTGTGTGTCTTTCGGCGTTCGCCACCGGCGTCAGAGCCGGTTCATTTCACGTTCACCGTTGCAGCAGAAGACGAACCAGTCGCGTTTGCGGCCGTTGGTTAGCGGTTTTCGAGATTTTGTGCATCAATCGGTGCTTCGGATGGCACGCGCGTGCGCCGCTTCCGATCAAACCCGCTACCCTGAGGTTGCTAATGGCCGCATGATCGGTTGCATGCGGAAGCACCGTGTGATCTACGCGGGCGTTCGAACGTGATACATGTAATCAAGGTCGATCGCCGGCCCGCCGACACGCCGCAGCATGTTGGCGGCCTGAGCGCGGTGGTGGTGCGAATGCAAGATGCCCTGAATCAGCATGTCTCGAAGCGTGGCGTCAAACAGGCTGCCTCGCGAGTCGCGATACGTGATCGTTCCATCCAGATCGTCGGGCGCGAGCGATTTCAGGAAAGCCTCCCGCGCGACGTCGTTGGCGGCGAACCGCTCACGCAGGGCCGCAACTGAAACGCGCTCGTCCTCGGACGGCCAAGGCGTATCGCGTTCGCCTTTCCACCGTCCGAGCCAGACCAGTTCGCCGTTGTAAATGTGCAGAAGCGTGACGCGAAGCGAGCCGACACCCATGTCAAACGGCTGATCCAGCGCGGCGTCCGTCAGGCCACCCGCTCCGTCGAGCAATCGAGTCATTGCCCACGATCCATATTTGAGAATTTGGCGCAGCAGATTCAATTCCACGCGCAATCTCCCGAGAAAGGGTTTCACGATTCATTGATCGTTACTGCGAGTACGCGGTCCCGCTTGCGGATTGGCTCGAATTCTGAAAAAAAATTGACTTCGGGCGATTCCGACGCCATAATCATACAAATAACTACAATTGGATACAAAACCATACATCATTTGCACGCTTTCCAGCCGCTCGATGCGCGCCGCCAGCGGGAGACATGCGAAACTCTCGCCAGCCGGCTGAGTTGGCTGCGTCGTGAATGAGTACGGAATGGGCTGGGGGGTGCAAGCTCGTTCCGGGGAACCCCGTCGCAATGCGTGAGTGCCTTGCGGTGGACAAATCTCCTTCGCGGCGGCCAAGTGGCCGCTGCGCCGTCCGGCGCGCTGTCGCTCTCCGAGGCGCGCTGGGCGTGCGCGCGGAACTACAACCCCTGCGGTAGCCTGAAGACTCTCCGATCTAGTGTAGCGTACCAAAGTAGGATGTTCCAAAGAGTTGTCATAGCGGTGCATGCGCGCGTTCCGGCCGGTTGCCCGGCGTATCCAAGACCGGCTGACGCGAACAGCCGTCGGCCGGGCACCCGGCAGTAGCCTCGACGATCTCCCCTCCGGCGCGAAGCACGCCCCGCGCGACGGCGTCCTCGACCATTTCGAATGCAATGCGATCCTTCACGGAGCCGCCGGGATTCATGTATTCGAGCTTGATGAGCAATTCGTTGTTGAGATCAGGCGCGAAGCGGGCGGCGCGCACCAGCGGTGTGTTGCCGACGGTATATCGGATTGTTGCGGCGATTCCGGGCATCATGAATCCGACAGTTGAAGCTGCGTGAGGAATTTCCCTAGGCCGATCGGCGATAGTTGCGGTCGCGGTCGCGCGACATAATAGCCGAAGTTCGGGCACGAAATTCAAGGCGTTGGGCTGCACGTGATTCAAATTTGGACGGGATTGGCGTCCATTGCCGGTGCGCGACGGCGGTGCGCTTTCAATTTCTGACCACCGGGAGAACTCGTACCCGGCTTTGCCGCGGCCTTGCCGCGCCGCAGCGATATTCGCATCGTTCGAAATCGATTCAATGGTTGAACCATTTCGATCGCGAATGCATGGACAGCATTATTTTTGAAAGGTAATCATGAAAACACGCGTTTGGAGATGGACAAGTGGCGCTGCCATGTTCGCGAGCACTCTCTTGCTGTGGAGCGCCCCCGCGAACGCAACGATTATTGTCGGCGGCTTGGGAAATTTTGATACGCCGAACGATTGCGGCGAGGAGTGCGATGAATTTGAGATAGAGTTGGAAGGCGTCCACGTTGAAGACGTTTTCCATACCTACCATAACGGAAACTACGGTTCGCCAACGATATCGGCCCTTCCCGGAAATGTCGGCATTCGCGTCGTTTACTCCAACCCGCGACATTACACGCAGCCTGGCGTGATCGAACACTTCGGCGTATCGCTGCGAAACCGCGACGCCGTAACCGCCCAGCGATTTCAATGGCACACGGTTTACCACGAGCCGCCGCCGCCGCTGGCCATGCCCCTGATCACCAGTGAAGTGCTGTACACGCCGGGCGGGATCATGATTCGCGAAACGGCTCGCAACGATGATCAATTTGGGCGCGTGGTTT
>JAEUIR010000039.1:17010-24955 GCA_016795025.1 Phycisphaerales bacterium
GGTGCAGCGGCGTGAGACGACGGCGAACCGTGAAGTCCAGCTTGAAGAGCTCATGCCCAACGATCCGTTGATCGAAGGCACGACGCCTCTGGACGCCGAACCGGAGCGCCTGATTCCCGGCACTCCGCTCATTCAAGAGGATGACGCCCCCGGCGACGGTCAATTGAACAGCTACGTAACGGTCTATGAAGTGCTTGCCAATCGCCGCGTGTTCAGCGGCGGAGAGTGGACCGACGCGCCGGGTGATCTCATCTGCACCATTCTCGCCGCAACGCTCGCCGAGGGGGCGAATTGTCCGAGTCAGTATCGCCCGATCGTCACCATGCAGCCGCTGAGCACCTCCGCCGGATTGGATGGCCGCGCGACGTTTGAAGCGGCCGCCGAAGGTCCGGTTTCCTATGGCGACGTGTTTTATTCATGGCGTCACGAAGGCGTTGAGATGCCGGGGGAAGACAATCCCATCCTCGAAATCGATCCCGTGCACATGTCGGACGCCGGAACATATGAAATGGTCGCGCGTAATGATTGCGGCGCGGTGTACAGTCAGGTCGTAACGCTTACGATTTTGCCCAGCCCCGCCGACATGAATTGCGACGCCGAAATCAACAATTTCGACATCGACCCGTTTGTTCAGGCTTTGATCGATCGCGATGTGTACGCCGCGCAATTCCCGGAGTGCAACATTCAAAACGGCGATGTAAACGGCGACGGATTCGTCAATAATTTCGATATCGATCCGTTCGTTGCAGCGCTGATCGGAGGTTGATCGAAACCGCGACGCCCGACCATTAACCCGGGGCGAACGCGAGCACTCGGTCCGCGCGCGGTGCTCCGCGCTTCCTGAAAGACCGAATCAGCGCGGTGAAAGAATGGTGGCCGCCCCGAGCACTTGTGTCGGGGCGGCCGCATAGTCTTGCTGACGTGATCTTCACCACTCCATCAAGCGGCCGGAACACTTCCGGGCCGCTACAGAGTCATCTTCGGCAATCACTCAACGGCGGCGCGCGAAAGCCAGCGAGCCCAGGGCGAGCAGAATGGCGCTGGTCGGTTCCGGCACGAAGCACGCGCCGGTCAGCGCGATGCTGTAGTTGCCGGCCGTCGTCGCGGTGCTGTTCCAACCCGCCGGAATCGGATTGCCGGCGCCGGGACCGTCGGGGGCGCGCTCGGTCGCAAACGGCGTATCCGCCCAAATCTCCGCGCCGGCCGCGTTGACCGGATCACGGTCATAGCGCGAAACCGCCAGGAAATAAACGCCGTTCGCGACAACGAAATTGCTGGTAAGCGTTGACTGCGTCGTCGATGCGGAATCATCGCTGAACGTGACGCCCGCGCCATTCGCGTCGAACAGGAACAACTCGGTATCCCAGCTTGCGCCGCCAACGGTGGTGGCCGAGAACCGCCCCTCGTCGCAGATCAGGATCTTATACATATCTGCGTGTTCGCTCGTAATCGAACCGGTGATCGTCGAAAGCGGGCCGGCACCCGTGGTCACCTGCGCCGTTGCCGGCAAGTCGCCGGCGTCGCCGCCGCCATTGGTCGTTTCATCCCAGGTTTGCGCGGCGGCCGCGGCCGACAGCCCCAGCCCTGCCATCAACAACATGAACTTACGCATAGTCAAACGCCTCCCTCCGAGGGCAACCGAGCCGGGGCCGCCGGAGTCCGCGCGGACTCTCACATATGACGGTTGTCCCGGAATCGAACCAACTGATTCGCCGCATCGCGCATGATTCGGACGTGTTGCAAAGCGGCCGTGGTTCGACCGATCGTTGGTCCCCGCTGCGGAAGAATCAAGCGAATCGCGATGGCAACTCGTTCAAAGTGCGCCTTGCCGAGAACGATGACCAGAGTTTGCGACGGCGGGCAGATTTTTCGGCCGCATGCGGGATGGCCGCGAACCCGCCGCAGGCGGCAATTTGTATCGGTCCGCGACGAGGCCAGATGTTCGCATCGGCGGACTTGTTTATCGACGCCGCTCGGCGAGAATGCTGCGGTCCCGGTCGGCCCGGCCGGTGGCGCGCGTCGCGCGTCGCGATGTGTCGAATTCCGGTATGCCCCGAGCGCCCAGCGCTCCAATAAGGTCAATCATCATGAATCGATCGTTCTCCGGCGTCTCCATCGGCGTGTTGATCGGTGCGCTGGGCTGCTCGGCCGTCGCGATGCTCTTCGCACAGCCCAAGCCCTCCTCGCCGTCGCCCGCGACCGGCAAAGTGGCCACTGTCGACGTGGTGCGGACGTTTAACGAATTCCAACGCCAGAAGGATCTCGACGACGAGCTGAAGCAGATTCGCGAGCGGCTTGAACTGGAGAACCAGACGCGCCAGCAGAAGATCGACGCGGTGCGCGCCACGGTCGATGCGATGGACCCGGCCGACCCCAATTACGGCACGAAGCTGCGCGAGCTCCAGCAGTTGCAGATCGATTACAAAGTATGGTTCGAAACCATGCAGGCCGGCATCGCGCGCGAAGTCGCGGTGTGGACCAGCAAAATATATGTGGAAATCTCGAAGGCGGTCGGCGAATTGGCGACCCAGCAGGGCGTCGACGTGGTGACATACCGCGAAGAATTCCAGCCGCCGGGCCTCGAACCCGACGGCGTTCGAAACGCCATTCGTCAGCGTAAAGTCGTGTGGTCATCCGACGCCTGTGATCTGACGCAGCAAGTGGTCGAAAAGCTCAACACCGCGTACCGCGCTCAGCCCAAACAGAAAATGATTCAGATGCCGTGAGGTAAGCAGTCAGCGATGATCAGCAAGGAGTCGGCCAAAGCTGTTATGTCGATCACCGTCGGCGAACTCGCCGAAAAAATCGGCGGGCGCGCTGAGGGGGATGTAACTCGCACGATTCACGGCGTCGCGCCGCTCCGCTCGGCCGACGGCCGAGCGCTGAGCTGGATCGGCCACCCCAAGTACGCCGGCGAGCTTCGGAATACGCAAGCCGCGGCCGTGCTTGTGCCGAACGATTGCGTCGCCCCGGCCGGACTGACCGTGATTCGCGTGGCCGACCCCGATTTAGCGATGTGCGCCGTACTGCGCCTGCTTGCGCCCACGCGCGACAACATCGCCGCAGGAGTGCATGCGACAGCGACCGTCGCGTCTGACGCCTGCGTCGCCGGGGCGGCCATCGGGCCGCATGCGCATATTGGGCCGCGTTCCGTGATCGGCGCGAATACGCAAATTCATGCCGGTGCTTATGTCGGAGCGGATGTCCGTGTCGGCCGCGACTGCGTCATCTGGCCAAACGTCGTGATTCGAGAGGGCACGATCATTGGGGACCGGGTGAACATCCATCCGAACGCAACGATCGGCGCGGACGGCTTTGGGTATTTGCAGCGTGCCGGCCGCCACGTAAAAGTGCCGCAGATCGGCATCGTCGAGATCGGCGACGATGTCGAAATCGGCGCGAATACGTGCATTGATCGCGCCAAGTCGGGTGTGACGCGGATCGGAGAAGGGACGAAGATTGATAACCTCGTGCAAATCGCACACAATGTCGAAATCGGCCCGAATTGCATCATTGTCGCGCTGACGGGCCTGGGCGGCTCGTGCGTAATCGGCGAACAAACAATGATTGGCGGTTCGGTCGGCGTCGCGGACCATGTACGTCTGGGACGCGGCGCGATGATCGCCGCGAAAGCCGGCGTCGATCGCGATGTGGCCGACGGCGGGCGCGTCGCCGGGATGCCGGCGGTCGAGTCGCGGAAGTTCTGGCGTCAGGTATCGTTGACGGGCGAGCTGCCCGAATTGAAGCGCGAGTTGCGGCGGCTAATGGAGCGGATCGAGAAACTTGAGTCGGCAACGGACGATCAAGCATGAAGTTGAGCTGGTCGGCCGCGGGTTATTCAGCGGCTGGCCGGTGACGGCTCGCTTCAAACCTGCGGTCGCCGGCGCGGGCGTGACATTCGTCCGAATCGACCGCGACTTGCCGGTGCGCATCCCCGCTCGCATCGAAAACGTCACCGCCAAGCCACGCCGCACTTCACTCCGGAACGGGGTGGCCGAGGTCCATACCGTCGAGCACTGCCTGGCCGCGATTCGCGGCCTGGGCATCGACAACATCGACGTGGAATTGACCAGCAGCGAGGTTCCGTCCGGCGACGGCAGCGCCGAGCCATTTGTTGAGCGGCTATTACAGGCTGAAGTTGTCGAGCAACCCGTCGAGCGAACCGAGTATCGCGTGACGGCGCCGGTTCGAGTCACCGAGGGCGACGCGGAACTGGTGGCCTGGCCCAACGACGCGCCGCGCCTCGACGTCGTTTATGAATTGGACTACGGCAAAAGCCCGGTCGGTTCCCAGGTTTTCGCGTTCTCGCTGGATCGCGATGACTTTCGTCGCGAGATCGCTCCGGCCCGCACATTTGTGCTGGAAGAGGAGGCCAAGGCCCTTCAGGCCGGCGGCCAGGGAACGCACCTCGCTTATGGCGACGTACTGGTGATCGGCCGTAACGGCCCGATCGACAATTCCTATCGATTTCCCGACGAATGCGTGCGGCACAAAGTGCTCGATTTGATCGGCGATCTGATGCTGATGGGGTCGTTCGTGTGCGGGCGCATCTACGCTCGCAAGAGCGGCCACAGCCTGAATCACCTGCTGGTGCGCAAGCTGCGCGAGCAACGCGGCGAGCAGGAGTTCGCGGCTCGCCTCGTTTCATCGCCGAAATACGACATTCGCGCGGTGCAGCGCGTTTTGCCGCATCGATTTCCGATGTTGATGGTGGATCGCGTTATTCAGATTGAAGGCGATCGCCGCGCGACCGGCGTGAAAAATGTCACGATCAACGAGCCATATTTTCAGGGACATTATCCGCGACACCCGATCATGCCGGGCGTGCTCATCATCGAGTCGATGGCGCAACTCGGCGGCATTCTCGTTTCGCAAAAACTCGAACACACCGGCAAAGTGGCGATCCTGCTCAGTCTGGAGCGCGTGAAATTCCGCCGTCCTGTGCATCCCGGCGATCAGCTCGTGCTGAAAGCCGAGTCGGTGAACGTAAAATCGCAGTCGGCGCAGGTCCGCTGCGAGGCGTATGTCGGCTCGGAGCTGGCCGCTGAGGCGTCGATTCGCTTTATGATGGTGGATGCCGATCCGAATTGAGACCCGCTGCATGACGAAAATCCATCCGCTGGCGTGCATCGATCCGAAAGCCGAAATCGGCCGCGACGTGGCCATCGGCGCGTTCTGCTCCGTGGGCGCCGGTGTGCGGATTGGCGACGGCTGCATCTTGCACGAGCGCGTGTCGATTCAGGGCCCGACGACGATCGGGGCCCGCAACACGATTTTTCCGTGCGCGGTGCTGGGGGCAGCGCCGCAGGATTTGAAATATCGCGGCGGCCCGACGCGACTCGTCATCGGCGACGATAATATCATTCGCGAGCACGTGACGATGCATCGGGGAACCGAGGTTGATCGCGAGAGCGGCGGCACCACGCGCGTCGGGAACAACAACTTGGTAATGGTGGGCACGCACGTCGCCCATGACGCGACCGTCGGCAATCACATCATCATCGCCAACAACGTGTTGATCGCCGGGCACGTCGTGATTGAGGACTATGCCAATCTCGGCGGCGCGGTGGCGATCAACCATTTTTGCACGCTCGGGCGCTACGCATTCGTCACGGGCATGACGCGCGTGACCAAAGATGTTCCGCCCTTCTCCATCGTCGAGGGCTATGAATGCACGGTGCGCGGCGTGAATGCCAAAGGCCTGGCGCGCTGGAAATTCGACGAAGACGCGATCTCGCGCCTGACCGGCGCGTTTCGCATGGTGTTCGGTTCGAGCAACATGGACGCCGCGCTAAGCGAAGTCGAGCGCGACGGACTGATCGCCGACGAATCAGTGCGCTACTTCGTCGAGTTCATGCGGCGTCGCGGCGCAGGCGTTCACGGCCGCAGCCGCGAGCGCAAGCGCTCCGACAAACCGGCGGATCGCGCGGCGTTCTATGGGAATCGCTGACTCGGCGCTGCGGTCGACCTGGCAAGCAGATTGTGAGCCTCCCGTGTCCTTCCGTTCCCCCGTTGCTGTGCTCGGCGGCGGCCGCATGGGCGGCGCTCGCCCGCCTTGCGTCGCTGCGGCTTGACCCATGCCACCAGCGCGTCCTAATATCGGGTGACGTATTCACTTCCAGCGGGATCGGCGCGGGAGATCGACATGTGGAATCGCGCGATGAGACATTCGATTCAACACGCATCGCAAGCGGCGCAACTCATTTGCTTGACTGCAATTACGTCAGCTACGCAGTTTGTGATGGCGGATGATCCATACTGGGCGCTACGCGCGCCGGATGACGTGCAGCGCGAGCCGACGATCGGGGTTAGTGCGACGCACATCGTTCAAACCACGAATTTCACAATCGCCGTGTATGACCGATCAGGGACAGCGCTCTGGAGCGCAGCGCTGGATCAGGTTGTCGAGCCGCCGCCGCCGGGAACGCCCTATTTCTGGGATGGCGTCCCAAATCCGTTTCCTGCGAATTATTTCTTTGACGTACGCGTGATATACGACCAATTCAGCAATCGCTTTGTTGTGACGATGCTCCACAATCAGCACCGCAACTTCGTAGTCGCTTTTTCGCGCGATGCATCGCCGGATGGACCGGGGTTCGACCATTGGGATAAATATTACCTCGATGGCCGGATCAATGAGTCTCCGCCCGGCGGGGGCGGAATTCCAGACATGGATTGGCCGGCGTTGGGCGTCAATTGGAATGGAGTACATTTGGTTACGATCCTGCGCGTGGCCAGCGGCGCGCAAGGGCTTTCTTATGTTGATCAGATACTGCGTCGGCCGCCCCCGGGCGACTGCTCGGATGGGTCGTGCGACTTCTATACTACGACCTCGAATCACGCGAGAGTGCATCTTCCGTTGCCGATTGATATTCCGTACGAAAATTCGAAGATCCATACTCGTCTGCCGATGCCGGCGCACAGTTTCGGTGCGACGACAGCTGACACGGCATATCTGATTCAGCTTCTTGATCCGGGGGATGTGAAGGCAAATGCATCTGCGGAAATCCGCATCTTGGCGGTGACGATCGATTCGGCCGGCGCCGTCGTCAATGAGCACCGCTTCTTCGATGATATTCCCGGTGGTTATCCGCTGTTCTTGGTGGCTCAAAAATGCGGAGGGGATATGAACAATTGGAAGGAGAATTTCCAGAATTTAGTTTGGCAGGCGGGCACACTTTACACCGTTCGCATGCAGCCGCGCGAAGACGAGTACGGACCGCGTTTTGTAGCACATTGGTACAAAATCGACGTCAGCACCTGGCCGGCGGAGCCGTTTCCTTTTTCGCCATTCCCATCGATTCTCGATGATGGTGTTGTCGATCTGGGGCGTGTGTTCGCTTCGGATTCTTTCGGCGACGACGCGGCGTGCGATCGAACCTCGCATGCTGTCTTTCCCTATGTCATGCCGACGACGACCGGCGAGTTGGCGCTGTTTTTCACCCGAATGCACGCCTACGGCTACGCGGATCTCTGCTTGACAGGACGGCGTCTCACAGACCCACCGGGCGTGATGGGCGCTCCGATTGTGCCGTTGGTCACAGGCAGCGCAGCCGTCAGCGGCGGGCACCAGTGGGGTGACTATGAAGGAACCGCGCGAGATCCCAACAGCGGAGGGACGATCTGGTATACGGGCGAGACCGGGCGCTGCGACCCGATCGTCAGTCCTTGCACGACGTGCGTTTCCGGTCCATACTGCACGGGCGCTGGAACTCTACAGGGGCAGCTCCTGTATTACTTCCACACCGCGATTGGCAGTTACACGATTCCCACGCAAAGCATGAAAACACTGACGATCCGGCGCGGGGCTGGAAATCAACCGCCATCCATTCCCGTCAAGATCATGCCGGCCGATGTCTACAGCTTGATCGATTGTACATTGACGAGTGGCGCTCCGACGCACATTCGCACCTTCGGCCACGGCAGCAATGTCACACTTCGAGCT
>JAEUIR010000003.1:0-4709 GCA_016795025.1 Phycisphaerales bacterium
AGCCCGGAGGCCCGCGCCTACCCAATATGACTGGCCGTGAATGAGGATCAACTTACGCGCGACGGGCCGATCAAAACTCGATCGACCACAGCAACTTCGCTCCAAAATTCGGCGTTTCCTCCGCGCCGTCGAGGCCCACGTCAAATGCGGCCTTCAAGGCCATGTTTTCGCCCAAGGCCTGCACGACGCCGAATTGCAGGATATTCAAGTTATGGTTGCCTTCGAACTCGCTGCATCGATGCAGATAGTTCATCAGCAGCAGTGTGGACTCGCTGAGCGAGTAATCAAATCCCGGTCCGACGCCCCACTGAAAGTAGCGTCGATCGATATCCTCGTCGCCGCGCCCGCCGTTGGCCGACTCGATGAATCCGTCAAGATGAGCGCGAAAATTCGGGGCGAGTGTCTTCGTCAGGATGAAATGCGCTTCGCCATCCACGCCGGATGAGCCTTCGCCGGACGGAATTCGCAACGACCAGCGCGTCGCGAACGCGGGCATGACATCGCCTTCGCAGATGTGACGCCTGAAGTAAGTCAATTCGAGGTCGCCGTTGCCCTGATCGCCGCCATCGCCGAGATTGAGATACATCACCTCAAGCTCGATGAACGCATCGTCATCCAAACCGTAGTAGAGCGCCACCGCCGGTCCGACATCGTCATCGCTGCCGTCGCTATTGGTTTTCCAGGCAAACGTCGTTTCGAATTCCCACTCATTCTTTGCAACGTCGGGGTTGGCTTCGCGAATATTGAAGAAGCTGCTCGCGCCCAGATGGCAGTTGCGCCCGTCAGACTCCGCGACAGTTACGGTGTGTTCCGCGGATTTCGGCTCTGACTTATTCGCGGCTTTCGAGTCATTGGCCTTTTTGTTTTCTGCACGATGCTCGCTGTCGGATTTCTTTGAAGGCGCGGTTGTGGACTGCTGCGCATACGTCAAAGTAAACCGATCCGGCCCGAAGGTCACACCACCGGCTCATACGGGAAATGCGAAACACGCGCCAAAGGAACCGAGCAGAAATACCCGCATACCCGAGCGAGTTGACATGCTTACTCCTTCCAAATTTGCCCGAATTGGACCCACGCACCGGCTGATCCGGTGGTTAGTCTTCACGCAGCGGCCCGCGCGAATTGCGCTGGTCCGCCTACCCGCGACAGAAGTTATTGTGTCAGGAGGGCCGCGTCAAGTAGTTTTCGGACATCCCATCTCGATCGATTCGATAAAAAAAGTTTCATGACCCGCCACATTCCGCGAAAATGAATATCCTAATTTGATCGCTTACACCGCGTAGCTGCTTGACACGTCGGTCATTGTTGGCACGATTGGCAGCTTCTGAGGAGTCCGGAGCAAACGCAAAGAGGGCAGATTTGCAGACCCGCATCACAGTCATCCTCGCGGACGACCATGCAATGGTCCGCGGTGCGCTCGCCAAATTGATAATGGCCGAACCGGATATCCAGGTGGTAGGCGAGGCGGAGAGCGCCGACGGCGCGGTCGCCCTTGCGATCGAGCATGAACCCGCCGTCGTAATCTTGGACATCGACATGCCGGGCCGAACCGCCTTCGACGCAGCTCGTGTAATCCGTAGCCGTGCCCCCAAGACCGCGATCGTTTTTCTCAGCGCGTTCACGCATGATCGTTACATCGAAGCCGCGCTTGCCAGCGGAGCTTCCGCGTACATCACAAAAGGCGAGCCCATCGAGACGGTGCTCAGTGCTGTCCGAATCGCGGCGCGCGGCGGCACGCACTTTTCGGCGCAGATCCGCGACCGGATTATTCTGGACGTTACAGGCCCCAGGCTCATGGCGAATTTCTCAACCCGCACGGATACGCTGACGCCGCGAGAACTGGAGGTGCTGGCACACCTGGCACGCGGCTTGTCCAAGAAGGAAATCGCGGACGTCATGACACTCAGCGTGGGGACTGTAAACAACCACGCCGCCAATCTGATGGCCAAACTGGGAATTCATGACCGGGTTGAATTGGCCCGCTTTGCAATTCGTGAGGGGATCGTTGAGGCGTGAAACTGGTGTTTGCAGGCAAAACAGCGCGTTGATTTTTTCTGGCCAATTTAGTGCATTCGCTCTATTCCGAGATCCTCTAGTCGTGACGTAGCATTCCACCGCGCGTCACGAGGGCTATTGCGGGAGGTTGGACGCATTGCTTCCCAACGTCACCGGGAATCTTGCATGTCAAACTCGACGTCAAACGTCGATCAGGGCGAATCCGGCAGGCTCCAACAAATGCCGATGTGGATCGCGATCATTGCGCCAACACCGTTTGATCGGCAAGGCGCGGCAGCGATCTTGCGCCCGCATTTTGAGACGGCTGATATTGTCGAAATCGACCCAAGTCAATCGCTTCAATCGAACCACCCCCCGGCGATCCGCATCGCGTTCTGGAATTCAGCGGATACTCAATTGCTCGATCGCTTCCAGCTCCATTCTGGAAACGGCGCGAGCACCCCGCTGCTGATCGTCGTGGAGCGCGCGAGTCAAGCGCTCGCCCCGCTTCGAAACGTGTCGCTCATGGGCGTCTACGCAAAAACGGACGGCATCGCGAAATTTGTCGAAGCGGTCAGGTCGGTATTGAGCGGCGGCACATATTTCAGTGACGGCGTGCAGCTTGATGCGAACGAAGACTCCGTGTGCGCGGCGCTCAGTGCGCTATCACGGCGAGAGCGGGAATTATTGCCCTTGCTCGCCGAAGGATTGCCGCTGCGCGAAGCGGCCTCACGTCTGGGAATCGGCTACAAAACCGCCGACGCCCACCGCACCGCGTTGTTTCGAAAACTGGGGGTGCATGACCGCGTCGAGCTGGTCCGCCTCGCGATCCGGAAGGGCTTCGCGCGAGCCTAGCCGCGAGCCGCGCGCGGCTCGGTTCCCTTGAGGATTCGCGCGATGTTGCTCTGATGCCGCGCGATGATCAGCACGCCCAGCGCGAACGCCACTACGTAGAGCGGCCACGCGTCGACGAAACTCAACTCGCTCCGGTGCGCCAATACAACCAGCGCAGCGGGAAAGACAATGGCCAGCACAACTGAACCGAGCGACACCCAACCGGTCGAGAATCGCGCGATGGCGTATCCGAGCAGAGCCGCCAGCATCGCGAATGTGTAGTAAGGATAGATTCCAAGCGCCACGCCGATCGTCGTCGAAACGCCTTTGCCGCCCCTAAATCCGAGATAGATCGGGAATACGTGGCCGACAACGGCGGCCATTCCGACCGACAACCACGCCAACAGCATCAAGGCGGTTGGAGCGCGCTCAACAAACAGCCCTGCGGCCAGTGTCGGCAAAATGCCCTTGGTGATGTCCGCAATGAGACAAAGATAGCCCCACTTGCGGCCAAGCGTTCGGCCAACATTTGTCGCGCCGATGTTTCCGCTGCCGTGCTTGCGAACATCGACGCCGCGAGCAAAGCCGATCAGCAACCCAAAAGGAATCGCGCCGATGAGATATGCAGCCGCGATCAATCCGATCCAGATCAATGCCGGCTCCGATTCGCTCGTGCGCCCGCGGAAACCCTCGGGCCAATGAACTCAACCCGACTGGCAGCGCTCCGAAAATCAACTCTCGCGGCCGGACGACCTCCGCAACCAGCGGGCCCGAAACAGATCGCGCAATCGCTCATTCAGGCCGACACCCAGCCCCTCCGCGCGATCGCGAAACATGAGACGCCGCGCGTGATCCGGCGTGGCGTGCGGCGCGCGCCGCGCGCCAAGCCACGCAGCTCCGGCCCAGGCCCAGGCCAGCAGCCACCAGCGCCGCGCTCCGCCTCGCGCGACTAGCGCTGAACGGCGTTTCGCACCGTTGCCAGAACCTGTTCGGGGGAACGGGATCGTTCGGAATTCGCGCTCCATAGCTGATCGCGCTCCAGAATCGACTTGTCCAGCCGATAGTAATCAGTCACCTGACTCACACCGCCTTCGACCACATCGCCGCCATCATAGCGCTGATCCATCAGCCACGCAGACACATCCTCGTCGCATTCGGCAGGATAAATCAACGCCGTGACATACCGCGATGCCGAGCCACCTTCTGCCGGCAACTCGGCCAACTGAACAAACGCGCGCGAGGGCGGCGACGTAACACGCGCCGATGCCACCAGATTTGCGTAGTCCTGCCGGGCGAGTTCAGGATTGTCGCGATAAAACAGCAAGCCACTTTCGAGGTGAAATCGCTCGCTCGCGACGCCGCGCAGTTCGACGCGGCCGTCCGGCCAGGCGCGATGGATGCGGTACACCTTGCCGCTGCGATATTGCTCGCTATCGAGCAGCGCGGCGATTTCCTCGCCGGTGTAACCAACGGCCGTCCAGTCGCCAAAATCAAAGATGTACAGCCCCTGGTAACGCTGAGGCTCTTCAAGGTGCGGCAGTTTCATTCAATGGCGCTCCACATACGCACCGCATGTGCGGTCATCCGGCGCGTAACCGCGCTATTATACACGCCTCCACGACCATAGGCACCAATTGACCCGCGCCGGGGTTGGCATGCAACGCCGCTTAGGTGGCGGCATTGGGTGACATGCTTTCGCGGGCATTCGCGTAAGCATGCCGCCGGCCGCGTAGTTCGCGGCGTTACATGGCAGGCTGCACGTCGCAAGGTCACCCGCCCCGTCCGCCTAATTTTCAACGGGTGGCCAAGATTCGCCGAGTTGCCAGTTGATCCGTTTCCAAAACAGCTCGCGGTCCACGCGCGCGGTGTAGGGATTGAAT
>JAEUIR010000003.1:4719-55612 GCA_016795025.1 Phycisphaerales bacterium
CCGGAATCGGTGATAACACGACCGAAGATGGTGCTTGGAGCAGGATAGCAGTTATGTTTGCCGACAAACCACAAAGTTCGCGCGTCTGCAAACGCCCCATCTAAGGTTGTTGCACGCTCTCCGCTTGGCGCAGCAAAGTGCGTGAGCGTTGGACCAGATTCGGCCTTAAGCATTCGCGGTGCGTCCTCAATGAGCGATTCAGCATCCTGGCCAAAGTGCGTTCGAAGCGCCTCGATGGCATCTGCCCGGTTCGACCACCGAACCCGCATGAATCTTTGCTTATCGATTTCGTCGATATTCCACACATCGTTCACGCGCGAACGAGTAGCCTTGTCTTGCTTGAATCGGATCGGTGCCACACCAATCTCAGTTCGCAGCAAAAGCGCGCCGGGTATCCGCATCTTCGCCACCTCCGATCCCGGCGTTGGAGCGAAAAAGACTTGGAACGACGCGCTCCCCCATCCGCGTATCATTTTTGTTTCAACAGCGTAGTCCGATTCGTTACATAGCGCACCGAACAGAAGCGCGCTTTGGAGGCGCGCGTCACTAAGAGCTCCTAACAAAACCCTTGCCGGAGTGAGTGGGAGACGGCATGATTCGGCTGATTCATCAGGCGGAGCGGTGTCATGGAGGACAGGCTCATGGCGAAGCCCTTGGTCACGGACGACCTGTGGGCGGTGATCGAACCGCTGTTTCCAAAACCCCGCCGGTATCCCAAAGGCGGACGGCCGCGCGTGGACAACCGCGCGGTCCTGACCGGCATCCTGTTCGTGCTCAAGACCGGGATTCCGTGGGAGTATTTGCCGCTCGAGCTGGGTTGCGGGTCAGGCATGACTTGCTGGCGTCGGCTGCGCGACTGGCAGAAGGCAGGCGTGTGGAATCGGCTGCATCGCGTGTTGCTGAACCGCTTGCGGGCGGCGGATCGCATCGACTTTTCGCGGGCGGTGGTCGACAGCGGCTCGGTGCGCGCCGTCGGCGCGGGAAAAAAACGGGCCCCAACCCGACCGATCGCCGCAAAGCGGGCAGCAAGCACCACGTCATCACGGATGCGAACGGCGTTCCGCTTGCCGTTCGACTCACGGGGGCCAACCGGCACGACGTGACGCAACTGCTGCCCCTGGTGGACGCGATTCCCCCGATCGCCGGCAAGCCGGGCGCGCCGCGACGACGGCCGGATCAACTCTATGCGGATCGGGCCTACGACTCGCATCTGCACCGCATGCTCCTGTGGCTGCGCGGCATCGAGCCCGTCCTCGCCCGCCGCCGCACCGCGCACGGCAGCGGACTGGGCCGGTTTCGCTGGGTCGTCGAGCGGACCATCAGTTGGCTTCATCGCTTCCGACGCCTGCGCGCCCGTTACGAACGCAACGACCGCATCCACGAGGCCTTCCTATCCATCGGCTGCGGCCTGATCTGTTGGAACGTACTCAAACGCGGGTTTTGTTAGGCGCTCTAAAGACCTTTTTGTTGCTATTGTCAATGTGAACCGAGGCGAGCTTTATCGATACGATGGCGCGGACCCGACCACACGCCGCTTACTCGCCACGGGGCTCGAACTCGGCAGCCAGTATTGCAGCATCGCCCTTTCGCCAGACGAGCGAGAAGTCTATTTTGCGCGCGGCAGTTACATTTGGGCTATCGACGCAGACACCGGCGATCAACGAGTAGTGTTCAACATCGCCGGCGGTCTGGGCCGGGGCATCGCCGTCTACACGCCGCCCAAGCCGGGAGACCTGAACTGCGACAATTGGGTGAACAACTTCGACATCGACCCGTTCGTCCTCGCGCTGACTGACGAGGAAGGCTACGCGGCCCGATTCGGCTGGTGCGACCGCAGCCGCGCCGACATGAATGCCGATGGTGCGATCAACAGCTTTGACATCGACGGCTTCGTCGCGGCCGTGGTCGGCGACACGGGCGAATAGCATCGCGCGGTTTGCGCAGTGTGCGCTCGGGACGCGGTGCACGTTCACGAATCGCGGAACGGCCAATATCCGGCGGAGCGGAAACCGGCACCCGCCATCGCGCTCGCCGCTATAATCCCGCGCCATGAAATCCTCATTCGTCGAGCATCAGCTTCCGAACGGCCTGCGCATCGTCTGCGAAGTCATGCCAAACGTGAATTCGGCGTCGGCCGGGTTTCTGGTGCTGACCGGGTCGCGGCACGAAGCGCCGCACGAGCATGGCGTGAGCCATTTCCTGGAGCACATGTGCTTTAAGGGTAACGAGAAACGCGACTGGCGCGACATCAACGTACGATTCGACGAACTCGGCAGCATTTACAACGCGTTCACCGGAAAGGAGCACACCGTTTATTACGGCTGGGTGCCCGCCGAGCGCTTTGTGGATCAGCTCGAACTGCTGGCCGGGCTGGTTCGCCCTTCGCTGCCGGATGGCGAGTTTCAGACCGAGCGCAACGTCATCCTCGAAGAGATCGCCATGAACGGCGATAGCTTTGGGTGGCATGTCTCGAATTTTCTTCATCAGACCATGTTCGAAAAGCACCCATTGGCGCATGAGATCCTCGGGGAGCGCGACACGATCGCCGGCCTGGCGCTGAATACGATGCGCGATTACCGCGACGAGCGTTACTCGCCGCGTAATATGGTTCTCGTCGCCGCCGGCAACATCGATCCTCAAGAGGCATTCGCCTACGCCGGGCGCTATTGCGCCGATTGGGCGCCGCATGCCAACGGTCAGCGGTCGATCGCGCCGCCGGCTGCGTTCCCGGCCGGCGTGCGCAAGCTGCATTTGGATCGGTTTCAGCAGCAGGAACTGATCGTGGCTTATCCGTGCGCGGCGGCCGGCGACCCGGACGAAGAGAATCTCGAAGCGTTTTGCGCGTTATTCGGCGGGCCGAATTCGCGGTGCTATTGGAATTTCGTGCAATAAGGTTTCGCGACCAGTGCGGGGGAGGCATGGATTTCATATCGCGATTGCGGTGTGCTGGCGTTTTACGCGGAAGGCGATCCGCAAAACTCCGAGGCCATGCTCGCGGCCCTGCGCGCTGAAGCCGCTATGGCAATCGCAACCGGCTTTACGTCTGATGAAGTCAGCCGCGTGCGCAATCAGCGGCGCACGCATCTCGCCCTTGAAAGCGAGAATCCACGCTCTCGTTTGATGCAGTTGGTTGATGATCTCGAATCGCGCGGACATATCAGAACAAGCGAAGATCGGCTTGCGGCCGCCGATGCGGTGACACCGGAGTCGATCACCCGATGCTTGCGGCGATTTTCGCTGAATGACGATGGGCTGCTGTTGTCCATCGGCTCGCGCGACTGGCCCGCCGCCTGACGCAAAATCAAAAACCGCCGCGTCCGGAGTTTATCCAAAACGCGGCGGATCCGAGGGATTGAATGTCCTGCGCTGCGCGAGTTAACCGCCGGCGATCATCTCGACAAATGGATCGATGTCAAAATTATTGACAGCGCCGTCCGCATTGCAGTCCGCGTTCATATAGCTGCAATCGCGGAAGGCCGCCTCATAGGCGGCTTGATCCGTCAGCGCCAGCGTGAAGGAATCAATGTCGAAGTTGTTCACGCTGCCGTCGCAGTTCATGTCGCCAGGCGTATTGTCGGAAGGCAACGGGCTCCACGGCCAGAACATCAACTCACTCTGATAAATCGTGCGCGGGTTGGTCGTGATGACCTGCGCGATGACCAGCGCGCGAACGTCATTCTGACGCGACCAGCTCGTCGCATTCAGCGTGAACTCGCGGCTGAACTCCATCGTCGCGCCGGCCGGGATCGTTTGGTTCGTCGGGATTGTGTATCCCTGCATCACGCAATTGCGATAATGCGATGATCCGGTCGGCCAGTGGTCGAGCAACTGAAGAAAGTGAATCTTCACCTGCCGGTCCGTGCCGTCCGTGTTGGTGATCCGCGCGTCGATGCGATACGTGTGATTCGTGTCGTTCACCACTTCCGCACCCGTCACGATCTGCAGGATGCTGTTCACCGGACGGCGCGCGTTAAAATCCGTGGTGTACTGCTGCGAAGGATACTGCCCGACGCGGACAATCGTGCCGTCCATCCAGGTCGTCGGAAAGCCGGTAATGCCATAAAAACTCAGGCGCGTGTTCCCCCACGGCGTCGTGTATGAGTCGCTGCCATGCACTTGCAGGAACGCAAACGTCTCTTCATTCGAATCCTGAATCGCGCCGCAGGCGTTGCCGACCGGCGGGCAATACTGGCACCATGTGGCCGTGAACATTTCGCACACGACCTGGCGCTGCTCGGCGAGAGCCGCGCCGGTCGCGAGCAATCCGGCTGATGTAAACAAAAGACCGCTCGCGAATTGACGGATACCCATCATGCGTACGTCCTCCAGAAAAGGGACCGAAACGAACCTGAATATGAGTTCCCGAATTGGGCCTACCCACTAGCGTTGCAAGTTGTTCACATCATCCTTCGTGCCGAACAACCCGTCCTTGCCTGCGGTGATCAGAATAAATGAATCCTTGCGCACCGGAACAAGCGACTGACGATTCGTCGATTCGAATGCCTGCTGATTGAGAATGTAATAGCAAAATGTCTTCGTGTCGTTAGCGATGTTCTGGCGCGTCGGCGGGTCGGTCGGACCGAAATCCTTCAGCGGATGTTCGCCCGCGCCGAAATCCCACCAGGGGAAATCGCATTGCGTTCCCTGGCATAGCCCCGTGAACAACGCGTTGTCGGCCATATTGTAAATACCGCCGCCTTCGGCATAGCGCGTCGCCATCGCGGCCGCGGTGTTCTGCGCGCGAAGCGGATTCGCGCGGTAATACAGCACCGGATAGCCGAATGTGTCCAGGATCACCGGCTGCACGCCGCTCGTCGTATCGGTGGCCTGGCGCGGCCCGCTCGGAAACGGGTCCGTGCCGGACATATTTGGAATGTCTTTCGGCGCGGCCAGCTTCACGGCGGCGCCGTCGAGATAAGGCCCGACGCGCCCAATTTTTCCGACAGGGTTGTTGGGCGTCGGCTCGCTGGCGTACCAGTCGCGCTGTTCCCAATACTGCGCCGGATTCTGAAGCATGTCGCGGGGCACATTACGGCGCGGCACATAGCCATCGGTATCTTTGCCCATCAGATAGCGTACGAGCGTTTGCGCGCCGAATAGCGTCTGCTGACCCTCTTCGGTCGGATCGTCCGCGAGAAGCGACGGCGGATAGCCGCGCGTTTCCTGGTCGTTTTCGTTCTGGAACATTTCAAGGCCGGAGCTGATCGCCGCCAGCGTTGACGAAGTCTTCGTGTTCTTGGCTTGGTCGCGAGCTTTTGAGAGCGACGGAACGAGGATTCCAATGAGCAATGAAATGATGGCGATGACGGTGAGCAGCTCGACCAGCGTAAACGCGAAGCGGCGCGGTGTTCGCGCCGAACTACATTGGCTCGCCCAGAGCATTCAGATTCTCCTTCGGGCAATTGCGCCAATAAAAATCCGTTCTAATAGCGCAATCGCTCGCGTACCCAAGTTCTAGTATGGCCACTTTTACAATTTTATGCAACGCAAATTTCCACCAATTGTCCCGCCCGACTCGCCCCCGGCCATCAGAAGTCACTACGCAGAGTCAGCGGGCCGAGCAAGCAGCTTTGGAGCCAGGTACGCCCCTGTATAGCCCATACCGCATGCAGCCACCGACTCCGGCGTCCCCTCCGCGACCAGGTTTCCGCCCGCCTGCCCTCCATCCGGCCCGAGATCGATCACCCAGTCCGCGCACTTGATCACGTCCAGATTGTGCTCGACCACCAGAACCGTGTTGCCCATGTCCACCAAGCGGTTCAGCACCGCGAGCAACGTCTGGATGTCCGCAAAGTGCAAGCCGGTTGTCGGTTCGTCCAGCACATACATGGTGTGGCTCGACGATCGTGCGCGCTGAGCCGCCACCGCCTGCGCCGCACCGTCTTCGGGGATTACATTGATCCCTGCGGGTCGAGCCAATTCCGCGGCGAGCTTCACGCGCTCAGCTTCGCCGCCCGATAGCGTGTTCGAAGGCTGCCCCAACTCGATGTAGCCAAGCCCGACGTCGCTAAGCGCCTGTAATCCAACGCGAATCTTCTGAAAGCTGTCGAAGAACTTGATTGCCTCTTCCACGCGCATCGACAAAACGTCGGCGATCGACTTGCCGCGATAGCGCACGTCGAGCGTCTCGCGGTTGTACCGCGCGCCTTTGCACTCCTGACAATCCACAAACACATCGGGCAGAAAGTGCATCTCAATCCGTCGCGTGCCCTGACCCTGACAGGCTTCGCAGCGACCGCCCTTGGCGTTGAAACTGAACCGGCTCGCGTGATAGCCGCGTATCCGCGCTTCCTTTGTCATCGCGTACAACCGGCGAATCTCGTCGAACACGCCGGTGTACGTGGCCGGATTGCTCCGTGGCGTGCGGCCGATGGGCGTTTGATCGATTTCGCGCAGTGCGTCGATGCGATGCGCACCAAGCAGCCGCTCGTGAGCGCCCACCTGGCGTCGCGGACTGCCCTCCGCCCCGGGTCGCGCGCCGAAACGACGGCGAAGCGCCGGAACCAGAATCTGCGAAACCAGCGTGCTTTTGCCTGCACCGCTCACGCCTGTCACCGCGACGAACATTCCCAGCGGAATGCGCACGTCAATATTCTGGAGGTTGTTTTCCCGCGCGCCGCGAATATCAACAAACCAGTCTTTTTTCGCCGGGCGGCGCCGATCCGGCAACGGAATTGAGTAGTCCTCACGCAGATACTTCGCGGTGATGCAGCGTGGATCGGCCAGCACCTGCGCCGTCGGCCCGGAGGCGAGCAGCTTGCCGCCATGTAGACCGGCGCCGGGCCCCAGTTCCACGAGATAGTCCGCCGCACGAATCACGTCTTCGTCGTGTTCGACCGCGATGACGGTGTTCCCGAGATCGACCAGCCGGCGAATCGACCTCAGCAGCCTTTCATTATCGCGCTGGTGCAGCCCAATGGTCGGCTCATCGAGAACATAGCACACGCCAACCAATCCGCTTCCGAGCTGCGTCGCGAGCCGGATGCGCTGCGCCTCGCCGCCTGACAGGGTCGCGCTCGGACGATCCAGCGTGAGATAGCCAAGCCCGACGTCGTTCAGGAATTTCAACCGTTGCCGAATCTCGCCGACGATCGGCTGCGCGATTTGCGCCGCTTCGCCATCGAAGCGCATGTCGTCCGCGACGGCAAACGCGCGCTCGATCGTCATCGACACGATGTCGCTGATTCCGTGTGGCCCGATGCGAACAGCGCGGGCCGCCGGCTTAAGACGCCGCCCGTGGCATGCCGGACAAGGGCAATCGGATTGATACTCCGACCAGCGCTCGCCCTCCGTCTGCTTGCGCGAAGTAGCCGATCGTCGCGCCAGATTGGGAATCACGCCTTCAAAATCAATGTTGAACTGCGCCTTTTGCTCATCGCTCAGCCCATGCAACACCGCGCTCCGCACCGCTTCGGGCAATTCGCGATAGGGCGTTTCGGGCCTGGCTCCGAACGCCGCGCAAAGTTCCCGCAGCGACTGCGTAAATGTCGCCCCCATGCCTTTTGAGCCGAGCGGCCACGGTGCGATCGCGCCCTGCATCAGCGATTTGTCCTCATCCGGCACAATCAGTTGCGGATCGAACCCCGGCTCGGTACCCAATCCGCTGCATCGTTCGCAGGCGCCATACGGCGAGTTGAAGCTGAACATGCGCGGCGATAATTCTTCGATCGAAAACCCGCAAACGCGGCATGCGAAGCGTTCGCTGAACTGTTCGTCCTCCCACGCTTCATCCCCCCCGCTCACGTTCGTGCGGGACTGCGATACGATCACCCGGCCGTCACCCACGGTCAGAGCCAATTCGATCGCGTCGGCGATGCGGCGCCGATTTTCCACAGCGCCGCCGCGCGCCACGATTCGGTCGATGACCACGTCAATGTCGCGCAGATCACCGCCGGCGCGTTCGACGAGCTCTCGCAAATCCAGTAATCGACCGTCCGCGCGGGCCCGCACAAATCCCTCTCGCTGGATGCGTTTCAACACTGCGGCCGCGTCGTCCCCCCCACGAAGCACCGGTGCAAGGATCATCACTCGTGTGCCGGGCTGCGCCGCGCTGACCGCGTCAACGATCTGGTCGATCGTGTGCCGCCGGATGGGTTTGTCGCAATTCGGGCAGTACGGCTCGCCAACACGTGCGAACAGCAATCTCAGGAAGTCATAGATTTCGGTGGCGGTCGCCACGATCGAACGCGGATTCGAAGAGCCGCCCGCGGAGCTTTGCTCGATCGCCAGCGTGGGTGGAAGTCCTTCGATGTGATCGACATCGGGCTTGCTGAGTTGTTCGAGAAAATAACGGGCGTGAACGCTGAGCGATTCCACGTACTTTCGCCGCCCCTCGGCGTAGATCGTGTCGAATGCGAGGCTGGATTTACCCGAGCCGCTCAGGCCGGTGATGACCACCAACTGATCGCGCGGAATAGTCAGACTGATATCGCGCAAATTGTGTTGCCGCGCACCGATGACGCGAATTACCCGTGAATCCACACCGAGCCTCACGGCGAAGCGGATGCCCGCCCACTTGTCGGCCGCTCAGCCAACCTGATGGACAGGCTCACGATTCGCAATCTGGTAATTGTAGCGAATTTGACGATTTGACCCCCGCGAGGCGTTTTCATTCCCGGCGTCAGCCGTCAGAATGCCGCATCACGATTCAGGCATCCGGAGCGAACATGAGCGCAAGCACTCCGCAGGAAACAAAACTCTCGCAGCCGACCAGTGCCGTCGCGGCCGCCGGAACGGCGGGCTTTCCGGTTTCATTCTGGATTCTCAACACGATCGAGATGTTTGAGCGACTGGCGTTTTTCACATTTCGCGTCGTCGCGCCGATTTACATCATGCAAGCAGACAACCCAGGGGGCCTGCATCTGACCGCCGGCCAAAAGGGAACGATCTATGCCTGGTGGGCCGTGTTCCAATCGATCTTACCGATCGTCACGGGCGGAATCGCCGACCGATACGGCTACAAACGAACATTGATGTTCGCATTCGCGCTGATGACCGGCGGCTATCTGGGCGCGGCGTTCCTGCGAGACTTTGTCTGGGTGACGGATGCGGATCCGGCTAAGGCCCTGGCGCAATCGAACTTCTACACGCTGTTCATTTCGATCATGGTGCTGGCCACGGGCACCGCGTTTTTCAAGCCGGCGCTCCAAGGCTCGTTGGCGCAAAACCTGACCAAAGCCAATTCGTCGCTCGGTTGGGGCATTTTTTACATGGTCGTCAACATCGGCGGGATCATTGGACCTTTTGTATCGACCTATCTGTTGGCCAAACCACCACAAGACTCGGGGATGTCACCGGACGAGCTCGTCGCATTTGGAAAGGCCGCGTGGCGCAACCTGCTGCTCGCGGCCGCCGCATTCGCCGCTTTCAACTTCCTGCTGCTGGCGGTTCTCAAGGATGTGCCAAGCGGGGCGGACAAGTCAGTGAGCCTGTTTACGGTGCTCGAACGAACCATCGTGAACTTCTTTGAGCCGCGCCTGCTGGTTTGGATTCTGATCATGTCCGGCTTCTGGCTGATGATGTATCAGCTTTGGGATTTGCAGCCGAACTTCATCGCGGATTGGGTCGACAGCGGTCCGATCGCCCAATCGCTGCAATCGCTGCCTCAGGGTATGAAAAAGTTTCTGATCGAACACACGCCCCACGGACCCCAGATTCCTCAGCAAATTCTCCTCAACGCCAACGCCGCGTTCATCATCCTGCTGATGGTGCCGATCGCCTGGGCGACTCGAAAAATGCGCACGCTTTCAGCCATGACCATCGGCATGATCACCGCGACCATCGGGATTATTGTCGCCGGATGGACGATGAGCGCCTGGATTCTGCTGTTCGGAATCCTGCTGTTTTCGCTCGGCGAAATGACCACCGGCCCGAAGAAGAACGAATATCTCGGCCTAATCGCCCCGCCCGGAAAAAAGGGGTTGTACCTGGGTTATGTGAACATTCCGGTCGGCATCGGCGTTGGCGTAGGCTCGACGTTCGCTGCGTACCTTTATGGAAATTTCGGCGAAAAGGCGACGTTGGCGCTGAAATACATGCTGGAAAAAACGCCGCTTGGCGCGGGCAAGCAATGGGACGGCGATGTCAAATCACTTGAAAGCGTGCTATCGATCAAGCGCTCCGATGCGATGTTGCGTTTTCAGGAAGCGATGAATCTCGATTATGCCGCGGCGACGCAACTGTTGTGGGATACCTATCACCCGCAGTACATCTGGCTGGCGTTCGCCGCGATCGGCGTGATCTGCACCATCGCGCTCGCCATCTTCGCTCATATGGCCAAACGCTGGAACGACATGAATGCCTAAGCGGGCGGCGACCGCTGCTTCAGGGTTGCGACTCTGATCGAACCAAAGCGATCCGCAATATGCCGGTATGTTCAGGTTCAACTTCGCAGCACCAGCGCTTTTCGCTCGGTTAATTCCTCAATCATGTATCGAACTCCTTCGCGGCCTGCGCCGCTGTCCTTCACGCCGCCGTACGGCATATTGTCCACGCGAAAGCTCGGAACGTCATTGATGATCACGCCGCCCACGTCAAGCTCGCGAAACGCGCGCATCGCGTGCATCAGGTTGTTTGTGAACACGCCTGCCTGCAAACCATAGCGACTCGCATTCGCCTGATGCAGCGCTTCGTCGAAATCATCGAACGGCCGCAGCGTCGCGACCGGGCCAAAAACTTCCTCGCAATCGAGCTGCGCATCAGCCGCGACATTCTCCATCCAAGTCGCCTCCGCAAAACGTCCATGTCGCCGCCCGCCGCAAAGCACGCGCGCCCCCGCAGCCACGGCCGCCGCGATCCACTGCTCCACGCGCTCCGCTTCTCGCTGCGAAATCAGCGGGCCGAGCGTCGTGCTTTCCTCACGTGGATCGCCCATTTTCAATACCGCCGCGGCCGCGATCAGTCGCGTACGTAACGAATCAAGAATTTCGCGATGGGCCAGGACGCGTTGCACGCTGATGCAGCTTTGCCCGGCCTGGTAGAACGCGCCAAACGTCAGCCGCTCGGCCACGTGATCGAGATCGACATCACGATCGACGATGCAAGCCGCGTTGCCACCCAACTCCAGCAGCACGCGCTTGCGGCCCGCGCGCTCGCGCAGACCCCACCCGACGCGCGTCGATCCCGTGAAACTCAGCACGCTGATGCGCTCGTCCTCGACGAGCGGCGCGGCCGCGTCATTGTCGCACACCAATATCGAAAACCCGCCTTCGGGCAGGGACGTGTCCGCGAGCAGCTCGCCGAGCAACATGCTCGTCAACGGCGTGTTCGGCGACGGCTTCAATATCCAGGGACATCCGGCCGCGATCGCCGGAGCAATTTTGTGGGCCGCCAGGTTCAGCGGGAAATTAAAGGGAGTAATGAAGCTGCACACACCGGCCGGAAATCGTCCCACGACGCATTGCGAATCAGCCGCGCGCGGGCTGATGTCCAACGGGAAGAACTCGCCGCCGATGCGCGTTGACTCTTCGGATGCGAGCCGGAAAGTATCAATCGCGCGCGCTACCTCGCCGCGCGCCTCGCGAACGCACTTGCCCGTCTCCAACGTCAAAAGCTGCGCGAATTCTTCCGATCGCTTCGAAAGCCCGTCCACAACACGTTGCAGAATGTCACGGCGCTCATGTCCGGCGAGAGCCCGCGTCGCGCGCCTGGCTTCCCAAGCGGCCTTGATGGCGGAATCGATATCAGCGTTGCTCGCCGTCGAAACCGCGCCGATTCGCTCGCCGGAGAACTTGTTCTCGACCGATAGCGCGGCCGCGCGCTCGACGGGCCTGCCGGCCAGGAACATCGGCCACAAATCCCGTGTGCTCAACGCAAGCTCTCGCTGTCGCGGATGGCCCGCCGTGTTTACTTTTTCGGGCTGCCGCCGGCCGCCGGTTCGGAATTCTTTTGCTCAGGTTTCGTGGATGGTTTCGACGTCGGCCGCGATTTCAATTCCTGAATCGCCTCTGGCAGCTTGAATTCGTCCTTGGGCAAATCCACATTGTGTTTCACTTCGGACAGCTTGGTCGTCATGCGCATCTGCACGACTTCCTGCAAGGCCGTCATTGCGACCGAAACGCCGTCGATCACCTTATGATCTGAAAATGTGACTTTCACCGGGATTTCGCCCATTGGATTTTTCAGCGTGAAGTCCATGCGCCGCAGAAGAAAATCCTTCTGATCGATGAACCACGACTCAGGAGCGCCGACCTTCGGCGTCATCTGGATTTTCCAGCATTTCGCCTCGCCGACGGTTTCCTCTCCCGCGTTTTCGACCTTGGCGTAAAGCTCCTGCCACTTCATGAACCAGTGAAACGTCGTCTGACGTTTCATGATTTCCCGCTCTTCGCCTTCCAGAATGCGCGGCCCCTGGGCATCCGACATTTCCCACAACGTCTCGCCGTCGCTGCCCTGCTCGGATTTGCCTAGCCCTTCCATATCCACAATCGTGTGCGCCAGGTTCGGGGCGCTTTCCACAACCGTGATCTTGCCGGTAATCCCCATCGCAGGAAATTCAAGCGTTCCCGTGCTAACCCGATTCTTCAGTTTCTCGTGCGCCGTCTTTCCGCCGGTCGCCTCAATGCAGCGCTTCAGCACTTCTTCGCCGGCCGGGGGCTTGCTTTCCTGCGCCGCGGCTGCGCCGCAAATCGCCGCGACGATCAGGAACAATCCGCCGCGCATGGACCTGACGCTCTGTTTGCGAATATCACACATCGATGACTCCTTATTGCCGCTCTTTGATTCGAAACAACCAATCCCCGTCGTCTACTGTTTCCGAATCCACGCTTCAGCCGCGCTAATCACATCGTCGCGCCCAGCCAACAATTCGGAACGCGTCAGCACGACGGACTCCTCCGGTATTACACCGCGCCCCTCCAGAGGTTTGTCGCTCGCCGATATGTAATTCGCAAATGCATATTGAAATCCGTCGCCGTTCGGCAGGCGCTCGATCACCGACGGAAGCGCTGCGCCAGCGCTGCGTTGACCAAATACTCGTGCCCGGCCGATGTCCTGCAACCCGCCCGCCAGAATCTCGGCAGTTGACGCCGATCCGCCGTCGACCAACACGGCCAGCGGCCCCCCAAACGGCGTCGCGCGCGGCGTGATTGCGAATTTCAGTTTTGTTTCCCGTGTGATCATCGTGCCGAGCGTCGCGGGCTCAGTGACAAACCAACCCGCCATTCCCATGGCCATCGCGCCGACTCCGCCGGGATTGCCGCGCAGGTCGAGAATCACACCGCGCACGTCGGAAAATGATCGCATTGCCCCCTCAAACTGCTTCATCATTTTGCCGGGGTTTGCGAACATGTTAAACCGAATGTAGCCGATGTCATCGCCGATGCGGCCCGACTCAAACCACGTGCGCACGACGCCCATGTTGCCGAGCGATGACGATTCGCCGTGCGGCGGGCCAAGCGCAAGCTGGAACTCGTGCCGTGCGTCGCGAGCGTCCAGCGCAGTGATTTTGATTTCCCCGCCCGGCTCGCCGCTCAGCATGTTTTCCACGCCGCGCGTCAAGAACAAATCAAGTAATGTCGAATCCTTGTGCGCGTCGTTAATGAGGCGCACTCGGCGATCGACGCTGACGCCGTTCACTTCGATCAGCGCCATGCCCGTCATAACACCCGCTCTCGCCGCTGCGGAGTCGCGATAAACGCGCGACACCAGCGCCTGGCCGCCGATGACACGCGCCTCAATGCCGGCCCACCCCTGGCGAGTTCCGCCGCCGGAGCCGGATCCGCCCGGCTCGCCCGTGGCGTCGGCCATTTCCTCATACGCTTCGACCGGAATGATGCCATAGTGCGATAGCTTGAGGCGATGAATCATCTCGCTGATCGCTTCGCGAACCTCACTCGTGGTTGTGGCCGCTTCCGCGCGCGGCCGCAGCTCCGCGCGGACAGCGTCCCAATCGACGCCGCCTAATTTCGGATCCCAATGCTTGTCGCGGATCGTCGTCCAAACCTTATCGAACGAATCCAGCGCGCACTGCTTTTTCGCCGCCGTCATCACCGTGGCGCTTCGCCGCGGGGCAGCCGATTCGCAGCCGAATACCGCGGCCACCAGCACAGCGGCGATCAGCCAATTGGCGTATGTGCGGCGAGTGATTCTGCGCGAAGGCGGGCTACTGCGTCGTCGTGGAGATAAGTCCTGGATTTCGAGGTCGAATGTCATTGAATCGCCTGAATGTGACCCCGGATCGTGTGCGTCGCGCCCGCGACGCGCACCTCTCCGGATCGGCGAAGCAAGCCTAGCGGCGCGTGTGGCGTGCGGCTAGGCGGCTCATCGTCGGTTTTCGCGTGCATCCGTCGGATTCAGTTGGTTCGAAAGTTCCCTGACGCGCGGGTCGAGCGGATAGCGAGTCTCAAGCATGCGGATATGGCGCTCGGCCTCGGCGCGCCGGCCGCCGCGTAGCAGAATATTGCTAAGCGCGATGGCCGGATCAGCATATGTCGGGCGCAGCCGCAGCGCGGCTTCGTATTCCGCTTCGGCAGTCTTCTGATCGCCGTAGCGCAGCGAGAGATTGCCGCGCGCTGCATGAGCGTTCGGCGCGACCGCCGGAATCGCCAGCGCGGCGCTCAGCGCTTTCTCCAAATCATCGGCCCGCCCGAGACGATCCAGCGCCAACCACAGGTTTTCATGCGCTAATTCGTTGTCCGATCGGAGTGCAATTGCCCGCTCGAAGCACTTGGCCGCTTCCGCCGCTCTGCCCTCGGCAAGCAAGACGTAATAGCCGTAGTTTGTTTGATTCGTCGTGCTGGAAGGCTCCACCCGAAATGCCTCGGTCCATAACGCCTTTGAGTTGCGCCAGACACCGATTTGGCGAAACGTCAGCCCAACCAGAATCACGATCGCGATGCCGCCGCCCACGACTGCTGCGACGCCGGCGGCTCTGCCGCGCCGCCTCGCCCAATGATCGATGCACAGCCCGCCTAACGTAATCAGTGCGACCGTCGGTAGATAGCTGTAGCGATATGCGACTTCCTGACGCCCGCTTTGCAGAAAGCCCAGCACCGGTGAAACCACGACGACGAAAATGCCCGCTGCGATGATCGCCAGGCCGGCGCGGCGACGGTAAATGAGCAGCGCGGCCGCGGTGAGCATCACCAGGCCGATCGGAATCAAGTAGCGTATGCTCGCGACTTTCAACGGCGTGTCGATCTCGTGGAACGGCGACAGCCCGATCGGCAGCAGCGTCTTCCAAACATAAAACACCAGGCCGTAACACGCCTGCGCCACGCGAGCCACCGGGCTGTGATCCGCCAGCGTCATGACCGCCGACGCGGATTGTTGCGCCAGAGGCGCGACCAGCGCCGCGCCGATCGCAGGGACGGCGAAAATGAGTTTCTCGACCCACACGCCGCGGGCCGCGCGCGAAAACCAGCCGCGATCGCCGCCTATCCGCTTCAGGGGCCGCCAATCCAAAATCAGCAGGATGACGGGAAACGTGATTCCGATTGCGCGACTCAACAGCGACAATACGATCGCGAGCCAGGCCGCGACAATCAGCCCGCGGTGTGCGGCTCCCGACTCGCGGCCGCGCGCCGCGCCATGCCCAAGCAGATACAAATAGACCGCCGACAGCCAGAAGCACGAACTCAACACATCGCGCCGCTCCGTGACCCACGCCACCGACTCAACGCGCATCGGATGAACTGCCCATACGAGCGCGATCAGAACCGCGACGAACTGGTCTCTTACCGTGCTTGCTCCGTCGCCGCGCTCTGCCTTTACCAGTCGCAGCACGACGCCCGCGATCGCGAAGACGAGCACGGCGCTAATCGCATGTAACAGTTGATTCGTCAGATGATAGCCGACCGGATTCATTCCCCAGATCGAATAGTCGATCGCGAGCGTGATCCAACTCAGCGGCTGGTAATGCCCGAGATGAAATGTCGTGAACATCCACCGCAGATTTTCGAGCGAAAGCCCGCGATAGCGATCGTTTTGGACAAAGTTGACGGTGTCGTCCCATTCGAGCCATTCCCCGAATGTGGCCGGGAAGAACACACCAAACACCGTCAGGAAAACGATCGTTGCCGCCGCGAACGAACGAAGAATTATCGCTTTTTTCTCAGCGCCGGACATCGTCGTCATGCGTCTCAGCGTAACCCACGACGACGCTTCCGGCGAGCGACGATAGGCGATCTCCCCGCCGCATCGGGCGGCCAATTTTCATCGCTTGACAGGGTTGGCGGCCTCGCTCGCTCCGACTTGAAAAGTCAGCGATCCCCAAAGACTTTCCCAATCCGCATCCAGCCCCGCAGGCGCCTCTCGCATATGAACGCAGTGAATCATCCACATGCCATCCGCGCCGAGTTTCAGTCTTACCTGACCTTCCTTGTCGGTTCGGCCGGATGCCGCAACCGCCGTATTCGATTTGTGCGTGGCTCGTGTCAGAATTCCTTCGAGCGGCTTGCCGTTCAACAGCAATCGCACAACCACTTCGTCTCCCGCCTTCAGGCTGGCTGGATCGGCGTCCATCAAAATTTCAAGCGGAAAATCCACCGACCGGCCGACCTTGCCGGACGCGCCATCAATATTGATGATCGACTTTGCGCACCGCGAATACGCCTCGCGCCCCGGTTTTGCGCTTTCGCCGCGCTGCGCTCGCTTCGCGATAATCCCGTCCAAACCCTCTTCTTTCAGATACGACTCGAATTTTTCCGCGGGAAGCTCGATATGCGAATGCTTGCTGCGGTAAGCCAGCGTCACCGGCCCCGGTTGGTCAGTCTTGAACAAACCGGCCGGTTGGCTGCCATCTTTTCCGATGATGTCGCGCTGCTCACCATTCACGACAGCGAAAAACCGATCGATTTTCTCCGCGCTGCGCTGGAGCGCCTCGCCGGGAAATCCATCACCCACGCGCAGATCGATTTGCACGATCGAGCTCGCGCTTGGTCGAAATGACGAGGGCTCGATCCAGAACTCATGCGCGGCTGCCGCACTGACGACCCCGAATATGAATACGGCTGCAATCGCTCGCACGGCAATATCCTCCAATTGAACTCATGCTTCAGGATGAAATCTTCCGAACTCCAAATGCGTTACGTCAGCGCGTTCGACGTGGATTTCGGCGTCGAGAGATATTGTCAGGCCCTCAATCGCGCTGACTTGGAAACAAAAAAGAGCAGCGCGCCCCCCATCAGGAGACGCGCTTGCTCGCGCGGGTGCTTGTGGTCCGGCAACCATGAATTGTCGGGTAGCATCGGCGGTCCGCCGGTGCGCGATCCCGCATGTACCCTAATTCGAATGTGATCAGGTGTTAGTACAGTTCATCCGTGAGCGAAGACACGATCAGCAACTTGCATCCGCCGTCGGTGCTTTGCACGCCGTGCTTGCTGCCGGCCGACGCGCGCTGATAGTCGCCGGCGAACAGGTGATCGTCGCCGACGCGCAGGTCGCCTTCCAGCACCAGGCACTCTTCGGCCGTGTCGTGGACGTGGCGGGGATACGAACTGCCGGCATCCATCTGCACGATCGCGGTGAACTGATTTCGGTCGCGATCGACGAACAGGCGACGAATCCGCACGCCCGGAACGCCGGTTTCTTCCCATGTCTTGTCGTCGCGACGCACCACGGTCAATTCGGCGTTTTCCTTCGTCGAGGCCCAGTTTTTCCAGATCTGTCGGTTGGGAGCAGCGGGTTCCGCGTCAATGCATTTCATCAATGCCTCACGAACGCGCGGATCGGGCACCAACTCGCCAGTGCTGCTCGCGATCTCTTCGACAACCCGCGACAATTCGCGGAGCTCGCGCCGGCAATCCACGCAGCCCGCTTCCAGGTGAGCTTCGAATGCCGCGTTTTCCTCCGCGCTCATCGCGCCGGACGAGTAACACGCGGCCAGTTCCTGCGGATCGCCTATGGTGTGTTGGTGCATCATGCCACGTCGCTCGCTTGAATTCCGCGCAGGTCGTCGCGAATCTGCAACATTCCCAGGCGTATGCGGGTTTTCACTGTGCCCAGCGGCAGGTTCTCCCGCCGCGAAATCTCTTCGTGTGTCATGCCTTCAAAAAACGAAAGCTCGATCGCGCGGCGACGCTCAACTGGAAGCCGCGACAGTGCGTTGCGGGCTGCGCCGGCCAGGTCGCCGGACTCGACAGTACAGCCGCACAAGCATTGCGCATCGAAAGCAGCGTCCATTCCGCATTGCTGTTCTCGCCGCCGCTTGCGAATGCGGTCGATCGCTCGCGATCGGGCGATGAGCGTGATCCAGCCAAAGACGCTCGCGCGCGCCGGATCAAAGCTCCGCGCTCGCCGCCACACTTCAACAAACGCCTCCTGCATCGTGTCTTCCGCATCGTCCCGACGCCGAAGCATGCGATGCAGCAGGCTCAATATTCGCGGTGCGTGCCTGTCGTAAAGCCGACCTAGCGCGTCCCGATCGCCCTCGGCGACCGCGCTAACTAATTGCGTGTCGGCCAGGTCTGCGCCGACCGAGCGCTTGCGCGCCGACAGCTCGGGCGCCGCCGACTCCGTCGGGTGCGATCCGGGATGCGGATTATCGGAAAATGCGGACTCCATGGCGGATCGACATCCCTCAAAAATAGTGCTCAATTACGCGTACCTCGTCGCGAAAAACGAGCCAACAGGCGCTATGATCGACACCGACGCAACGCGCGATGTTCTCATCCTACCCGCAATACGCGGGAGGCCTGCGCTTGGATTTGAAAATTTGAGAATTTTTTCGCTGCGCAGACATGGCGGGCGAGCAGGCCAGCCGAACCGGGCTATTGATCGTCACGCAAGGCGTTTTCAAAAGTGATGCGATCGTTGCTGACGATGCCGAGATAGCCCCAATTCACGCATCCGTGCTTGTCAGCCAGCATCTGCATTTCGTCGAGTTTGGACGCCGTATGAGCCGGATTGTGGTTGCCGCAGCGAAGCGTTCCGGTGAAATATACCTCGTTGCGAGCGCCGGCGGCGTTAAGGTATTGCGTCACCCACGCCGGCAGCGGCTTCATGGTTTTGGCGCGATCGATCTTGCGCTCGTCAATGGTCGGGCCGTCTTTTCTGCCCGGGCCCTCGCATCCGCAAATCAACATCACCGCAAAACACGCTGCGACAGCCCGCAGTCCCAATCGCCCAGACCGTCGGCTCATGCCGCGTCTCCCAGTTTCTTTTTTTCGCCTGCTCCAGACGGCGCTGCGCCGGCTTCGTCATCCTGGCCGCGTCCCCCGGCACGCCCATCGCCGGGTTTCGCGGGCGGCAATACGCCTTTGAAATACTGCTCCACTGACTGGTACGCAACCAGCGGAAACACGCCACCCAGAAAACACAATCCCGCCAGCGCGCCGGATCGCCCTTCTTCCGGAGTCAATCGGGTCAACCAGTCCGGGGTGATGAACGAGACGAAAGTAAACAGCAAGCCTATTAACGAACCAAATAGAATCATCCCGGCCAGCGGCATGCGGCGAAGCGGCTCCGATTTCAGAAACGAACGCGCAACGACGCTCCCAACGCCGCCTAATCCACCAAAGCACAGCCCGATGAAAACTGCGGCGAGGGCATCGGGTATGACGAGAATCCACGGAAACACCGCTGTCCCTGCTTCTTGCATCATGAACTGTGAAAGCTGATCCTTATTCTCGAATTGAAGGCGCTTGTACATAATCGGCGTCCCGCTCTCCCTGGATTTGCGCATGAGCGACTCTTCAGCGCGGGCGAGATCGAGCCTCGCCCAACCCCCGGCGCCCAGATATGAAAGCGCCGCCGCCACGATCAGCAACACAACAATTCGCGTCACCATTAGTCGCCCTCCGAAGTGCCGGTCGAGACAGTGATGACCACCGGGTACCAGTCGAACGGATGCGCGGGATAATATGGATTCATTGGGTGCGGGTGCGAACATGGAACCGGAATCTGCTGAATCTGCACACTCGAAACTCCCACTGGCGGCGCGGCCTGCACAGGCTCCACCGTGTTCGCGTATATCTTATCCTCGTTTCGGTAGTTGTCCGGCGTTTTTTCGTACGACTCGTCGTAACGATTCTCGGCTTTGTTGCATCCGCACGGACACCAATTCGCGGATTTGCTGTACGCCTCGCCGCCCCCGTGTTTCCAACCAAGGTGAAGCGCCTTGCGCCGTCGCTGGATCGGCGGATGCGTGTAGCTTCCTTCGCCGGTGTCCTGCTTTTTCTTTTGTTCCATCGCCGCAAGCGCGTCCATGAAATTACCGGCATGCTCCACTGTGACGCCCATGCGCGCCAGCACAAAACCGGCCGTGAAATCGGCTTCCAATTCCGCCAGCCAGCGTTTGTTGTCGCCGGCCAATGAACGAACCGCGCTGGTAAACGGTGTCTCGCGCACCGATCCGTCGCGATTCAAATGGCAATGGTGGCCGATTTCATGCGCAAAAACGCCGATCGACGCGCCGCCGCTGAATTTCTCGCGCATTACGTTGGTCCAGCGGCCGTCGTAGATAACGATGCGTTGCCGATCATCGGTCAGCCCGGCCATCGCGTTTCCGAAACGCGCCTTGCGATACACCGTAAGCGCCGTGAGATCGCCGCCGACATTTGGCACGGATTGCAATACGTCGATGATCTTTGTGACGGTCTCATGGCCGTAGCCGCGCGAGCGCACTGCACCGGCGATCAATTCCGGCGTGATGTGCGCGAACGCGCAGTGGCTGGAATCGCTCGCCAGTCGTAAATCGACCGGCGGAGAACTATAGATTTCGCGCGGTTTGTTCGGCTGTGACGCGCATCCCGACGTCAGCGCGATTACCGAAACGCTCATTGCGAAAACCGAGGGTCGGCAATGTGTTGCGCGATTTCGCAATCTTGCGCCTAAATGAGCCCGACGATCATTCACGGGCTACCCTTCCGCGACCGCTCACGTACGATCGAGGCTCTGATCAGATCGATGCGGACTAATGGTCCACGCCCTCCACCGGCTTCCAGCCCGCGAAACAACGCTTCGTCCCCTTGCACTTGGGGCATTTGTCCTCGTCGATCTTGTCGCACGCATAAATAATCTGTCTACGCCCCTGACAATTGGGGCACACGACCGGCACGTTATACACGTTGCCGTACATATCGGTTTGCTGGGTTTGCACGAAGCCCTGACCAAAGCACTGAAAACAGGCATCCAAGCGCTGGCCCGCCCCGTTGCACTTTGGGCAAGTCTGAGACACTTTGCCCTTGTCATCGCAGTTTTTGCAGTCTTCGAATTTTCGAACGCACGGCACACCATCCACGACGACAATTTCGTCGTCGCGGGCTTTCGGCGCGCACCCCAGGCAAAACTCCAACGCCGTAAGCGCGAGCAAGGCCCCAATGGCGAAAATCCGCGGAGAGCCGAGTGACATGCATGACCTCTTTTCGATCATCCTTGACGGGGACTTGGCGAGGTGGCCAATTCGCGAGCCATGATTATAGTTTCAAAGCCCTTCCGCGCAAGTTGAAACCACCGCAATCGACCGTTACCAGAAATCTGTAGCGAGCTGGCGACGTGAATCTTGGCGAAATTCGCGTTGAAAATGCAATTGTACAGCCCCCGCGGCGGTCTCTGGTTCGACATATACTGTTTATGCATGGACCTATTCAGCCCCCAGCGCGACGAAAATCTCAAAAGCGCCATGCCGCTCGCAACGCGCATGCGCCCGCGCACGATTGACGAATTCGTCGGACAATCGGCGCTGATCGGGCCCGGCCGACCGCTGCGTCGCATGCTCGAATCCGGCGAGTTGCGCAGCCTGATCCTTTACGGCCCGCCCGGAACCGGCAAAACCACATTCGCCGAGTTGGCCGCGTCTTCAACGCGGGCCGCTTTCGAAACGCTGCACGCGGCGGAAGCGGGCGTTCGCGATGTTCGAGCGGTCATCGATCGTGCTCGCGGCCGCCTCGCGGCCACCCGCCAGCGAACCGTGCTGTTTCTCGACGAAATTCACCGCTTCAATCGCTCACAGCAGGACGTATTGCTCAAGGATGTCGAAGACGGCGTGCTGACGCTCATCGGCGCCACCACTGAAAACCCGTTTGTGTCCGTGAATGGCCCGCTGCTCTCGCGCTGCCGGGTGTTTGAGTTTCACCCGCTGAGCGCCGACGACTTACGAAGGCTGCTCGATCGTGCTCTGAGCGATCCTGATCGCGGGCTTGGCGCCATGAACGCCAGCGCCGACGCCGGAGTCGTCGATCGCATCGCATCCGCCGCTCGTGGAGATGCCCGGCGCGGGCTGGCGATGCTCGAAAATGCGGTCGAAATGGCTCCGATCGCGGACGGTGCGCGGCGGCTCACGCTTGACGTCGTGCGCGATGCACTTGGCCGAAACATCGCCCGATACGATGCATCCGGCGATCTGCATTACGACATTACGTCTGCATTCATCAAGAGCATGCGCGGCAGCGATCCTGATGCAACGATCTATTGGCTGATGCGCATGATCGAGGGCGGCGAAGACCCGCGATTCATCGCGCGGCGCATCGCGATTTGCGCCTCGGAGGATGTAGGCCTCGCGGACAGCCAGGCGATCTGCGTCGCGGCCGCCGCTACGCAGATCGTGGAATTTGTCGGACTTCCCGAAGGCGCCTACGCACTGATTCACGCCGCTCTTTACATTGCAAACGCGCCAAAATCCAACGCAATCGCGCGGGCCATATCCACAGCCCAAACCGACATACGAGAAGGCGTCCTCCTGAGCGTGCCAAGCCACCTGCGTGATTCGAATCTGGCCGGGGCGCGAGCCTTGGGGCACGGCGTCGGCTATGTATATCCGCACGATGCCCCGTCCGGATGGGTCGCCCAAGACTATCTAGGTGCCGTCCGGCGGTATTATGAGCCGACGCAGCACGGCGACGAACGCCGCATTGCGGAACAACTCGAACAGCGACGAAAGCCGGCCCCGTGAAAAAAACGCTTCGCGAACAAATGCGCAAAACACTCGTCGCGATTCCCGTGATCGAAGCGGCGCGGCGGAGCGCGGAGACCTGCCGGTTGCTGTGCGATACCGCCGAATATCGACGAAGCGAAGTCATCATGTTGTTTTTGTCGATGGCAAGCGAAATCGACACGGCCCCCTTGGCGATGCGTGCGTGGACGGATGGCAAGCGTGTGCTCGCGCCGCAAGTATCGTGGGAACAACATCGCCTGGCGCCCGTTGAGATTCGCTCGCTGGGCAGCGCGGACATCTCCATCGGGCAAATGGGCGTGCGCGAGCCCATCAACGGAATTCCGACACCGATTCAGGAGGTGGATCTGGTGGTCGTGCCCGGATTGGCGTTTGATCGAGCGGGCAATCGGCTAGGTCGAGGGCGAGGATTTTACGATCGCTTTTTGTCGCGTCCGGATTTTCGCGGCGTATCCTGCGCGCTCGCCTTTCATGAACAACTCGTGCCGGACTTGCCGCACGATCCCCACGACGTTCGCATGCAAATGATTGTCACCGACACCGAAGTGATCCGCAGCACGCCCGATCCAGAGCAAATCGACTAGTCCGATATCTCGTCGGCACGCCGCGCGCAATTGATGAATTCACGTTGACCAAGGCCCCCGCCTGCGCGTAGGGTGGATAGGCGCGCGTCAGGATGAAATTCCTCGGCCAGACGACAGCAATGGACGCTTTCGCGGTCGAAATTTCAGGACGCTGGAGGAAAGAAGCGATGCGGAAGGTACTTTCGGGCCGCGCGAATTGGATCGCGGCCGCGGCGCTCGGATGCGCCCTCACGACCGGGCCGGCCTGGGCCGGCGGTTCTGCCGAGAACGCGTTGTTAATCATCGACCCGTCGAATTCGGAATCGCTCTACATCGGCAACTACTACAAAAACGCGCGGAACATCCCCGACGCGAACGTCCTGTATATCAACCCGAACAACACGAACTACGTGGTGTGGACGCTGAATCATGTGGACATGCTCTTGGGGTCGCTCGCGAACAAAGGCGTGGAAGATCACGTCGATTATGTCGTGTTGAATCCCGGCGCGCCGTTTTTCATCTCCGCGTCCTCGCTGGTCACCGACGGCTGCTTTCCTGTGAATCGCTTCGCGCTCGCATCCTGCTACACGATGGCGTTCATTTCCACGGAGGTGCGCTCGGGAGGTCTGAATTCGCAGACGGCCAATCGCTATTACCTGGCTACCGACACACCGCAGGGATTCGACAGCGAGACGGCGTGGTTCAACGGCGCGCCCAGTTCCAGCTCCAGCGCGCGGCGCTACTTCATCGGCGCAATGCTCGGGTATTCCGGCGAACGCGGCAACACGCTCGACGAAATCAAATCCATGATCGATCGCAGCGTTGCCGTTGACGGCACGCGGCCGCCCGGCACGTTTTATTTCATGCAGACCACCGATACGGCACGCAGCACGCCGCGGCACCCGCTGTTTCCGTCGGCGGTGGCTTCAATCAACGGCCTCGGAGGCACCGCACAGCATCTGATGGCCGTGCTGCCGACCGGCCAGCATGACTGTCTCGGCATCATGACCGGCTGGGCATCGCCCGGCATCGAAACGGCGGATATGACGATTCTGCCCGGCGCATTTTGCGACCACCTGACGAGCTTCGCCGGCACATTCGACACGGCGTCGCAGGAAAAAATGTCGCTCTGGATCAAGCGCGGCGCAAGCGGCAGCTGGGGTACTGTGGAAGAGCCGTGCAACTATGCCGGAAAATTCCCCGCGCCGCGCGTTCACGTTTACTACTATCAGGGTATGTCGCTCGGCGAAGCGGCGTTTCGCAGCGCGGGATTCGTGCCGTTCCAAGGGCTGCTCTACGGCGATCCGTTGACGCGCCCATTCACGCATATTCCGGATGTGGCGGTAGCCGACGCGCCAACCGGCCCCGTGTCCGGAAATCTGACGCTTACGCCATCGGCCACAACAACTCACCCGACCGCGGCGATTGCGAGTTTCGACCTTCTGATCGATGGTGTGGTGGCTGACACCGCCCCGCCTGGCGGACAGTTCAGCGTCGATACGACGCTGCTGGCCGACGGACATCACGACGTGCGCGTGCTCGCTTATGACAACACCGTCACGAAATCCGTCGGGCGCTGGATCAGCGCAATCGATGTAAACAACCTGGGACGGTCGCTGATGACCACCACCAATCTCAGTAATGGCGACCGCGGCACGCAGTTTCAAATTACTGTGACGGCGCTGGGAAGCACCGCGCCTGTTGAGGTTCGCGTCAGGCAAGGGGATCGAATCGTGGCCGCCGCGCCGGGTTCGGCCGCAACGTTTGGCATCTTTGGCGCCACGCTCGGCGCTGGAACGGTCAGCCTGGTCGGCGAGGCGGTGTACGCCAATGACATCCGTCGCGTACAGAGCGAACCGATCACGCTCGACATCGCAAGCTCCGGCGGCGGACCGCCGACGCAACCGCCGGTTGCCTATGGCTACACAAAAGTGATCCGTGACGACAAGCCGTTTGTGGTGGAATTGCCGGCCACCAGCCCTGATCCCACGTTCGGCACAACGTACACGCTCGTCAACAACCCAACTGAGGCAACGGTCTCGACAAATCAGACCGGCGCGTATCGCTTGATGCGCCCCACGGCTACCGCCGCTGGGAACGATTCGTTTACGTTTCGTGCGACAAACACTGCCGGCCAATCGTCACTGGTAACGGTCAATCTGGTATTTGGATCCATCGACGGCGACATGAACTGCGACGGGACGGTCAATAACTTCGACATCGATGCGTTTGTACTGGCGTTGACGAACCCAACCGGCTACGCGGTAGCCTTCCCGGACTGCAATCGCAATTTGGGCGATATCAACCACGACGGGGCAATGAACAACTTCGACATCGACCCGTTTGTTTCGAAGCTGACCGGCGGCTGATTTCTGCGTAATTCGACCAAAATCCGTTGGGCCGTGCAATCTGCGCTGCCGCCGTTGCGGCCGCCTGATTGAACGGCCCACGTCGTTTGGGCAATCACCGGGCATTGGCGTTTCGCCTGACACAATCCTGCCTCTCCGCGCCGCGCGCACATGTCAGAATTCGTCAGGTGACAAACACCGAACAACCCGCGAAATACACGAAAAATTTTCGCCCTTTTGCGACCGGTTTTTGACAATCTGGGCGTCTAACTACCCTGACCGCGTCTTTCCGATCTCTCCCCAACGGAAAAGGGCGTCGCACATGGGTTACGAAGTCGTCTCGGACCACCTGACACTCCGCATTCGCTATCGGTCCGATTGGTTTTGGATCACACACTCACGATGCCGTCCTGGCTGCGCCCATTGCTTGGCCGAGCGCGAAACACCGTCGTATACCATGGTGTTTCCGCACTGGGGAGTGTTCGTTAAGCACCGCGGCCAATCTTCGGTCGTGGCGGATTGCAACCACGTCGTGTTTTTCAACCCACACGAGCCTTATCGAGCCAGCCATCCTGGCGCTCTGGGCGATGACGCCAATATTCTGACGATTCACCCGCGCGTGCTTGAGGATGCCCTGAGTGTCTGGGACGCAAGCGCCGCGCACCGACCGAGCCGCCTGTTTGATTTTGAAGATTACGCCACCGATCCGCACACATTCCTGTTGCAGCGTGTCGTATTCGATCGGCTGGCGACCGATCCGCTCGTTGACCCGATTGCCATTCAGGAGGCCACGCTGCGGCTGATCGGAGCGGTGATCGACGGAGCATATCTGTCGCGCGGCTGCCGCCCGGCTCCCCTGCCGGACCGCACGGCCCGCGACCATATGAGCCGTTCAGTCGATGTCATGTCGATCCTCGCGACCCGCTTTCGCGAGCGCATCTCGCTCGCGGAGCTCTCGAAGCTCGTGGATTGCTCGCCATTCCATTTGTGCCGAATTTTCCGCGAGCAAACCGGCTTGTCGATTCACCGCTATCTGAACCGCCTGCGTCTGCGCGCCGCCACGGACGAGCTGGCCGTCAACAGTGAGAACATGACCCGCATGGCGCTTTCGTTCGGGTTTTCGTCTCACAGCCACTTCAGCGCGTCGTTTCGGCGCGAGTTTGGCGTTTCGCCATCTCGCGTTCGCCGCGCAATCTCCGGCGGAGTCGCCCGCGAAATGCACGAGATTCTCGATCGTCGCCCGGAGCGCAGCGAGGCGGCCGCCCGTTCACGCAATCGCCTGGCAACGCTGCTGCGCGACGGCCATGCCCCGACTATGCGCATCGCCAAGCCCGTTCGCGAGGATGAGCCGGCGCTGTTGAACCAGCTCGGTCAGGGCCGCCTGATGCTCGATCCGTGCCCTTATTACGTCAGCGCCCGACCGACCTCATCACAATATGTGCGCGTGCATCATGATGTTGCCAGTGCGGCGCGCGCCGGCGGCGGCGCAGTCGAATAGCCCGCGACCGCGATGATTGAGGCCGGATTCTCTATTCGTCTGACGCTTGCAATCCCTTTGCGGTCGCGTTGATCTATTGGTCATGAGCGGCCCACTGGAACTCCGCCGGTACTTGGACCCGCGCGAGCGCGACGCCGCGGCCGCATGCCCGATTCGCGATGCGGTGAATATCCCGCTTGGTGAGCTCGCTCGTCGAACGCACGAGCTCCCGCCACCGAGCGATACGATCTCGATAGCGACCGATCAAGCACTGTATGTGCGAACGAGTAACGCATTGATGGCGCTCGGTCGCACCTGCTCCCACATTTCAGAATTCGATCATGAAACTGCGCCGTCAACGACTCGCGGCCGGCTCTGGCGGCCGAGCGCATTCGTTGAACGCGCGGCACGCACGCTGTCTCCCGGGCGTGCGATTGATGTTGGCTGCGGAACCGGGCGCGACGCTGTGTTTCTCGCGGCCGGCGGTTGGCGTGTCGTGGCGATCGACCATCTGCCGGATGCGATCCACCGCGGCCTCGGGCTTGCGCACCACTCGGGAATCGCGCCAGGGGCGATTCAGTGGAATTGCGCCGACGCACGCAGCACCATCCGCAAGCAGATCGCCGAATTCGACCTCGTCGTGTTCGTTCGCTTTTTTGATCGTGCCGTCGTCGAACAGGCGACACAAATTACACGGCCGGGAGGCAGCATCGTGATTGAAGCGTTTGAGGACAGTTCGGCGACCGGCCCGCGTTGCCCGGCGACCAGTGAAGCGGAACTGCGCCGTTTATTCAATGGCCTTGAATTTCGGCAAGTCGAAGCGGGGACGGACGAGCGCGGTCGACGCCTGTTGCGAGTCTGGGCAATCCGCTAACGCGATGCGCGGTCGCGGCCTGCGGCTACGCCGGCGACAATCCCATCATGCGCCGCCACGCGCTCACCTGACCAAAATGCGACTGCGCGTGACCGCTTAAGTAAAATCCGAATACGCTCCCCACCGTCGGAAATATCTCGCCAAGCCGTCCCGGCGAAGGATTCGTGGCGGCAAGCGCGGCGTCATCGGCTTCCGTGACCGCGCCGAGTGCGGCTTTGTAGCTGTCACTAAACACGCGCATGATCTCGTCCTTTGGCGGATAGATGGAGGCGTGAGGATCGTCCCGGCACTCCGCACCGTTCTTGAACAGCTCATCCCACCCGGCTGGAACGGCTGTCGCCCCCGCGGGCAGGCCGAGCAATTGCGTCACGCGCGACGGATATAGCGCGAGGTGACCAAATACAAATGCCGGGTGATTGGATTTGATCTCAGCGCCGCCGGGGCGAGCCAGTCGCGCGAACATTCCAGCATCGATGCCGGCGACGAGCCGATCAGAATACGGCAGCGTCAACGCGGCTGATTGTGCGATGATTTTTCCGATTTGTCCCATGCGAAGGCTCCTTGATTGCGAATGGACGATTGTAGGCGAAAAACTGCGGCGGCGATGTAAAACGCCCTATTCGCGGCGAACTGGCGCAATCCTGCTGATTTCTTCAAGCGCATCGGCCGCTTCGGCCGCGCCGTTTTCGCTTTGGATGCTCCACGCGAGGGACTTTGCGCGGTGGGCCAGCGCCTGATCCGCGAGCAGCCGAGACAGCGCGTGACCGAGTTTCGCGGGAGTGAGCCCGCGTTTGAAGATCATTCCGCCGGCGCCAAGTTGATGAACACGGAGCGCGTTGTTGAACTGGTCGTTGCCCTGGGGAACGATCAACTGCGGAATTGCCGCTCGAAGGGCCTGCGCGGTCGTGCCGGCGCCGCCGTGATGCACGAGCGCCGCGGAGCGCGGCAAGATTTGCGAAAACGGGGCGTAGTCGGCGACCAGCAACGCGGTATCATCGCTTCGAATCCCGGCGCTGTTCGAGCCAACCAACAGCACGCCGCGTATGCCGATTCGTCGACACGCCTCGGCCGCGATGTCATAAAACGCACCGGGTGAGTGGACGTGCGCCGTCCCCAGCGAAAACACCACCGGCGGCGGACCGCGATCGTAAAATGCTTCGAGCGCGGCACTTGTCGCCGCGGAAGTCGAGCCGTCGTGCCACACGAATCCCGTAACGCGCCCATTACGGGGGTCGCCCGTGATTTTCGGACGCACGGTCGGAGACCAAAGCCCGAGGTTCAATGCCCCGCCGTGCATGTCGCGCAGCGCCCCGCCCCGCTCTCGCGGGAAACCACACGCGCGACGTACATTGGACAATTGCCAGTCGGCCACCAGCGAAACCAACGGACGAAGCATCGGAATTGCAGCCTGCGAGATGCGCCGGCGAATCGGCCCCGGGTGTTTCTGAATCGCGGGAGCGGGGTCATGCGGCGACAGCCAGAACACGGGCGCGAGCGTGGCCATCGCCTGCGGAATGCCGCGCTCCTCACAAACCCAGCGCGTGCCAATGGAAATGACATGGCTTAGCACCGCGTCGTAGCGATTGACAGCCAGGACGCGACGCGAAGCCTCGATCGCCGCCGGCACTCCGCCGATGATCTCTCGAAATATCGCCATTCCCAGCGCCGCAGGCGGAAGGTGCATGTGCGTTCGCATGAATCCTTCAAGATCGAAATGGCCGTAGATCGGCTCAAATTCGAGATCAACCGCTGCCGCGTTTCGGGAAAAATAGGGATGCGTGAAGAGCGTGACGCCGTGGCCGCGTCGCCGCAATTCCGCGCCAATGCCCAGAAAGGGGTGAACGTCGCCATGCGAACCGCTGGTAATCAGAGCGAAACGCAATGCGTCAATCGCGCTTTCCGCCGTCGGCCGGCTCGACCATCAGCTCCTGCTTGGCTCCGCTGCCGTCTGCGTTCGCGGGTTTCGCGGCTGAAGCCGCCTTCGTCTCGGCGTCGCGCACTTTGAGCTTTTGCTTCGACGTGGGCAGATCAAACAGCTTGTTTTCCATGCGGCGGAAAATTCGGTCGATCGGCGCGCGGGCTTTGTCGAGCTCGGCCTGCGCTTTCTCGCGATCTTCTTTGGATTTCGCATCGCGGATGCGCTTGTCGATCCGCGCGAATTCGTCGCCCTTCTTGCGCAGCCAGTTGTCGCGCTCATCTTGTGCCGATTTCAGATATTGCTGGGCTTTGGCCGTCTGATCTTCCTTAAGCTCATACTTGCGAATGAAGGCCTCGACGTATACCTCCCACTCGTCGCGCGGCCCTTTGGCTCGCGCCGGCTTCGTCGGACCGGTTGGCTTCTCACTCGCGTTCGCCGCTTCGACGGCCGCCTTTTCGGCGGCTGCGGCGGCCGCTGCAGCCTGCGCTTCGGCGTTCGCGGCAGCCTGCTGTTCCGGACTGCCTTCGAGGCCGTACGCCACGCGCGCTTCGGACGTCGCCTGCGATCGGGCGTCTTTCATTGCATCGCGAATTTCGCCGCGTTCCTTGCGCTTGTCCTCTGCAAACTTATCATTGTTCCTCGGCCATTCCGCTTCCGGGTCGTAACCGCCGTCCGCCCAAACCGCGATTTTTTTCTGCACAAACGAGAAGCCCGTGTTAAACGCGGCCAACTCGCCTTCGAGCTGAACGCGCTGGTCGTCATTCATCACTTCGCTGAACTCACCGCTCATCCCCTCGACGAGATCCTGAAACTCCGACATCAGCGGCTGCACGCGCTTTGACCACTCCGCCACCGTCTCGGGATCCGGCGGCTCGCCATCGAGTATCGCCTCAATATACTGATTCATAAGAGTCGTAATCTCTTTGCGATTCTTGTTCATCCATTCGGGGAGACGCTGCTTGACCACGTCCGAAACATGCGCGGCCTGAGCTTCGTCGAACTCGTAATGGCCGCTCATATCCTCGACCATGCGGTCGAGCGCACGGGAGAGCATCAACTTCGTCGGCCAGAATCCGCCCGTCTCCTCTTCGTCATCCGGAGATTGCGCCCCAGACAAAGCCGCTGTGGAAAGAGCGACGCAAACGATCAGCCACGGTTTTCGAAAGCTCATTGAACGCATCTCCGATTCAACCGCCTGCCTGAGCGGGCGGTCGCATTGGTCAATCGCGGCAGGGAACGCCGACGCCCGCACACCGCGCCACAATTGTATGTTTCGTCATGTTAACGCGCTCCGGCGCGGGCGAAATCGCCAAAATGGGCGAATCGACAGGGTTTGACAGACTGCGACATTCGCCGCGCGGATGTCGAGATTCGTATTGGAAGCCGGCGCGACCATGCCGCAAAATAACCCTCAACCCGCCCGGCGCTATCAGCGCCGGCCGCGCACAGGAGCACAGCCATTCCGCCGGAAACCGAACGCACGCTGCTGTGCGTGCCGATCATCTCCAACCGTCCGCCGCTGGATGAGCAGGCGGCGCGAGCCCGCGCCGCCGGTGCGAACGTTATCGAGCTGCGCGTGGACCTGATCGGCAATATCACGGCGGTGGAGCGCTTTTTGAACGGCCCGCGAATGACGCCCTGCATTTTGACGGTTCGCAGCGCCGCCGAAGGTGGAGCGTGGGATGGCCCGGATGACGAGCGAATCGCATTGATTGAGCGTCTGGGGTTGCTGATGCCGGGCTATGTCGATGTCGAGTTGGTCACATTCCAACGCTCGGCGAATTTGCGGCAAAAACTCGGGCTGATCGCGGAACTGAACGGGGGCGCATCGGCGGCGCATGCCATTGGCGCACGCTCGAAAGCGGAAAACGCACTCGCGGAGCCGACCACACGGCGAGCGCGCAATCGTCTTATCTTGTCGGTTCATGACGTTCACGCGACTCCGTCGGACATCGCCGGTGTGATGAATCGCTTTCCCGGCTCTCCGGCGCTCATTCACAAAGGCTCATTCGTGGCGCGCGACGGATGCGACGCGTTGCGAATTCTGATCGAATTGGAGCGCCGCGCGCGGCAGCAGCCGACAATCCTGATCGGCATGGGCGAAGCCGGCGTCGCGACGCGCATTCTCGCGCGAAAATTCGGCGCGTTTCTGTCATTTGCCGCGTTCGACAACGAGAGTGAGTCGGCGCCGGGGCAACTCGCGCCCGCCACGATGCGCGGCCTTTATCGCTGGGATTCGATCGATGGACACACGGCCGTGTACGGCATCGTCGGCTGGCCGGTTGGGCACTCGAAAAGCCCGCTGGTGCATAACGCCGGCATGGCGGCAAACGGCGTAAACGGTGTTTACTTACCTTGGCCTGTCGCCCCAGATTATGAAGCGTTCGCTCGCTTCATGGATACCCTCGCGGATTCACCGCAACTGGGTCTGCGCGGATTGAGCGTGACAATCCCACATAAGGAGAATGCGTTCCGCTGGCTGAGCGAACGCGGAGCGAATATGTCGGAGCCGGCGCGACGTTGCGGCGCCGTGAATACGCTTTCCCTGAGCGATGGGCAGTGGCGCGGCGACAACACCGATGCCCAGGCGCTTGCGGAAATGATCGCTCTCGCATCGTGGGCCGGCCCAGGAGAAAAACCGCGAACCATTCTGGTTCTCGGCTCAGGTGGTATCGCCCGAGCCGCGATCGCGACCGCACAGCCACTGGCGGAAAGGTTGGTGATCGCGAATCGCACGGAGAGTCGCGCCGCCGCCTTAGCGGCTGAATTCGCGTGCGAAAGCGTGGCATGGTCAGCGCGGACTGATGTATCACCGGATGTTGTCATCCAATGCACATCGCTGGGGATGCACCCGCGCTCTGATGAATCGCCTCTGCCGCCTGACGCTCTTTTGCCTAATTCGACCGTAATTGAGACGGTCTATGCGCCTCCGCGAACACGGCTGCTCCAGGACGCAGCCGCCCGCGGTTGCCGCACCGTGTCGGGCGTGGATCTGTTTATCGCCCAAGCCGAGCGCCAATTCGAGTTGTGGCAAGGCCAGTCACCTCCGCAGGGATTGTTCGCGCAGTTGCTGAACGGCCAGGCTCCGGCGCCGCGATAATCGGGCCTTGATTCAGCACCTGCAATTTGCAAAGCGACTCGATACCGCAGAAACTGCGGCGCCGTGGCGTGACAGTATCAGATTCACGATTCACAGGGTGCCGCTTGAGCTCAATCTGGATCATCATCGGATCGGCCGCCGCGTTCGCCGTGGCTTATCGCTATTACGGCGCGTTCCTGGCAGCGCGTGTCGCGGTTCTTGATGACCGCCGCCCTACACCCGCGCATCGATTGAACGACGGCGTTGATTATCATCCGACGAATCGCTGGGTGTTGTTTGGCCATCACTTCGCGGCCATCGCGGGACCCGGTCCGTTGCTCGGGCCGGTGTTGGCGGCTCAATGGGGCTATCTGCCGGGGCTCATTTGGATTGTCATTGGCGCGTGCCTGGCCGGCGCGGTGCATGATTTCGTCATTCTCACCGCATCGGTGCGCCAGAACGGGCTATCGCTGCCGAATATTGCCCGACAGAGCATCGGTGAGGTCAGCGGGCACGTGACTTCGATCGCCACGCTGTTCATCATCGTCACAACGCTGGCAGCGGTCGCGACGGTCGTCGTCAATGCGCTGGCGGAAAGTTCGTGGGGTATGTTCACGATTCTGGTCACAATCCCGGCTGCGCTCATCACGGGATTGTGGATGTACAAGATTCGCCCCGGCCGCGTGACGGAAGCATCCATCATCGGCGTGACGCTCGTGTTAGCCGGCGTTTTTTTTGGCAAGCCGTTTGCGGAATCAAGTCTTGGGCCAAGCCTGATATTCGCCAAAAAAACACTGTCAATTCTGTTGCCGTTTTATGCCGTGATCGCCTCGATTTTGCCCGTATGGGTACTGATGTGCCCGCGCGATTATCTCAGCTCGTACATGAAAATCGGCGTCATGATCGTGCTCGGCGCGGGGATGCTCGTCGCCGCGCCGGAAATGAAAATGCCCGCGACAACGCCTTGGCTCGGCGGCGGCGGCCCGGTGATCTCCGGAGCGATCTGGCCGTTTGTCTGCATCGTCATCATGTGCGGCGCAATCAGCGGGTTTCACGCGCTCATCGCATCCGGCACAACGCCCAAAATGATCAATCGCGAGAGCGAGATTCGAATGATCGGATACGGCGCGATGGTGCTGGAGGGGTTTGTGGCCATCACCGCGCTGATCGCTGCGTGCGCGCTGGAGCCGGGCGATTATTTCGCGATAAACATCGCGCAATCGACGCCCGCGCAGCAGGCGGCCTATCACAGCTTTGTCGCCAACGCCGATGCGACGCACGGCTGGAACATTCAGCCCGTCGAGCTGACCGTGCTCGAAACGCAAACCGCCGAGAAACTCGGCGGCCGCACCGGCGGAGCGGTCACGCTGGCCGTCGGCATGGCCAAGGTGTTTTCAAGCCTGCCGGGCATGTCTGCTCTGGTGTCATACTGGTATCACTTCGTCATCATGTTTGAGGCGCTTTTCATTCTCACGCTGCTGGAAACAGGCACGCGCGTCGCACGTTTCGTGGTGCAGGACGCGCTGGCGGCGCTTCGCGGTTCGACCGATGCCGCACCCGCCGCCGCAGTCGCAGTCAGCCACGACATCGCGTATTCCAAAACTGTGAAAGCGTCGCCTGATTGGTTGAGGAACATTATTCTGAGTTTCGTGATGTGTTTCGCGTGGGGTTATCTGCTCTATCTGGGCAATCTCAATCGGCTGTGGAGCATGCTCGGCATCGCGAACCAGTTACTGGCCTCGATCGCACTGGCGGTTGGTACGACGTATTTGCTGCAACATGCTCCGCGTCGCGCATACGCGCTTTGCACCGGCATTCCCTACGTTTTCGTGATCATCACGACATTTACGGCCGGCGTGATCAATATTCGCAATTGGTGGGCGGATGTTGCGAAAGTGCCGCCGGCGGAGGTGTTCCTGGTCAAGCTGCTTTGCGGGCTTGCGGCGATTATGCTCGTGCTGACGGCTGTGATCGCATTGGATGCGGCGCGGCGCTGGTGGGCGATACTGGCTACGGCCCCGCAACAGCGCTATCAACTGGCGAGCAATGATTAAGGCGCCTCAGAATCCTGCATGCAAGGCAATACGGTCCTGCCCGTGAGTTTATGAGAATTCGTCCGACGATCATCAGACATCCGGTGGATCGCGAGAGCACTCAAACACGCAAGAGCACGCCCGTAAATCAGTTGATCTGATTTGGAAGGCCCTGATCGTATTCGGACACGGCTCGATCTTTGCGCCGACATTCACTTCGTGAGCCGCCAATTCTTAGGCTCTAAGCAAATGCCTTACCCATGAAGTGCACGATACATCAGTGTTTGCGGCATCGGATGTTCACATGACGAACGTGCCGGTCGCGCACCCGTTGCGCGGCGCGGATACGAACGCCGCTGCGCCTCGCGCCGTCTCGCGCGCGGCAGCAAGGGAACTCTCACGATTCGTATGCTGGAGGATCAAGATGTCGCGAATGCGCAGATGTTTGCTGGTCGGATCGCTGGCCGCCGCCCTGCCCGCGGTGACCGCATGCAACCCGGCCGACCTGATCGGAAACCTCGTCAATGACGCCATCGGCTCGATCGGCGACGAGGTCGCGGACTCGCTTCAGATCGGCTCGACCTCGGAGTTGTATGCGGCGGTCGCTGGATTTCTCGACAACGCTGTGAGCGAATGGGGCAATTACGACACGGCCGGCGCTGAGCAGGCATTTTTCGGCGACTCCGCCACGCAATTCACGCTCGTGCCGCCGAGCGCTGTGCAGATATCGCTTGATGATGTGTTGTCCGAGGTGTCGTCGGGCGACGACAGCAGCGCGAAAGGCCGCGCGAGCGAGCGCGCCGTCCCCGTGGCCGCACATGGCTACCTCACGGCCACGCTGTTTCCCGGTGAATCGTTCAGCGGAGAGAATGAGAACGGCGGCGCGTTTCGCGGGGCATGGTTCGATTCCGATGGCATGCAGATCGGCGCCATTCGAGGTGAATACCGGCCGTTCAACGACGATGCGTTCGGCAATTTCTGGGGCTCAGGTGGATTCCGCGGCAAGCTCATCGACATGAGCGGCGAATTTCGCGGGTTCATTCGCGGTCGCTATGCCAAGACCCCCGATGGTCAGGGCATTTTTCTCGGCCGCTGGTTTGACCGCAACGACCGCTATGTCGGCCTGATGAAAGGCGAGTGGAATCAGGGCAACTCGTCCGGCGAGTCCGCACTCGACGCGAACAGCGGCGAGGATGACACGCAGATTACCGACGGCTCGAACGATGACGCGGTGTCCTCGGATGATGCCACCACGACCGAACCCGCTGACGATGATCCCACCGCCGACGAGCCAGGAACGTTCACCGGTCGCTGGGTGGCGTTCAGTGTTTGCGACGAATCCGCGGCGCTGCCTGACTCGACCGCCGCTTCAGACCCGGCGGAGATTATGCCCTCATCAGATGAACCTCTCGACGAGAACACCGCGGCCGCATTTGGCGACGCCGCGGACATGAGCGAAGAGCAGATCGGCGATGAAGCGGTTCGCCCGGCCGGTATTGAGGATGCCGGTTGCATCGATCCCAACGCGGCACATGGCACGCTTCGCGGCTGGCATCAGCCGGGTGAAATCACGGAAGCGCCGAGCGGCAACTTCGCCGAGACGGGGCATTTCAAAGGTGAATGGCGCAACGAATCGGGCGAGCCGGCGGGCTATGTCGTCGGTGCGTACGTGATTTTTGCTGAGTTTGTGGTAGCGCGGCCGGACGTCGCGACGACTGAATTGCCCGGCGACGAGAACCAGGAAACCGACTCCTCGACGGACTCCACGGATGCCGGCGATGGCGACAATGATCGCGAAGACAAGCTCCCACCGCCGCCGGGTGGGAATCTGCCCGGCCGCATGCCGAGTTCGAAAGGCATGCTGTTCGGCAAGGTGATCGATCTCGATGGTAATTTCGTCGGTTACGTTCGCGGTGTGTTCGGTCAGGGTCCAAACGGCCTTGGCGTCATGAGCGGCGCGTATCACAGCGCCGACGCGAGCGGATTCCAGGGCGTGTTCCGCGGGCGTTGGGATCACGCGCCCGATTCGACCGGCGGCGCGTTCTGGGCGATGTGGACGGGCCAGGAAGCCTTTGGCGCGGATGGCCCGGCGGCAGCATCGGAATAGTCGTTCATCGCGTGTGTCGGCACGACGCCGGACAATCGGCCACGGCCCGCCAACGCGAATAGACTCGACTCAATGAGCTTGAAACAGCGTTGCAAGCGCGGGCCCAACGGTTCGCGCTTGCTTTCTTTTCGGATGGCGAAACGCGCGAACGCGCGAAGCTTGGCGACCGATGCGTCGCCTACGCCCGTGGCTTGTGCCTTACAATCGTCCCTGTTTCGAGATAAATCACGTCCTCGGCGATGTTCACAGCGTGGTCCGCGATGCGCTCGAGGTTCTTTGCGACCGACAGCAAGTCAAGGTGGGCGGAAATGGGATATTCGGATTCGCGGGCCTGGGCGACGACGCCTCGAACGATCTGGCCGTAAACAGCGTCGATGGCCGCATCTTCCTTCAAAACATCGGAGGCGATGTTTGCATCACCTGATGCGTAAGATTGCACAGCGTTTCGCAGAATGCGCCGCACGATGGGGCACATTGCGCGAATCTGGGGATCTTGCGCGGCGAGTTGCTGCACCTCCAAGTGGCGGCTGCGCTCGGCGATATTCACCGCGCAGTCGGCGATGCGCTCCAGGTCGTTGTTCACCTTTAGCACCGCGCAGAGCTGACGCAGATCGACGCCCACGGGTTGATAAAGCGCCATCAGGCGAATGGCCTCAGCCTCAACCTCGACCTCCTGCCGGTCGATCTCGCCGTCCTTGGCCACCACCGCGCGCGCAAACGCCTCGTCGGCCGTGTAGATCGCGTCACAGGCGCGCTCGACCATTTCCTCGACCTCGGCCGCCATCCGTAGCGACATGCGCATCAGATCGTCGAGCTGTGAAACAAAATGGGCAGTCATCTTTCCTTACTCCGTCCGCGGTCCGTCGCGGACGCCACCGGATATTCAATCATTTGCACATCAGGGCGCTTCAAACTTGCACCGCCAACTAAAAGCATAGGCACAACCGCTGTCGATTCCTATCGGACAAATCGCAAAAATTATTTTGAGCGCGCCGCCTTAACCGGCCGGCGAGCGCTGTTCACCCTCTGCGAAGCGAATCGTTCGCGCGTATTACCCAAACCGGCCCGTGATGTACTCTTCCGTACGCGGGTTGCTCGGAATTGTGAACATCTTGCTCGTCGCGTCCACCTCGACCAGTTCGCCCATGTACATGAACGCGGTGCGATCGGACACGCGGGCCGCCTGCTGCATGTTGTGAGTGACGAGTATCACCGTGTAACGGCATTTCAGGGAGTCAATGAGGTCTTCAATGCGGGCCGTCGCGATGGGGTCGAGCGCAGAGCAAGGCTCATCCATCAGCAGCACTTCAGGCTCGAGCGCGATCGCGCGGGCAATGCATAATCGCTGTTGCTGCCCCCCCGAAAGCGCCAGCGCGCTCTGGTTGAGTTTATCTTTCACGTCATCCCAAAGGGCGGCCTGACGCAGGCAGCGCTCCACAAGCTCGTCGATCTTGCCCACATAGCCGTTAATTTTCGCACCCCACGCCACATTCGCGAAGATCGATTTCGGAAACGGGTTGGGCTTTTGAAAAACCATTCCGATGCGGCGACGAAGCTCAACCGGATCAGAGGCGGGCGCATAGATATTCTGCCCGCGAAACAGCGCTTCACCGCTGACGCGCACGCCCGGCACAAAATCGTTCATGCGATTGAACGACCGCAGCAGCGTGCTTTTGCCGCAGCCCGACGGCCCGATGATGGCGGTGACCTGATTCTTGAAGAAATCAAGCGACACCGACTTCACCGCCTGGAAGCTGCCGTAGTAAATCGACAGGTCGCGCGTCGCGATAACGACTTCAAGCGGCATCGCGCCGCCCGCGGAGTTTGACACGGCCCGCTGCGCCACTGCGCTCAAGCCCGTCCGCGCGCCGCGCGCCTCGCCGCTCATGACAGTCTGCGTCCCGATTGCCACGCTCGTATCCCTGTCGCCAACGCGTTCATCGACAATAAAACAACCAACAAAACCAAAATCGCGGCGGCTGCCAACGATTGAAACACGGGCTGCGCCTGGTTGCTCCAGACGAAGATTTGAATCGGCAGCACCGTAAACTCATCCAGCGGACTGGTCGGCGTAAAAGCAACATAACTTACTGCGCCGATGTACAGCAGCGGAGCGGCTTCGCCGATCGCTCGCGACATCGCCAAAATCATACCCGTCAGGATGCCCGGCAGCGCCGCCGGAAGCACATGATGCCACACCGTCTGCCAACGCGACGCCCCCAGCGCGAACGCACCCAGGCGAATCGAATCGGGAACCGCCAACAGCGCCTCGCGCGTCGCGATGATCACAACCGGCATCACCATGATCGCCATCGTCAGCGCCCCGGCCAGAATGCTGCGCCCGCAGGAAAAGAAGCGTACGAACAACGCCAAGCCCAAAATACCGTAAACGATGGCCGGAACGCCCGCCAGGTTGGCGATGTTGAGCTCCACGAATCGAAACGGCCGGTTCTTGGGGGCGAATTCGTGGAGATAGACCGCAGCAGCGACGCCCACCGGAATCGCGAAGAGCGCCGTCAGCGCCATCAACCACAACGTGCCGACGAGCGCGCTGCGAATTCCGCCGCTGAGCGGGTCGAGCGTCGATGGATAACTCGTCAGAAACGTCATCGTGACATATGGCCAGCCTTCGCGAAACACGCGACCGAGCAGCGTGCAAAGCACCACCACTCCCGACAGGCCGGCCAATCCGCACCCAATGCCGAACAGCACACCGATGAGCCGACGCCGCGCAAGCCGCGGCCGAAAATCCGCCGCGCTCATTCGTACACCTCGCGAAATCGCTTCAGAATGCGCCGCGCGATCCAGTTCACGCTGAACGTGATCGCGAACAACGTCAGGCCAATCGCGAATATCGCCTCATATTTGATCGAACCCGCCGCTGTCTCGCCCATGCTCACCTGAGCCATATAACCAGTCATCGTTTGAACCTGTTGAAACGGGTTCAGCGTCAATTGTGGGTTTGAGCCGGCCGCGAGCGCCACGGCCATCGTCTCGCCGATCGCCCGAGCGAGCGCCAACAACACAGCCGCCACGACGCCGGACAGCGCCGCCGGAAACACAACCCGCGTTGAAACTTCAAGCCGCGTGGCCGACAGCGCGTAAGCGGCCTCTCGCAATGTCACGGGCACTGACCGGAAGGCATCGTCGCAGAGCGAGCAGATCGTGGGCAGAATCATCACACCCAGCACCAACGCCGCGCTCGCGGCGTTGAATGCGTCCACGCGCTCCGGGCCGAAGAGCGGCTTCAGAACCAGCGGCGTAACGAATGTCGCGGCGAAGTAGCCGTACACAACCGACGGAATGCCCGCAAGAATTTCCAACACCGGCTTGGCCACCTGTCGCAGCCAGCGCGGCGAATATTCGCTTAGAAAAATCGCCGTCGGAACACCGATAGGCAGCGCAAAGAGCAGCGCCCCCGCCGCCACGAGCAGCGTGCCGCACGCCAAAGGAAGCACGCCGAACGAAAGCGGTTCGATATCCGGCGCCCAGCGCAACCCGAAGACGAACTCCACCATCGAGACATGGCGGAAGAACGCCAGCGAATCGCCGAATAACACTGCAATGATCGCCAGTGTGATCGCGACGGTCAGCAGCGCCGCAAGCGCCAATGACGAGCGAATCAGAATTTCATATCGCCTTGGTCGCGGCCGGAGCATCAGGTGTCTCGCTGCGCTTGGCGGAAAAACGGCTCGCCGGCTTCCTCTCGTGTATCTAACGCGGCGCTAAGCCACCGCTCGTCAGCGCGCACTCGCCGCGTAAACTTCCTCCAACGGCCGAAGGTGTTGCTTTGAATCCTTGTAGGCTGTGCCCGTCGTGCCATTTGTGAATCGCTGTCGAGTCATCGCGTACATCGCTTCGCTGAGCGCGATATAGTTCACCATCGGGTGCTCAACGATGCGCTTGCCATTATCCAGGTAAAACTGCACAAACTCGCGCACTTCGGATCGCTTGGCCGATTCGGCGTTTACATACAGAAACAGCGGCCTCGAAAGCGGGCGATATGAATAGTCGCGAATCGAATCGATGCTCGGCAGCACCGGCTTACCGTCGCCCGAATCGATCGCCACCAGCTTCAGCTTGGCCTTGTTCGCTTCGTAATATGAGAATCCGAAGTATCCCAGCGCGCCTTCGTCGCCTGAAACCCCGCGCACCAGCATATTGTCGTTTTCGCTCGCCGTGTAATCGCTGCGCGAGCGGCCGTCCTTGCCCAGAACAGCCTCGGTGAAGTAATCAAACGTCCCGCTGTCCGTGCCGGGGCCGAACAGCTTCAGCGGCTTGTCGGGAAACTCCGCGCGAATATCTTTCCAATTCTTGATCGTCGAATCCGGGGCCCAGATCTTCTTGAGTTCTTCGACCGTCAGCGACGCGCAGAACTTGTTGCTCGGGTGTACAACGACCGCGATGCCGTCGTAGGCAATCGGCAGTTCGATGAAATTCACGCCACGCTCCGCGGCCAACGACGCTTCTTCGGGCTTGATCGGCCGCGATGCGTCGTTAATGTCTGTGCGAAGTTCCGGCTTGGCTTCGAGGAATTTCTTGAAACCGCCACCGGTACCGGATGTGCCGACCACAACCCGGATTTTCGGCTTGGACTGTCGAAACATCTCGGCCGCCGCGGTCGAAATCGGCGCGACCGTGCTCGAACCATCCACCGCGACTTTGCCCTCATCCGCTCCCAAAGCCAACACGACTACACCCGACGTGACCGAAAAAACGGCCAGCAGTCCGGCTGTAGCTCGCGAAATCCCAAGACGTTGCATCAATTGCTCCAGTGACATCGTTGACGCTTCACCCGTGATATTTTCCGGCACGAGCATTAAGAATGCGCTAAGACTTCGTTTGCGCATCCGTACCGAGATGTGCGGCCGCGGTCTGTGGAATGTGCAGCGTAAAGCGCGTGCCCGTTCCCGGCTGGCTGGTCAGCTCGATGTTGCCGCGCATCGCGTTGACCGCGTTTCGCACAATGGAAAGCCCCAGTCCCGTGCCACGATCTTCGCCGGAGCGGCCGCGGTCCACTTGATAAAATCGTTCGAACACCCGCCGATGATGTTCCGGCGCGATGCCACAGCCGCTGTCCATCACGGCGATGACAGCTTCATTCTCGGTTCGTGAGAATTCGACCGTGATCGTGCCCTCTTCCGGCGTGAATTTCAGCGCGTTATCCACCAGGTTGTCCAGCACCAGCGTGAGCAGATACGCGCTGGCGTAGAACGACCGATGGCCATCTCCGCGAATTGGACAGTTCCAGCGGATACTCTTCGCCGTAATCCGATTCTCAAATCGCTCGAACAAATCTCGCGATACGTGCATCCAGTCCATTCGCTGCGTTTCGAACGCCCTCACGGGCGATTCGATTTTGGACAGGTCCAGCAGATCTGAAACAAGCGCGATGAGCCGCACGCTGTGACGATCGATCATCCTCAGGAATTTTTGGGCATAATCGCGCTCGTGCGTCAGATCCATGTCAAGAAGCGCTTCGATGGCTGAGCGAATCGCCGTGAGCGGCGTGCGAAGTTCATGCGACGCATTGGCCACAAACTCGCTCTTTATCTGCACCGTGCGAGCCAATTCGGTAATGTCCGTCAAAACCAGTAGCCTACCCCGATCGGGCTGCTCGCCCGTCCCGGGCAACACGATGTGCGACGCCCGCGCGAGCAAGTGCATGTCGCCTCCTGGTTGGTCGAGCTGAATGCGGGCTTCGCGCATCGACTCGTCAACACGCGCTTCGCGTTCGGTGTCGCGCAATCCATCTGTCGATATGCTCTCAAGCCGCAGCAAATCCTGCAGATCGCGCCGCGGTACTGCGCGCTCCAAAGCCGCGCCGGTGAGCCGCCGACAATCCTCGGCCGTCGGCGCGGAAAGCCCCGTCACATTCATCATGCGCAGGGCCGTCGCGTTGATCAGCGCGATGCGCCCGTCCGCAGTCGCGACGACGATGCCCTCGTGCAATTGTGACAATAGTGCGTCGAGTGTGATTTGCTGACGATTCACCGTCTCGCGATGGGCTGCGAGTCGATCACGAATCTCATTGATGGCGCGAGCCAGGGCGCCCAGATCGCCGGATTTCAGCGCGTCGGCCCGGGAGGTCACGTCTCCAGTCGCGAGCCGCCGCGCCGCCTCGCTGATGCGGCGCAACGGCTCGGCGTTCTGACGAGCTACACCTGCGCCGATCGAAAGATTCACCACCGCCAGCAACAGCGCGACCGCGACGATCGACACCCCAAGACGAACATCGATCAGCGGGTACTGTTCGTATTGATGCGCCACCCACACCGCCCCGCGCTGACATCGCCGACCCTCGATGCGCCAGCGTTGCCCCGCGAGGACTCGTTCAGTCGTCACCGAAGGCTGGGACTTCAATGATTCCAGCTCCGGAGCGGCCATGCGCTCAAGCTCCACATCGTGCGGCGCACCGAATGCGGCCAGGACGTTGCCGGCCTCGTCGACGCGCAAGATGCGAACGGCAGGATCACCGAAACTCTGAAAAATCAATTCCCAATTCGGTTCGTTTGGAGCCTGATCAATGAGCAGGCGGAGCGCGTTCGCGTCGGACCGCGTGACTTGCGCCATGGCGGTCTGCCGCGTCTTGAATGTGAGAATCGATCCGACCCCCACGCCGAGAAATATCAGGATCGCCAGCAGCGCCGCGTTTCCGAAAAGCAGCTTTCCAGCGACGTTCGAAGCCGGCATGGCAGCGGATTATACCGAGCCGGCCTCGCTCGGCGGATTCCGCAGCGCATAGCCGATTCCACGAATCGTCTGAATCCAGCCGGCGGCTTCGCCCAGTTTCTTGCGCAACGCCGCGATATGAACATCAATCGTGCGCTGCGTCACCGCGACGCCGGCGCCGACCGTCGCATCGAGCATCTGCTCACGATCCAGCACTCGGCCGCGAGCTGACATCAGTGCCGCCAGCGCGCGAAATTCGGCGGCGGTCAGTTGAACCGCCGCGCCGCTCACAGTCACTTCGTGCCGCTGCCGATCCAGCACGATCGGCCCCGCCGTAAAAACGTCTGCGGGCCGAGCCTCGCTCTGTTTGCGACGCAACAGCGCCGCGACTCGCGCGGACAGCAACTTCACCGAAAACGGCTTGTGCACATAGTCGTCCGCGCCGATCGCGAATCCCACTAACTCGTCTGCCTCGTCGCTTTTCGCGGTGAGCATCAAGATAGGGATAGATGCCGTGCGCGGATCGCCACGCAGCTTGCGCGCGACTTCATCGCCAGACATGCGCGGCATCATGCGATCGAGGACGATTGCGTCCGGAACGGCTTTCGTGATTTCAGCGAGCGCCTGCGCGCCATCGGAAGCACGCCGGCAAACGTATCCATCGCGCTGAAGGTGGTAGCACACCGCGTCCAGCAGATCGGCCTCGTCTTCCACGACCAGGATTGTCTTTCCATTCGACATACTGCTCCCCGGCTCTCGCCGCGCCTGTCGAGCCACATCCGACTCAAACATCATAAACATCGCACTCCCGGTATTCACGGAAGTAGCGTATGCGCAATGTGTTAAGTGGCCATTCCGCATAGATTAAGGAATTGTATCGACCGGTAACGCACTGCACACCGAACGCCGCGCCGGCCTAAGCGCCGCCAGGACACCTCGCGTCCGCTTGGCGGACGGCCGTCCCCCGCTATACTCCGACTTCACGTTCTTTTCACGCCGCTAACGTTCGCGGCAAATAGGTCGGCCGCGCAACGCGGACGGAGAAAAATTGCGATGGACGTACACAAAGTAAACGAGATTCACAATATCGCCTTGGTCGGCCATTCGGGGGCCGGAAAGACCACGTTAGGCGAAGCCCTGCTGTTCAAAGCCGGTGTCACCACCCGCCTGGGAAATGTCGACGACCACACGACCGTGCTCGACTACGACGAAGAGTCCAAGGAGCGGCGGCACAGCACCGATTCGACCGTCGCTTACCTCGAACATCATGGCAAGCTGATCAACATGATCGTCGCGCCGGGCATGCCGGATTACTCCGGCCCGGCGCTCGCTTCATTGGCCGCCGTCGAAACCGCCGTCATTTGCATTTCCGCCGCCTCCGGCATCGGCGTCAATACGCGGCGCATGTTCAACGCCGCCGGCGAGATGGGATTGGCCCGAATGATCGTGGTCACGCGCATGGACGCTGAGAATGTCGATCTGGAGGCGCTCTACGAAGGAATTCGCGAGACGTTTGGGGCAACCTGCCTGCCAATCAACCTACCGGCCGACGGCGGCAAGCGCGTGATCGACGTGCTCGCGAAAGCCGAGGGTAAAGCCGACCTGCTGGACGTTCCCCACTGCCACACGCAGATTCTCGACGCCATCGTCGAAGTGGACGACGAGCTCATGGGGCCGTACATGGAAACGGGCGAAATCCCGGAAGACAAGCTGGAGCCGACATTCTCAAAATCGGTCGCCATCGGACACATCGTCCCAGTGCTGTTTGTAAGCGCCAAGCAGGGCATCGGCATCCCGGAGTTGCTCGACGCGCTCGTGCTGTGCGCGCCGTCACCGGAGATCGGTGGTCACCGCGAACTGATCAACGGCGACCAGAAAACTGAAATCGTGCCTACGGCCGACGGCGACTTCGTGGCGCAGGTGTTCAAGATCACCTCCGATCCGAAGAGCAACATCAAGTATTCAGTCGCGCGAGTGTTTCGCGGCACGCTAAAAGGCGACAGCAACCTGCACATCGGCGATGACCGCAAAGGTCAGCGGCCCGGGCATATCTTCAAGCTGCGCGGAGCGGAGCATATGGAAGTGCCGGTGGCGTCGGCCGGCGATATCGTGGCTTTCGCGAAGCTAGACCTGAAGATCGGGCAGTTGCTCGGCAGCCACGCGCTCGACGGCGCGATTCCGATGCCGAAATTTCCGACGCCGATGTTCGCGCTGGCGGTGGAGCCGAAGTCGCGCGGCGACATCGACAAGGTCGGTGTGGCGTTGCATCGCTTCACGGACGAAGACCCCTGCTTCAAAACGCATCGCGACGCGCAAACCAGCGAGTTGGTGATGGAAGGCCTCGGTGACCTCCACCTGACCGTCGTTCGCAGCAAAATGAAGCGCTATTACAAAATCGAGGTCGAGAGCAAGCCGCCCAAAATCCCCTATCGCGAAACGATTGCCGGTCGCGCGGCCTACGTCGAATACACGCACAAGAAACAAACCGGCGGCGCCGGCCAGTTCGCCAAAGTGGCGATCGACATCGAGCCGAACGATCGCGGCAAGGGATACGAATTCGTCGACAAGATTTTCGGCGGCGTGATCGATCAGCAGTTCCGACCGTCCGTGGACAAGGGAATTCGTGAGCAACTCAAAAAAGGCGTAATCGCCGGCTGTCCTGTCGTAGACGTGAAGGTTTCGCTCGTCGACGGCAAGACACACCCGGTCGACAGTAAGGACATCGCGTTCCAAATCGCGGGGCGCCAGGCATTCAAGGCCGCGTTCGCCGCGTCAAAACCCATTTTGCTCGAACCCGTGGTGAACATCGAAGTCACCATCCCCAGCGAATTCGTCGGCGACATCACGCGCGACCTCGCCGGAAAGCGCGGCCAGATCATTGGTCAGGACGTGTTACCCGGCAACCAGACAGTCGTCCGAGCGACGGTCCCGCTCAGCGAAGTGGCGAATTATTCCTCACAACTGAAGAGCGTGACAGGCGGCCAGGGAAGCTACCTGATGGAATTGAGCCACTATGACGTGGTTCCGCCAAATGTGCAGCAGCAGATCGTCGCCAACTTCAAGCCGCACGAGAAGGACGACGAATAACGCGTCGAAAAAATTCGCGGGACGACGAGCCGCGACTTGTGCCGCTCGTCGTCTCGCTGCTATAGCAATTCCTCTCGTGCGATCGCCTTCACGTAGTCCGTTACGGTGATGATCCCCTTCAATTGCATTCCATCGACAACCGGCAACGAATGCACCTGATGGTAGATCATCGACGCCAGAGCGTCGCGCAATGACATCTTGGACGTGGCCGTGATCACATTCGTCTGCATGATGTCCGCCGCACGTCGCGGCGCATCAATCGACTCACCGCTGCGGGCGGCCTGCATCGACCGCACCGTCGTCCAACCCAGCGCGCGCCGCACATCGCGATCGGAAATAACGCCCACGAGCCGTTGATCGACCGTAACCGGAACGTGCCGGAATCGGCACGATCGGAAAGTGTCCACAATGTCGCTCAGCGGGTCGTCTGGCGCCGCTGACACAACCATGGTCCGCATGCGCGTCGAAACCGGCGATGACAACACTCGGTCAGCCGCCGTGTTGGTCGTCGCCAGTTCGCGCAGCCAGCGCACCAGATCAGTGTCGGTGACGATTCCGACCAAACGACCATCACTCAGCACGGGAATCGCGCCGATCTTTCTGATGGTCATCGCCGTCGCGGCATCGCGCGCGCTATCCGCGTTGGACAGCGAGATCACCGGACGCGACATGATTTGCTCAACGCGCGTTGGCCCGACGACGCCCACACCCAGCGCGTCGCTCACCTGCCGTTCGCACACGAGCATCCACCCGGTGGATACCAGCACATCCCGATCGGACACCATGCCGACCAGACGGTCATCACACTTGACGGCAATGTGATGAATTCCGTTTTCTTCCATCAGCGCGATCGCCCGATCGATGGGGTCAGCGGGCGAGAGCGTCGAGACCTGCCGCGTGACGAAATTCATGATGTTCATGACTTTCTCCCTTGAATCGAGCTTATGATCGCTCGGCGGCACACCGCCGCCGCTCGGCTTCTTTCCGCTTCTGACGGCCGATGAGAAGTCGCTTCGGATCGGAAGCGAACCCCTCAGAGATCGCCGGGCCGTAGAAGGCAATCAGGCTCCTCGCAATGCACGTGCCAATCCGTCGCGAAATGCGGATAAAGCCGGAGAACCGCTGCGTTCACACTCAGTCGGCGTTATGATGGTGTCAGGAAGGCGGCGCAATTCGCGGCCGATAAGGGGCTTGCGCGCCGAGTTCAGGAGAATGATGCATGTCTTTGATTCGAAACCTGCGGAAAATCACGTTCTTGACTGCGGCATTTTCGGCTTGCTGGTGCGGCACCGCGCTCGCGCAGCGCACGGACGGATTCGGCCATCGAGCGCTCGATTCGAGTGAACCCGGCGGCCCGACCTTTAGTTTCATTGATATTTCGGGCACCGGCCAGGTTGTCGTGGAAAACGACGACGAGTCAAACAACAGTCAGCCGCCCAGCGGGATCGGCGGTCCGCTCGTTTTGGGCAACTCCTTCTCCCTGTACGGGATCACGATTACTCAGATGGCCATGAGTTCCAATGGTTATCTGTCCACCGACGCAGCCGACGATGGAAGGGATATCAGCAACGACTGCGTTTTGCCGGGAGCGCCCAGCGGACCGGCCGGCACCACAGGCATTCGAATCTACGCCCTCCACGACGATCTTGACCTGGAGCCGGGAACGGGGCGCGGTCTTTATCAATATTTCTCGACCTGCCCGCGGCCGTTTGACGGAAACACCAACACGGGCTGCCACGTATTCATGTGGGATAACGTCAATCACTTTGTCAACGATCCAAATCCGACTCGATTCGATTTTGAAGTGGTGATCTACGACAACGGCAACATCCTCTTTCAGTATTCCGGAACGAATCCCGAAGCCGGTTCGGGCTCGACCACCGGCATTCAATCCGCGGCCACGGGAACTGCCTCGCCGCCGCAATTCGGTTTGACATACGCTTGTGACACGGCCGCCAGCCTGGCAAACAACTCCGCGATTTGGATTTTTCTCGACTCAAACGCGGATGGCGTTTCAGATGCGGCCGACCCGGATCTCGACGGCATCGTCCAGTTTTCTGACAACTGCCCGCTGACCGCGAACGCCAACCAACTCGACACGGACGGCGACGGCGTCGGCGATGCCTGCGACAATTGTCCGAATTCAGCCAACGCCGCGCAGGATGACGCCGACGGCGACGGCGTCGGCGACGCTTGCGACGGTTGCGCTTCCGACGCGGCGAAGACTACGCCCGGCCAATGCGGCTGCGGCAACGCCGACACGGATTCCGACGGCGATGGCGTCGCGGATTGCATCGACAATTGTCCGTCCGCGGCCAATGCCGATCAGGCCGACAGCGACGGCGATGGCGACGGCAATGCGTGTGATTCGACCGACGACACGCCGTCCAACACCAACAGCGGCGGCGATTCGAACGACAACGCTTCGGGCGATGTCACAGACGACGGCAACGTCGATGCGACCAACCCCTGCGGCGCATGCGGCGCGGCGGGCGCGGCGTTCATGCCGCTGATGATCCTAAGCATGGCCGCTTTGCGTTGGTGGCCGGGGCTGCGACGCGTTCGACGCTAGTGGTCCGTCAACTCTGAATTGACGGGGAGCATCGGCGTCTCGCCGGTGCGAAACCGCGTACGACAGGACCGCGACCGTATCGAAGCGGTCGGCGGTCGGCGCGATGCACAATGCGGCGTCTTGTCATGCGCTCCGGTTAACCGGCCAAATCGGATGGCTGGCCGAATGTTCAAGCGGCCAGCCAGCCTGTGCGGCGCAGCGCCCGGCACAGCAAGCGGCAGTCCACGTCCTTCTTCCAAACCACATACGCGCAAGTCGCCGATTTCCAGACTGCGCGCGTCATGGGTGGCGCACGTCGCATCGGGTATGCTGCTGCCTTGGCACGGCCGATGATTCGCCGGCACACGGAGATCAACATGCGTTTCGGATTGGCAATTGCGTCGGCCCTTTTTCTCACGGGAGCCAGCATGGCCGAGATCGTCACAAAAGCCATTGATTACAAGCACGGCGACACCGTGCTGGAGGGTTTTCTCGCATATGACGACGCCGCGAAAGGCAAACGGCCGGGCGTGCTCGTCGTTCATGAATGGTGGGGAATTAGCGACTTCACACGCGATAAATGCATGCAGCTCGCCAGGGAAGGTTACGTCGCCTTCGCGCTTGATATGTACGGCAAAGGCATTCGCACCACGGATCGCGAGCAGGCCGCGAAGCTATCGGGCCAGTTCAAGGATGACGTGAACCTGCTGCGCGCCCGGGCGAAGGCCGGATTGGATACGCTATTGACCGACGAGCGCTGCGACGCAAAGCGCGTGGCCGCGATCGGCTTTTGCTTCGGCGGAACGACCGTGCTGAACCTGGCGTTGAGCGGCGCGGATCTGGTCGGCGTGGTGAGCTATCACGGCGGCATCGGGCCAATGAAGCTCGCCGATGGACAATCGCTCAAGGCGAAGATTCTGGTGCTGCACGGCGCGGACGATCCGTTCATTCCGGCCGACGCGATTACGGCGTTCCATGAGTCGATGCGCGCGGCCAAGGCCGATTGGCAGATGATGTATTACGGCAATGCGGTGCACAGCTTCACGAACCCCGGCGCGAAAGGCGAAATTCCCGGCGCGCAATACGAGGCCCGCGCGGACAAACGCTCATGGGAGCATACAAAGGTCTTCTTCGCGGAAATCTTCGCGACGAAATAACCGGGTACGACGATTACTGCGGCCACGCGCTTCGCCGCTCGCACAACGGCACGAGCGAACCTCTCCCCGACTGGCAGGGAGAGGCTAGTGTTCCGTCATTCGTGTATTGACGGAAGGGAGTATCGGGGGAGGGCCGGGTAGCCCCCGCGCGACGCCCCAGCTGCCCCTCCACTTAAATGTGTAGAAACACAAGAATACA
>JAEUIR010000003.1:55622-64286 GCA_016795025.1 Phycisphaerales bacterium
TAGGGGGGTCGCGCGGTTCCCCCCGGGGGACACGCCGATGCTCCCCGTCAATTCAGAGTTGACGAAACACTAGATACCTCACGCCGCGATCTGCGGTCCCCAGATCAACCCGACCACTGTTGCCGTAATAGCCAATCCGGCCAGAACCAACGATTCACCCGCGATAAGCCCGGAAGCGAGCGAAATGTTGTAACTGTCCGCCGTTTTTCGGTGCATTTTGGTCCACAGTGCCGCAATCACCGCACCGAGGAAGAAGCTAAACGCGTTTTGAAACGGCATCACCCACGCCAGACCGATTCCGGTGACGGACGGCATAAAGCGACGATAGCTCGAAGGCAACAACCGCTCGACTAGAGGCAACGCGATCCCGACAGCCGCTCCAATCATGATCGCCCAAACGGCGGTCGAAGGCAGCTCTCCGATGCCCTTTGTCAATACTCGCGCGACGGCTTCCCATGCTCGCGTGGACGGAAGCGCGAATGTTTCCAACTTCGCCCGCGTCGGCACCATGAGATACCAGATCGGAATTATGGCGACCGTGCCGAAAAATACGCCAAAAAACTGAGCCAAGAATTGCTTGCGAGGGTTTGCCCCGAGCAAATAACCCGTCTTGAGATCCGTCAACAGATCGGATGAACTGCTCGCGCTATTTGCGGCGATACCAGCGGATGCAAGATTCGCAGCAACGTTTTTAGGCGCCAGTGCGGCAAACAAGAGCTGCATCACCTTGCCCATCGCGCCGATTGGAGTCGTATCGGTTTCGCCCGTGGCGCGACTCGCCACCATCGCGAGCACGAATGACATGGCGACGGCGATGATGCCAGCGTACCAAGTCACGCCAAACGCTTGAATCTGGAGCCAAACCATTGCCAGCGTGATCGGCAACATACCGATGATCATCCAGCTCCCCGGCACTTCGATCTCCGCGAGTTTCGACGCGGTGTCCTTTTCCGACGAGGCCCCGCCGCGAATACCTGTAAATGCCCGGGCCACCGTCTTCCACTGTAGCGCAACACTTGTAAGACTGGCAAAAACCATGATGCTCGTGCCGCCCCAAAGCGACCATCGCCAGGGAAGCACAAACGCATCCGTCCAAAGCAGATTCAGCTTGTAGCCCTCGATGTGGCGATTCGCCTCATCCATCCCCGCCAACCACGGACCGACAACCGCGTAAAGCACGACCGAACTGACCAACAGCGAAATGCTGATGCGCAGTCCCACGATCATGCCTGCCGCAATCAGTAGAAACGACGGTTCAAACGCAAATCCCTGCGGCCACATGTTGCGCGGATACAAACGGTTCAAAAACGTCATGTGAAAATCGCCGGGAATTCTAAACTTGATCCAATCGAAAAAACGCTTGAGGAAGCCGACGTTGGCAACCACATCATCCGGCGCACGCAAAAAGCCCACGACCAATCCGACAACGATCCCCCAAACCAACACGTATGCCTTTCGAATCGCCTCAATGCTCGCGCTATAAAGGCTTCGCAGCGTCTCTGCGGCAGCCGTGCCCGAAGGAAACGGCAACTGCTCGACGTTGATCATCTGCCGCTTCATTGGAATCGCGAGAAAAACACCCATCAGACCCGTCGAGAGGGTAAACATGGTGACGACCCAGGGGACTGTGACGTCCCACGTCTTTACGTCGGCAGCCGTTTGACCCGGCGGAATGTCGTGGAGCAACACCATTGCGCCGAACATCGTCGCAATCGTGGATCCAGTCGAATAGCCAGCCGCCGAGGCGGTTGACGCCATGCACGCATTTTCAAGCAGCGACATTTGGCTCCAGCGCCCGCCGGAGCAGAACATCACAAAGTTCCAAATGACGAAAGAGAGAACACAGGAAGTGATCGCGATACCAAACGCCCAGCCGATGGAAAGTGTTGTGTAGAGGTTGGAAGCTGATAGCGCCATGCCGAGAAAGCCGCCCATCAGCACCGCACGCACCGTCAATTGAGGCATGCGATCGCCCTGATACACATGCCGAAGCCAGTGCTCTTCTTTCTGGTCCGGCGTGGCGTTTTCGGGCAATTGCGGAATGACCGCTTCGTGTTCCAACTTGTGCTCGTGGGCCGAGCTTGTGGTTTGATGCATGGCGTCCTGGCTTCGTGCGAATGTCTGATGTACGGCAGCGCGCCGAATCACGCGCAATTCGATTGGCGGCGCATCGTACGTTGAGTTGGCGCGACCGGCAAGTATCGCTTCTTCGAAGCAACGCTGCCCGATTCAAAACTGGCGCAAAGCACGGCACTTGTAGTCGAACCGCGTTCCGTCCGATAGACTCCCGCCAATTCGCCATGACCGACGCCGCAGCCCTTCAAAGCTCCCCGATTGCCGCAATCGACGCCCTCCTCGCGCCGTCTCGCAGGCTGATCCTCGTCGCCGTCATCATCGTTGCCTTGCTCATTCGTGCTGCATTTTTTCTCGAAATCGGCAGCGGACCGCTGATCTGGCTGCACCTGTGGTCGCAAGGCGACATGAACCACTTTCACCGCTGGGCCGAGCAAATCGCCGCCGGCGACTGGCTCAGCCGGCACGTCGATCCGCCGCAACACGCCTGGCATCTCGACATTGCCGGCGACCATGTCGCCCGGCATTTCGGCGATTTTGCGGACCTGAGCGCGCGCGGCGGAACGCCGGGCGACCCGGCCGCCGCGTCGTTGGAGCTTTGGCGGCGCTGGTCACATCATCCGGCGTTCTGGCAGGATCCGCTTTATCCGTATCTCGTCGGACTCACCTACGCCGTCGCCGGGCCGGACCCGCGCTGGGTTTATTTGTGGCAATCCCTGCTGGGCGTTGCGAGCGTCGTGCTGATTTATTCCATCTCGCGCCGCGTGTTCGGCGACACAGCGGCGGTTATTGCCGTGGCGCTCGCGTTGGCGTGCGGCCCCATTCTGATCGACGAGTTGGTATTGCTGCGCACATCATGCGTCTTGTTCGCGGGGCTGGCGATTGCAGCGCTAACGCTGCGCGCCGCCGAGACGAACAATCGGTGGTGCTGGCTCGCGGCCGGCGCCGCCACTGGCGCGGCGATATTGCTCCAGTCGCAGTTTCAAATTGTCGCGATCATTACGATCGCGTGTGCGCTCTGGGTCGGCCGCGCGAGTCTGCGCCTGGCCGCCATTCGCGCGGGACTGTTCGCTGCGGGTGTGATCCTGCTTCAAATGCCGTTGATCGCGCGCAACCTGGCCGTCGGCCTGCCCCCGCTTACCACGCCGATGAGCGGCGTGCTGGCGCTCATGACCGCGACGGAGCAGGGGGCGGGCGCGGCCACATGGAGCCACAAACACACCGCAAAAATCCTCGAAGAAACCGGCGGGCGGCTCGGACCGGCGTATGTCGCGGCGCTGAGAACCTATCCATCCGCGTCCGGCTATGGCATGCTCTTGTTTGATCGAGTTTTAGCGACCTGGCACGGCTACGAAGCGCCGAACAATCACAACTATTATCACTTCCTCGAATACTCCGCGACGCTGCGCACGTTGCCAGTGACTTTTGCGCTGATCGCGCCGCTGTCAATCATCGGCCTGGCGCGCGGCGCCGCCCGGCTACGGTGGGCCTGGCCGCTATACGCCGTCGTGGCGATGAGCCAGTTGGTGCTTTTGCTCTTGTACGTGTTCGCGCGGTTTCGCGTGCCGATGATCGCCGCTTTAATTCCATTTGCGGCTTTCGGCGCGCTGTCTCTATTTGAATGGGTGCGGCTGCGTCGATTCGGGAAGCTCGGGATTGGCGTTTGTTGCGCAGTGATGGTCGGCGCGTGGTCATTCAGCGATCTGCCGATTCCCAAGCCGCCCATTCGCTTTTCCGATGTTGCGAACTCGTTTGAGATTTACTACGACCCGCGCATCAACGCCGCAATCGAGGCCAACGATATCGATGCGGCCATCGTTGAGATGACCGAAGCGCTGCGTCACCAGCCCGCGGCCATTACGAGCATTTCCGATCCGCAGCAACCTCAAACGGTCAGCACACGCGAGCTGTGCCGCCAATATGCGTGGCAGTACGGCCGGCTGGTCGGGCTGTATCAGCGCGCCAATCAACCGGCCCGCGCCGCTGCGGTCGCGCAGCGCGGCGAGCTGCTATGGCGCGTGAGTCAGGGAGATTCGCCCTGATGGGCAGGCTGATCTTGTTCCCAGCGGTCGACGCAGGTCGCGATTGTGATATCGCCGGAGACGTTGACCACCGTCCGGCACATGTCCAGCACGCGGTCAACCCCCAACACCACGCCGACCGCCTCCGGTGGAACGCCGATCGATCCGAGAACCAGCGCGATAAACGGTATTGAGCCGCTGGGGACGCCCGCGGTTCCGATTCCACCAAGAATGCACATCAGGACGACCGTCACCTGATTCGCGAACGTCAGTTCAACGCCAAAGGCCTGGGCTAAAAAGAGGACGGTGACACCCTCAAAAAGCGCCGTCCCGTTCTGATTGGCCGTCGCGCCGACGGTCAGCACGAAGTTGGAAACCTGGGGCTTCAGCTTCAGGTCTTCGCGCGCGACGCGCAGCGCGGTCGGCAGCGTGGCATTTGAAGACGATGTCGCGAGACTGGTGAATATCACGTCCGAAATGCGCCGGAAAAACGTCAGCGGATTCATCCGCGCGAACAGCGATAATACCAGCGAATATACGCCGAACATCTGCAACGACAGCCCGACGAGCACCGTAATCGCGTACAAAAGGAGCACGCGCAGGATATCCACGCCAAGCGCTGCCGTCACCGAAAACATCAGGCCCGCGACGCCGAACGGCGCGAACAACATCGCCAAACCGACGATCTTCATGCACGCCTGAAAAAGCCCGTCGAAGAATGCGGTCACCGGCCGCGCCGCGCTCTCCCCGATCGAGAGCAACGCCATGCCCAGCGCCAGCGCGAAGAACATCACCGCCAGCATCCCTCCGCCCGGCGATGAACCATCCGCCGCGCCAACCATTTCGGCCAACGGATTTCGTGGAATAATCTCCAGCAATTGATCTCGAGCGCTCTTTGCGCTCTTCGCGGCCGCGACGCGCTTTTGCGCATCCGTCTCGAACCGCTTGCTCAGTTGCACGCGATCCTGCGCGTCAAGCGACGCTCCCGGCCGCAGTGTGTTTGCCAGCGTCACGCCGATCGCCACCGACGCCGCCGACAGCACCACCGTCATCAGCAGCGTTCGCAGCCCAAGCCGGCCGACATGGCGAATATCGCCCGCGCCCGCCACACCCAGCACCAGCGCGGAAAACACCAGTGGCACGACAACCATGAAGATGAGGTTTAGAAAAATGCGCCCAAGCGGTTCGGCGATGGCGTAAACCGTGTTCGCGACGATTGGGCTCGCGGCGCCATCGGGGCCCGGTGGATACAGCGAGCGCATCACGACGCCGGCCAAACACCCCACGAGCAGGCCGATGAATATCCGCGTGTGCACCGACATTATGAGGGTAACTTCACGTTGGCCACGGCTTGCGCTGTAAGGACGCGCGGCGGAAACAGGTTCACAAACGTCACGCGAATCGTGATCTCGTTGTGCGCGGGAAACCCCGATTTCCACGGACATTTCAATGTATAATGCGATGTGAGAAACTGGCCGTACCAGAAATCCGCGGCCTTTTCGACCGGCATGCGCAGCTCGCCGACAAGTGATTGCTCCGGCGGATTCGCCAGGTCGAATAGCTGAACGTGAATCTCGCCTGCCGCCTTCAGCGCGTCGCCGTGCCGATCGATCGGCTTCACATAAACAACAACGCCTTCGTCGCCGGGTTTGTCATCCTCGTCGATGCCGCCGCTGAGCGAATCGATCACAACGCGATCAGGCACGAACAGATAGGAAAGTCGCTTCTGGTCCAATCCGACCGCGGCCGCCACGCGCGTTTGAAGTTCGGTGATCGTCGCCGAACGCGCTTCGATCTCGCGCTCTTTCTCCGCCACGGTCTCCCGCAAACGCGCGATTTCAATTTGCGGATCGGCCTGGTTCGAAGGTTGGCACCCGGCGATCAAGGTGCAAATCGCGCCAACAACTGCGATCAGCGCATTCGGCCTCGGGTGAAATGCGTGCATAGGCCGGTAGCTTGACGGGCGGCGCGGCACGATGCAAGCGCCGTCAGCGATTAATCCGCATCAGAGCGGTACGGCGCCAATAGCTCGAGTTCGAGAATCACCGCGTCGATCTTTGTTGCCGGCGCGGGCGATTCCATAAGCGCTCCGAACAATGATTGCACCAGCGCCCCGCCTTTGTTGTAGACCATTTTGGGAATGCGAGCGAGCGATTCCGGTACCCTGAATTCTCCGCTTGAATGCTCGACATCGCCGATTACAGCCGGCGCGGGAAGCCTCTCGGAGTCTTGTGATCGCTTGTTTTCGTCAACGCCGTTCCACGCGCTCGATTCCTCGCGACCACCGTCGGCAATCGCTGCGGGCAGCTTGTTTGGCTGCGAAGCCGCGAGGCGACGGGCCTCGCGATTCAGATTCGCTAACTCGCGCGTAAGCCACGTTTCGAGTGTTTGCGCTAGCACTTCCTTTGAGCCCGTTGTGGGCTGGTCAGGCTCAATGGGCGGATTCTGCGCGAAAAGCACCTGCGCGATTTGATCGCGCCGCGACCAGGGCACGTTTACGCGCACGCACTTCGGAGCGGCCTGCTCGAACATCGCCAGCATCGTTGGCGCCGACGAAGCCGGAATTCGCAGCCGGATTTTCACGCCCGTCCCCCCGTCCAACGGTTCCTCGAACTCAACGATCCGCGCATCGAAGACATCGCCGGCGCTTCCCGGTAGTCTCGGGGCGATGCTGACGCGCATCGTTCGCTCCATCAGCGCCGCCGCGACATGTTGACGAAGCGCCGCCAGAACAAGCGCATATTGCTCCTCATTGGCCGGCGCACACGTCACCGCAATCGTATCTTCCGCGACGATCGCTACAGTCTTTGCGGTCGGTTCCGCGACGGCCCCGGCGTCGTGCGGGCCCGCGTTCGCCGCAAACGGCCGAGCGCCGCTTTCCACGCCGGATGCGACCCGCGGCTGCTCGCCCGTCCCTCCGGCTATATCTTCGCTGCCCGCGATCGCGCGGGCGGTTCGCTGATTTTCAACGACGGCGCTGCGGCCGCCGGGACTGACCTCCGGCACGCGCGTGGCGACGAACAGCCGCCACGACACGAACGCGCCGGCGAATACCAGCGCCGCGCTGGCGCTGATCCGCGCGAACCACAACCAAAACCGCCCACGCGGCACCCATTCCGCGTCGCCGAACAGCGCGCGACGCTCCGCGCGTTGGCGAATGAACATGGCCAGCGATTCCGGCGCGCGCACGCGCGGCAGCGCGAACAGCTCATCGCGATTGGTCTGAAGCGTATGCACCAGCGCCCGGCACGCTCCGCACGCCGATACATGCGCTTGGATCACTTCGCGCCGCGCAGCGCTCAACTCGCCGTCGATCAGCGCGGAAAGCTCGCACTCATATTGTCCGCACTCTGCTCTAACCACCACTCGCCCTCACCGGCGCCGACAGAATCGTACGCAGCATCATCCTGCCGCGGTGAATTCTGCTTTTCACCGTTCCGACCGGAACGCCCAGCACGTCCGCGATTTCGGCGTAGTCCATGTCCTCGATATCCCGTAGCACGACGGCCATCCGAAATTCCTCGTCCAATTTCTCAAGCGCCGCTTCCAGCCGCCGCAGCATGACTGCCTGATCCAGCCGCTCCGAACCGACCGGCGCATCATCCGCGATGCTCTCGTGCGGCGCTCGCTCGCCGTCACCGCTATCGAGCGAGATCGTCGGGCGCCGACGACGCTGGCGGCGCAGCGATAGCGACTCATTGGCTGCGATTCGGTACAGCCACGTAAAGAAATTCGCACGCGACTCGAACCGCGAAAGCGATTCCAACGCCTTGAGAAATGCTGTTTGCGTCAGGTCCGCTGCGTCCGCATGATTCGGACACAGCCGGTAGCAGAGGTTATAGACGCGATCCTGATAGCGTGCGACGAGTTCGTCAAACGCGGATGCATCGCCCGTTCTAGTCCGTTCGACGAGTTCCGCGTCGCTCGGGCCAGCCTCGTCACCGAATCGATTCACGCAGACCTTTCCCGTTTCGACGCGGTCCCGCCGTCCCGGTTCCCCGGAATTCCGGGCGAGTCGCCAACCGCACCGACCCACATATCCCGGTTCTGAGCAGATTTTATCAGGATTCTCGGACGAAGTGATTATTTTTCTTGCTGCTGCCGTTCGCGTCCGGTGCAGGCGTCAAGGGACGGTCAAATAGGCGCTGGCAGAAATCGGCCGCACGGGCCGCCTGCCGAGGGTCTTGTCCGACGCCGCTTTGAGCAAACGCGTACGCAAAATTCGCCGGCGTGGTCAACATCGCCACGGGTTCTGAGAGTCCGCACCTAGCTCGAATCTGCGTCAAGAATGCCCGATCCTCGGCCGCAAGATTCAGCACGCCGAGCGCCGTGAGAAAGTGGTCAGCCCGCGACTTCTCAACTGCGGTTTGGGATCGCCGCCAGATTTGAATACCGATGCCGATCAGTCCGATTAAGCCGAACCCGACCAGAATGTACGCCCAGGCTTCGTGCGTGGATTGCTCCGCTCGAAATCCGGAGCGCAGGGCACGCAGCATTTGATCCTGTGTAACGCGCTCGCCGAGCGCAAGCAATCCGCTCCCAATCAGCCCGATCAACATGTTGCACCCTG
>JAEUIR010000400.1:0-523 GCA_016795025.1 Phycisphaerales bacterium
TTCATCCAACCCGGCAGATGCACACCATTGGTGATGTGGCCGATCGGTACCTGGTCGACGGTCTTGCCCGGGAACAACGAGGTCCACATTTCCCGGCTGACTGCCCCGTGCAATTCGCTGACGCCATTGGCGGACCTCGATCCTTTCAAAGCCAGGACCGTCATGCAGAACGGTTCGTGAGCATCGTTCGGACGGACCCGACCCAGCCCCAACAACTGCTCCTGAGTCAGCCCCAATTGCGGCGCAAATTTGTGCGCCATGTAGGCCATTAACTCGGGGCTGAACCGGTCGTGGCCTGCTTCCACCGGCGTGTGGGTGGTGAACACACACTCCGCCTTGGCCGCCGCGAAGGCGTCATCGAACGAGAGCCCCGCCGCCATTCGCTCGCGCACCAATTCCAGGATCAGGAACGCGGCGTGGCCTTCGTTCATGTGGAACACCGACGGCGCAATACCCAAGGTTCGCAACAGACGGACACCGCCCACGCCCAGTAGGATCTCCTGCATGATGCGCGTGGTGCTGT
>JAEUIR010000400.1:541-828 GCA_016795025.1 Phycisphaerales bacterium
GCCGCCGTAGACCCGCGCCGCCAGTTTCTTGAAATGCTCCTCGTTCTCGTCGAGGTACGGGTCGAGCAGATAAACCGGGCACCGCCCCACATTCACCCGCCAGGCCTGGAAGAACACCGTGCTCAAACCCAAACGGACGCTGCACTTCACCGGTTCCCCATCAGCATCGAGCACCTGTTCCAGCGGCAGGTTCTTGGGATCCAGCCAGGAATAATATTCGGTCTGCCAATTGTTGCCATCGATGGCCTGCTGGAAATAGCCCTCGCGGTAGAACAGGGAGATCCCCA
>JAEUIR010000401.1 GCA_016795025.1 Phycisphaerales bacterium
ACCGCCACCTGCGCCGCCACCGCCGATATGGCCGCCGCCGCCGCCGCCGCCGCCGGGAGTTGTAAATCCGCCGTTAAAGCAGCAGCAAGCCTGTCCGCCGCCACCGACGCCGCCAATCGAAGTTGCGGTCGCCGAGCCGGGGTTGCCCAGGAAACCAGCGCAACCGAGGCCGGCTGCGCCAAAAGCACCCTGAACATTGCTGAAGTTGCCGCCTTTGCCACCGCCGGCAACACCACCGGAAGTAGGCGTATCTGCGCCGTCGGCGCCGATACCGCCACCGCCTGTGCCACCGTCGCCACCTTTTCCTCCTACGCCATTATTTTCTTCGCATCCGCCACGACCGCCGCCGCCGCCGCCGCCAGCAGTCAGCACCCGGTCGGAATCGGCTGTACCGCCAATCCGGATGTCAGTTGCGCCGCCACCGCCGCCAGAATCTTGCGTGCCGCCATTGGCGCCGCCGTTATAACCGCCGACAGGGCCCATTCCGGCGCCGCCGACAAAAAGATTCAATACTTGTCCGGGGGTTACGGCCAGGGTTCCTTGTACCAGGCCGCCCAGACCGCCTGTACCACCCACTGCGCCACCGCTTCCTCCGTTTCCATTGCCGCCCTGGGCGCCATAGGCCTGGATTTCGATGGACGTGATGCCATCCGGCACCGTAAAGGTTTGCATGCCGCCGGTGTAGTCGAAGGTCATCGTGCCCTCCGCCGAAATGGCAACTGTTTGTTCTACACAAAACTCGGTGGTGACGTACAAAGGATCCGTCGTGAATGGATTGCCCGTGCCGACCACGTTGCCGCCCGTCGGGGCATCGTACCAGGTAAATG
>JAEUIR010000402.1 GCA_016795025.1 Phycisphaerales bacterium
GACGGCCTGATCGACGACTTTTACACAAGAGGCGAAGCCCTGGGTGGTGCCCCCGCTGAACGATGTGCAGGGGCAGGCCCGAGAGAGGGGTACGGGGACGGCGGGGCATGGCGAGCAGTATGGAATTCAATTCGAGCCTGGCCATTTTATATCCTTTATATCACCAAGTGGCTGGTGATGGACGCCCTGGCACTACATGACATGGACGTCACCGCAGCGCTTTGGGGAATTGCATCGCGAACTTGCCGAGGAAGGCGTGGACGTCAAGATTGCCGATGCGCCGCGGCCATTTCTCGAAGAACTTGCCAAGTGGGACTTTCCGAAGAAATTGGACGCCAGGATTTCTTTGTTTCGGTCAAAAAGGCTGCCGAGGCCTTCGACTAGTATTACGCGGCCAAGGAAACGAGATCCCGCACGGTCTGGTTAGCGCCGCCACTGCGCACAGTCCGACACCCCGGCGGTTCATGTGAAAGTCGCGTCAGCGACTCACGAATCTCCCCTCGCCCGCAAGCGGGAGATGGGTTAGGGGCGAGCGTTCGTTGATGTGGTCGGGTTGGCGGCAGTGAACGACGGCGATGGGCGTACTCGCCAGGCGATGCACCGGATCGTCACCGGGGTCTGCACCGGCCTTCTCCGCGGTCAGACACCTGGCCGTTCGTATCGAGGAAAGTCCAGCGGTAGCTGTCGATGCCCAGTTCAAGTTTCAGCACGCCCCAACGGCTGGTAATGAGTTTTTCGGAATGGCGGCGAGCCCATAAGGGATTCCTGTCCAGCGTGGCGCCGCCTGTGCCGACGGTAAAGGCGCGCATACCGTTGCTTTTGTC
>JAEUIR010000403.1 GCA_016795025.1 Phycisphaerales bacterium
GAGGACGCCGAGGCCGTCCGCGTGATGGTCGAGACGTTGTCGGCAGCCACGAAGAGGGTCCGGGACGAGAACTCGGCGCTGGAGAACCAGCTCGCCGAGACCACCGACGAGCTGGGCAAGCTGCGCGAACACCTGGAGCAGGTGCGCCGCGAGGCGATGACCGACGGCCTGACCAACCTCGCGAACCGCAAGGCGTTCGACGAGGCGCTGGACTCGGCGTGCAAGGGCCCGGTCACTCTGGCGATCGTCGACATCGACCACTTCAAGTCGTTCAACGACACCTGGGGCCACCAGACGGGCGATCAGGTCATCCGCTATGTGGCGAGCGTCATCGGCCGCGTCGCCGAAACGGGCGAGCGGCTCGCCGCGCGCTACGGCGGCGAGGAGTTTGCGGTGATCTTCCCGGGCGAGACGCCCGGGGTCGCGCTGCAGGCGCTGGAACAGGCTCGCGAAGAGATCAGCTCGCGCATCCTGAAGCGCCGCTCGACCAACGAAGACCTCGGAGCGATCACGATTTCGGGCGGCATCGCGCAGAAGCTGGCGGACGAGACGCCGGCGATGCTGCTGGAGCGGGCCGACGAGGCGCTCTATGCGTCGAAGAACGCGGGGCGCAACCGCAACACCCTGGCCGAGCTGGACGAAGCCTCGAAGGCCAGGGCGGCATAGCCTCCGCTCGCCCCGCCAAGCGGTCGTTCGGCTTTTCGCCCTTGGCTGACGCGGGGGTATTCTGGCTTCGTTGACCGCAATCAGGCTCAACGGAGGACGCCATGGACGGCGCGCAGGCCCCCGCCAAGGTGAAGACGAGCGTCGAAGACGGCGTCGG
>JAEUIR010000404.1 GCA_016795025.1 Phycisphaerales bacterium
GGTTCTTTGCTCAGCGGTACATTCCTGACTAGTCGTTTCTCGCACGTTGTGACCTCGACGGTTGCAACCTAAGCGGGTGTGACTGTTGTTTAGCTTTGGAATGTGAAGCGTGAAAGGGACGAGTTGGAGGCTCGAGCAGTCAATGAGGCCGATGGAATGACATCGAACGGACGACACTGAGTTTTATTGCTGAAAGACCGGAGACCCTGATGCGTTCTTTTCAGATTGATAAGCTTCTTGAAACAGTAGTCAAGGAGCGCGTGAGCGACCTGCATATCACGGTTGGCCAGCCTCCCGTGATTCGGTCCGGCGGTCACATGGTGCGGCTCGAAACTCGAACACTCGACGCCGAAGACACCACAAATCTGATGAAGAGCATTACTCCGGAGCGAAACCAGCAGGAGCTTCAGGAGCGAGGTGGAACGGACTTTGGATTTGCCTTTGGCGACAAGGCTCGATTTCGCGTGGCTGTGTTCAAGCAGCGCGGCATGATCGGGATGGTGTTGCGGCGAATTCCGAATGAGTTTTTGACCTTCGAGCAGCTTGGACTTCCTCCGGTGGTGCGGGATTTGATTCAGCGACCCCGAGGCTTATTCCTCGTGACCGGGCCCACGGGTTCCGGAAAGACGACCAGTCTTGCGAGTATGATTAACTGGATGAACCATAATATGGATCATCACATCATTACTCTGGAAGACCCGATCGAGTATTACCACGACCATCACAAGTCCACGATCAACCAGCGTGAGGTTGGGGTCGACGTTCCGAGTTTCCCGGAAGCACTTCGTCGTGCCCTGCGAATGGACCCTGACTGTATTCTGG
>JAEUIR010000405.1 GCA_016795025.1 Phycisphaerales bacterium
CCTGTTGACTTTTACGGGTATTCGTGCAATTATAGTTCCGAGGCTGTTAAGAATTTGTTGTTACAGCCGCCAATTCGCATTCTGGAGAGAGCGCGGTCCAGGTACGTAGCGGGTCCGCGTGGTACAGTGCGTCTGTGCCACTCCAATGCTGAGGAGCTGCGGGAGAAATGCCTATGGATTGATTGCAGTACGAAAGACGGTCTATGGCGCCGCACGCTGGCGAGATTCCTCATTAAATCCAACATCATATACGCTGCGTCTCGTCTCCCCGCGCGGGCTTGCCATCCATTCCATTCCACCATTCAGTGTTATTGAACTTATTTTAGACGAACAACAAGGATTCAGGGCTATGAAATCTATTGGCCAAAATAAGAAGCGTTCGGGCTTCACGCTCATCGAGCTGCTGGTGGTTATCGCCATCATCGGTATCCTTGCCGCGATTCTGCTTCCGGCGCTGGCGCGCGCCCGCGAAGCGGCCCGCCGCGCTAGCTGCCAGAACAACCTCAAGCAGTGGGGTCTGGTGTGCAAAATGTTTGCAAACGAGTCAAAAGGTGAGCGCTGGCCGTATTCCGGCATCGACGTTGGTGGTAATGTAAGTGAAGCCAGTATCGGTCTAAAGCGCATGAACCAGTACATAGGGTGGTGGCAAGTTTATCCTGAGTATCTTACGGACATGAGTCTCCTTTGCCCGTCGGCTGGGCGCTACACCCTGTTTCAGCAGACCGACTTGGCCGACGCGAACAACGTGATGACCGCTTGCGATGATAGTTTCGTTACCAAAGGTGGTGGCGTCGACAGTGAAAGCCCCTGCTTTGGTA
>JAEUIR010000406.1 GCA_016795025.1 Phycisphaerales bacterium
TCCGAACGCGAGCGCATCGTGAATCAGCAACTCGAGCGGCTCGCGACGGAGGAAGAACGTCTGCGCCGACGGGCCGAAGAGCTTCAGAATCAACGCACCGAACTCGAACGCCTCGCCTCGGAACATCAACAACTGCGGCAACAGCTTCGGGACGAACTGGCGCGCGTGGCGCGGCTGTCCGTCGACGAAGCCCGCGGGCAAATCCTCGCCCACGCGCGCGACGATGCCGCACGGGACGCCGCGGACCTGAGTCGGCACATTCTCGAAGAAGCGCAACTGCGTGCCGAAACGAAAGCCCGCACCCTCCTCGCCACGGTCGTTCAGCGGTACGCCGGTGAATACACCTTCGAAAGCACCACCACCTCCATCGCCATTTCCAGCGATGAGATCAAAGGCCGCATCATCGGTCGCGAAGGCCGCAATATCCGGGCCTTCGAGGCTGCGACCGGCGTGACCGTGCTCATCGATGACACTCCCAACGCGGTGGTCATCTCGGGTTTCGATCCGGTCCGCCGCGCCGTCGCCCGTGAAGCCATGGCGCGGCTCATTGCCGACGGCCGCATTCATCCCACCCGGATCGAGGAAGTGGTGATTGCCGTTCAGCAGGAGATGGACGAAACCATCCTGCGCCTCGGCGAGGAAGCCGTCGCCAAACTCGGCCTGGCTCCCGTCCATGTCGAAACCTCGCGCCTGCTCGGCCGCCTGCGCTTCCGCCATTCGTTCTCCCAAAACATTCTCGACCACTCCATCGAAGTCGCCCACCTGGCCGGATTAATCGCCGCGGAACTCGGTCTTTCGTCGGATATCGAAGCCG
>JAEUIR010000407.1:0-539 GCA_016795025.1 Phycisphaerales bacterium
CATCCTAGCTGGCGGCTCTCAGTAGCCGGCCGCGTGCCCGTCCTTGCGCGATTCGCTGGCACCCGAATACACCCGAGACGCCGGGTCCACCCGTATCGCCTGGTAGCCGCCAAACGACCCGGGCGTCGTGCGGGAGACCTTGTGTCCGCGCCGCACCAGATCGCGAACTGCGGTTTCCGGAAAGCCCGGTTCCAGGTTCACCACGCCACCGGTCGTCATGACTTCGCCGGTGGGCTCCGACGATCCGGAATGGTAAATGCGCGGCGCATCGCCCGCTTCCTGCAATCCCATCCCGAAGTCGATTAGGTTCATGAGAATCTGGACGTGGCCCTGGGGCTGCATGTCGCCACCCATTACCCCAAAGCTCAACCATGGCTTCCCGTCCCGCGTCACAAACGCCGGAATGATGGTGTGAAACGGCCGTTTCCCCGGGGCGAACGAATTGGGATGACCCTCCTCCAAGACGAAGGCCTCGCCGCGATCGTGCAGCACGAACCCCAGGCCGTCCGGAGTCATCCCCGAACCCATGCCGCGATAGT
>JAEUIR010000407.1:549-811 GCA_016795025.1 Phycisphaerales bacterium
TTGCTCTGAATGAGGGAAACCATGTTGCCGTCAGCGTCCGCCGTGGTGAGATAAACGGTGTCGCTCTGGCGCAACGCCACGTCCCCCGCGTCGTAGCGCGCCGCCGCGCGCTCGCCATCGATGAGCTTGCGCCGCTCCGCCGCGTAGGTTTTGTCCAGCAATTGCTGAACCGGAATCTTGCCGAACGCAGGATCGCCGTAGTGGCGCGCCCGATCCTCGAACGCGAGCTTCTTGACCTCGATGAATGTGTGCATCGCCTCGA
>JAEUIR010000408.1:0-541 GCA_016795025.1 Phycisphaerales bacterium
TTCAGCGACAAGGTCGAGGCACAGGCGCTGTGGATCGCCAGCCTGAACCGAACCGACTGGATGCTGCGCCCCCGGGTGAACTGGAATTTCGAAAAGAACTGGGGCCTGGCGGTGGGTGTCGATATCTTCAAGGGGTCACCTGAAGGGTATTTCGGTCGCTACGACGCCAAGGACCGCGTGTATACCGAGATCCTTTACAACTTCTGACGAGTCGTGATCGCCGCCAGATCCTGGTGCTGTTCATGTGAAAGTCGCGTCAGCGACTCACGAATCTCCCCTCTCCACTCGCTGGAGAGGGGTCGGGGGAGAGGGAAACGGTCATGACTCATGATCGGGGGTGCCTGGAAAAGTCATGACCGTTAGCCGGTGACGAGAACTGCAGCACCGCGAATCTGGCCCGCCCGCAATTGCTGCAGCGCCTCATTGGCCGATTCCAGGGGAAATCGTGTCACTTCGGTGCGGACGCCGGCCTTGGGCGCGATGGCAAAGAACTCTTCGCCGTCGCGTCGGGTCAGATTGGCGACCGAGCGCACGCAGCGCT
>JAEUIR010000408.1:551-807 GCA_016795025.1 Phycisphaerales bacterium
GCGCAAACCACCGTTCCGCCCTTGACCGTGTGACGAAGCGCCTGCGGAACCAGCTCTCCGGCCGGCGCAAAGAGAATCGCGGCGTCCATTTCCTGCGGTGGCGCGCTGCCGGCATCGCCGGCCCAGGCGGCCCCCAACTGGCGCGCGAATTGCTGGCCATCGGTATCGCCGGGCTTGGTGAAGGCGAATATTTCGCGGCCCTGCCAGCGAGCCACTTGCGCAATGATGTGCGCGGCCGCGCCGAAACCGTAGATGC
>JAEUIR010000409.1 GCA_016795025.1 Phycisphaerales bacterium
TTGGTGCGTCTTCCCAAGTGCATGCTGATGCAATAGAAAGAGGCGGAACTAGCCTCATTGCGATGCAACTTGCTCCTGAATCGCTCGACGACGGAGAACTTGAACAACGGAGAGCAAATTGGCCAACTGACGGAACTCAGGTTGCGACACGTTTCGTTCGAAATGCTGCTTTCAGCCGCCGCCAGCTGAATGAGGTGATGACCTGGTTCTGGGATAACCACTTCAATACGTTCTATTCCTCGCACGGAAACAGTGACTTCGAGAAACGCGAGACGGAGGTGTTTCGTAATCGAGCACTCGGTAATTTCCGTGCCTTGATCGGTGAAAGTGCCCGCAGTCCGGCGATGCTCTATTCACTGGATGGGCGGTCAAATATGAAAGGAAGTCCGAACGAAAACTACGCCCGCGAGTTGATGGAACTGCATTCGATGGGGGTGACGGGCGGTTACACGCAGCGCGATATTGAAGAGGTTGCGCGCGCCTTCACGGGGTGGACGGTAAAGGACGGTATCTTCTTCTTCGATGCGACGAAACATGACATAAGCGCCAAGACCCTTCTGGGTCAGACCATCGCAGCAGGAGGCGGTCAGTCGGATGGCGAAAAGGTGCTGGATATCGTCGCAGCGCACCCTTCTACTGCGCGCTTCATTTGCCGCAAGCTGGTGACGCTGTTTGTATCCGACGTGCCGGTCGAGTCACTGGTGACGCGCTGCGCCGCGACCTTTACTGCTCAACAAGCTTCGCCCGACCAGATGAAGCAGGTCGTCTCGACCATCCTGACGTCTCCGGAGTTTCTCGGTACCACTT
>JAEUIR010000040.1 GCA_016795025.1 Phycisphaerales bacterium
GGGCCGCTTTCCGCGTGCTGCGCTCTGAATTCTGCATTGATGTGATACGGCTCCGCAATGTCGCTGCCGCCGGTGATATGCAGGATGCTCGCCTTCACGGTGCCGGCAACTTCCAGCGCCGCAGTCGGATTCGTTGTGCCGATGCCAATCTGCCCGCCCGGCGCAAAGTACATGCGAGTCGGATTGCCCGCAGCAACCTCACCGACATTCAGCCCTCCGCCGTTCATCGTCAGAAACCAGCGTGGTGAGCCATTGATGTTCTGAAACGTCATCAGGTCCGCCGCGCTGCCCACGCCCGCAACGCAAAGCGGCCGATCCGGCGTGCCATTACCGAAATTCGTGAAGCCCCCAGGTAACATCAGAATGCGCTGATTCCCATTCTCTTCCATGCGAAATTGCCCGTTCGCACCTGATGAGACGAAATCGTAGCTTCGCCCAGATCCGCCGGTCGATTGGAGTCGCAGAACCGCGTCGTTCGTGGCCGACAAATGGAGCGTTCGACTCGGATTGACGCCGCCGATCCCGACATTGCCATTCGTGGCAACATTCAGGCCGCGCGTGTTCAGGCTGAATGCCGCATAGGGCGCAGTCGTCAGCGCCTGGCGCGGCGAAAGAACCTGTCCATCGATCACCGCTTCCAGCCAACGCTGCTGCCCATTGAACGCCGTCGCGCCAAACTGGCCGGCGTCGTTCAATGCCACGGAGAACAAGCCGTTTTCGAAGATCAGCCCGTTGATCGCCTGCGTACCAATTGGCGATCCACCGGTTGCGGTGGCAAACAGCCGAAATTCGGCGTTGTGCGAGCCGTCCACCGGCACGTCGTTCAGCTTGAGTTGTCCCTGATACGTAATTGCCGCCGTCTGCGTCTGAGCCGCCGCTGCACCGCACATGGCGGTCAGGAACACCGCGATCGATCCGATGTGTGCAAATTTTCTCATGTCCAAGTCCTTATCCGGGGGGCTGAATTTCCAAAGAACCGAGCGGCCGATCGCCGCCGAAGATGAACACGCAGCCAGCGTGTCGATTTCCCATGAAAAAAACTGAGAATCTGAAGCTGATCTCTGAAGCAGCCGACCGAGCGATATACTGATGGCTGCTGATTCCGCGTCAGATGAGCTTGGATTGCGCATCGTGGATTCATCCGGTCCGGTAACCCAGATACTCGCCGATGTCGCCAGCGGTCGAGATTCGGCCGTCCAGCGCCTGCTCCCTCTCGTATATGAAGAGCTGCGGCGGCTGGCTCGCAGCCATTTGCGCCGCGAGCGGCCGGACCACACGCTCGAACCAACCGCCCTGGTTCACGAAGCATTCTTGCGATTGGTGGGTCCGGAAATCGCTCAGCCGAAGGATCGCGCGCATTTTTTCGCAGTCGCTGCGACCGCCATGCGGCAAATCCTGATCGACCATGCGCGTCGACGCGGTGCGCAAAAGCGCGGCGGCGACATGGCCCGCATCGACCTCGATGTGGCGCAGCCAGCGGAGCGAAACGAGCCGGTGATGGTCGGCGGCGCGGATGTGCTCGCGCTCGAAGCCGCCTTGCAGAAGCTGGCCGAGCGCGACCCGCGCAAGGCCCGTATCGTTGAATTGCGCGTGTTCGGAGGAATGACCTGCGATCAATCCGCTGAAGTACTCGGCATCGCCTCAAAAACAGCCGAGGCGGACTGGTATATGGCCAGAGCTTGGCTGCGGCGCGAACTGGTTGCGGATTTCGAATGAGCGACGCCCGGTTCGCGCGGATCGACGCGTTGTTTCAGGCGGCCATTAACCGACCTGCCGCCGAGCGCGAAACATTCCTGCGCGAAGCTTGTGGCGATGACGAGGCGCTTTTTCTTGAGATCGCGTCGCTGCTGGAACATCACAGCGCCGAACGCGGCATTCTCACCGACGCTGCCATCGCGTTGGCGCCTTCGCTGACGCCCGACGATTCAATCGACACCGACTTTCCGCGCCCATTTGGGCGTTATCAGTTGCTGCGCGTCCTTGGACAAGGCGGGATGGGCATCGTATACGAAGCCCAACAGGATGATCCAAACCGCAGAGTCGCCGTCAAAATCATCCGTCCGGGGTTAGCAACGCCCGGGCTCATTCGCCGCTTTCGGTTGGAAGCTGCCGTCCTGGCGCAGCTTCAGCATCCCGGCATCGCACACATTTACGAAACGGGGCTGGGCGATCTGCGCCAACCTTATTTCGCGATGGAATTGGCGCCCGGTCGCCCGCTCATGGAGTACGCGGATTCGCTGCGGCTCACGCCGCGGGCGCGCCTCGCGCTGATGGCCCGGATTTGCGACGCCGTGCAGCACGCGCACGAACGCGGGATCATCCATCGCGATTTGAAACCCGGAAACATTCTGGTCAACGATAACTCGCCGAAAATCCTTGACTTTGGCGTGGCCCGCGTCATCGGCCAATCGGACCAAAACGTCACGCTGCGCACCGATGCGGGCCAACTCATCGGTACATTGCCATACATGAGTCCGGAGCAAGTCGCCGGCGATTCATCCCGCATCGACGCCCGATCCGACGTCTATGCTCTCGGCGTCATGCTCTACGAGCTGCTTTCCGGCCGCCTGCCGCTCGATACCCGCAACCGGCCCATCGTCGAAGCGGCCCGGATGATCCGTGACGACGAACCCACGCGGCTCAGCTCGATCGCAACGCACTTCCGGGGTGACGTCGAAACCATCGTCACCAAAGCGCTTGAGAAAGACGCCGCCCGCCGCTACGTCTCCGCGGGCGCTTTGGCCGACGACATCCGCCGCTACCTGCGCGACGAGCCCATCCTCGCGCGGCGCGCAACCACCTGGTATCAGCTTCAGAAATTTGCGCGTCGCCACCGCGAACTCGTGGCCGGTCTAGCATTGACGTTCATCGTTCTGGTCGCGAGCCTCGTTATCGTTGCCGCATACGCGCTGCGTGAGGCAGACTTGCGCCGGCTGGCCGACGACAACACCAGAATCGCGCAGAACAACGCCGCCGCCGAGCGCCGCGCCACATACCGCGCAATGATCAGCGCCGCGGCCGCCGGGCTCGCCGCGCACGACGTGGCCGCGGCGCGAAATGCGCTGGCCGCCGCGCCGGAAGAGCTGCGCGGCTGGGAATGGCGTTACTTCAACAATCAACTCGATCACAGCACCTGGCACAGCGGCGGTCTGGGGCCGGATCAATGGGGCGCGATTCTCTCCGATGACGGTAAAACGCTTTACGTGTCTGATGGATCCTTCGGGATTCCTAACGCGGCGCCAGTCCTGCGCGCGTGGGATGCGCTTACGGGCAGGCCGATCGCGTGCGATGATCCCGCGCTCAACATCCGGGCCATGCTCCGCTCACCCATCATGCAACGACGCTGGAACCGAATCATCATGCCGCACATGTTCGACGAGCAGCCCGCGCTGCGGATCGTGCTGCCGTCGATTACAAATCAATCGCTCGGCGCACGGCGCGATGAAACGCTACACTGCGCGACGCTCTCCGACGACGAATCGCTATTTGCCTGCTATACACAGGGCGGTGACCGGCGCTACTCTCTGCATATCGCCTCGCCGACGGGCAAGCGCGAGCCGCGCACGATCCCGGTCGAGCTTGGCGGGAACATGCGATTGTTGTTTGATCACGCCGCTCGACGAATCGCGTGCGGCGACGGATCCGCAAGTGTCGTCATCATTGACACTAACTCTGCCCACGAAGTTTCAAGGTTGATCGGGCACACCGACACAGCGATGGCGTTTGCCTTCTCGACCGACGACCGCTTGATCGTCACGGGTGCATGGGACAATACGATTCGCATATGGGAGGTCGAAACCGGCCTGTGCATCGGCATCGGCCGCGGCCACGCCGACCAGATCGACGCCGTCAGCTTCAGCCACGACGCCCGTACGATCGCATCCGGAGCGCGCGACGGAACCGTCCGGCTCTGGAACGCGAACACGCTTGAATGCACCGCGGTTTTTCACGGCCATCGCGGCGATGTGCTTTCGATCACGTTTGCCGCGGACGACGCCGCGCTATTCACGACCGGCCGGGACGGCACGATTCGCCGGTGGGAGATCGGTTCAAAACGACAACATCGTGACGTGCTCGTCGGACACGAAAGCTATGTCTATCCAATTCAGTTTCACCCGACGCGCCCGATGCTCGCCAGCGGCGGCTGGGACGGAGTATTTCGTCTGTGGAACACGCAGACGGATGAGCAAATCGGGACCATGTTTGAAGAGGGAATGTCCTACGCGCGCCATCTCGACTTCAACGCCGATGGTTCGCGGATGCTCACCGTCAGCGAAGACAAGGTTCTCCGCGTATGGGACGTCGAAACCGGCCGCGCGCTCTCTGGAACCGAAGCCACAACGCAGTGGTGGCAACCTCGTTTCGCCGCTGACGGGCGTATCTTGCTGATGCGCAACGGGGCGCGCGAAGTGACCTGGTGGACGCCGGAAACCGATGACTGCGAAGTCGCGCCGCTTGATTCGCTGGGCGAAATCGGCCCGCCGCTCGTGTCGCCGGACCGGCGCTACGCCATGATCGCCGGCAGGCAGCCGGGCCAACCCGCGGAGCTTTACGATCTCGTGGAAGATCGCTCGCTCCGCGAATTCTCTGATCAATGCGAGCGGTTTGCGGAGCGCCACGTGCTCGGCGCGTTCGACCCCGACAGCCGCTATTGGCTAGCGGCCCGAAATGACAACACGATTGCCGTGCTCGATTTGGCGCAGCGGCGATTCGTCGCGCAGCTCGTGGGACATGCCGATCAGATTTTCACCATTGCGTTCTCGCCCGACGGCTCGCGCATCGCGAGCGCCGGCCGGTTGCGGACAATATTCATTTGGGACGCCAAAACGCATCAGCCGCTGGCGCAATTACAGGGCCATACGTCGTATGTGTGGGCGCTCACGTGGAGCGCGGACGGCTCGATTCTGGCAAGCAGTTCAGGCGATCACACCGTGCGGCTGTGGCGCGGAGATTGATTGGATCAAAGCTGTCAATTTAGCGCTTGCGCGGCCCCGGCGCCAAACCGAGCCGCGACCGGCCGCTCTATCCGCACGCAACACGAAAAATCCACGCCGTCGGAGCGAGATTCGCACACCGACGGCCTGAGGATGCGTACGAACATCGCCCGTGACGAACGACAAACCGCGAGGACGGGGCGGGGGATTCATCGACGCTTAATTTCTACGGAAGTAACGCCGACGCTTCCTCCGCAAAGGATTGTGCCTGATCCAACTGGTCGCGCGTCCCATCGGCGTTGTGAGCGCCCATCGAGTTTTCGCTCACCACCGTCCATTCCCACCACGTCAGCGCCCGCATGAACAGAGCCTTGGCCCGGGCCAACTGGTCGGCCGGAACAGCGCCGGATGTGTTTGCGGCTTCAATGCGCTGAAGCACGCTGTTCAGCAGGCTCTCGATCTCCAGCGCGCGGGCATACGTCGCATCCTGCAACGCGAACAGGTCGGCCTGCACGTCGTCGTGGCACTTCGCACAGCCAGCCGTATTGTTTTTCAGCGGGCTGGTGAGCCAATGACTTTTGATCTCCTTGCCCGCGGCCGATTGCGCCGGCGCCATGTGGCAATCGGCGCAGCTCATGCCGAGCATGTGATGCGCACTGCCCCAATATGACTCTGTTTCCGGGTGCTGCGGTTTGACGCCCGTCAGCCCGGTGATGCTGTGCCGCCAATCCTGCTGATTGCCAAACTTGGTTTGATAGTAATCTTCGATGTCGTTGAGTTTGCGCCACGGAATGTCGTCGCGGATTTCCCCCGTCGTCGTGCGATCCGCGCCTTGCCCGCAGACGTATTCGATATGGCACTGGGCGCAGGTCAGCGTGCCGGCCAGACGCATCGCGTTCTGCGTGCGCTTGCCATCCGCGCCGCGCTCGTTCATCAATGCCATCAGTTCCGCCTCAGACCCGGGAATGACGTTGTGCAGCCGCGAGTAAGGGTCGGTGCCGCGCTCGAGAACCGCGGCAATCACACCCTTGCGAATCAGACGGAAATCGCCGTTGTGCGGATCGTGGCAATGCGTGCAACCCGCGCCGTAGTCGACCGTCTCCGGCTGCTCGGTGCGGATGCGCTGCACCACCGCATCCCATGGCTGCGACTTCTCATACTGCACCGCGCCGCGATGACGTTCATTCCAGTAATACGCCACGGCCGTACTTTTACATTGCAGGCACGTTGTCGCCTGCCGCCGCTGCGTGTCGATGTGGTCCTTTAGCAGAAAAGCATGCGCGCGATCCTCGCCATATTGCCGCGTGAACCCATGCCCGCCCATGAGATAGCGGTAGTTGACAAACTCATCATACTTCGAAGTTACGATCGACCCGCCGAAGTGCCCCGGTTTGGTCGCGTCGTCGGCCAGATACGTGTCATACTGGTCGCTATGGCAGCTTGCGCAGACCGACAATGCGAAACTCACCTTGGCGGGTGTGACCGTGGGGTTGGCCAGATGGTCGCGGGCGTTCTCATGGCAGGATAGGCACTCATTCTGCACATTCTTATGCGTCCCGCCGTGGAATTTTTGAACGATATTGGCGTGGCAAAATGCGCAATCAGTTGAGATACGTTGCGCAGTCTGGTCGTCTGCCGGGTTCACATTTTCGTTGGCCGGCGTGGAATCGTTCGTGTTGAAAACGGGGGAAACCGGACATCCGGATATGTTTAACATGAATCCGGACAACAAGATAAGCGCGGAGGCCGCCGCAGCCGGCCCGACGTGCCGAAAACGCGTGTCGATGCGCATTGTTTTCTCCTGATGAATCCTCTCTACCACATGAAGCAATGCGCATGCCACAGCGGGAATGCTCGACTCCGACGCGACTCACCAACTCGGCGATCGCACACACTTCCTTGTTGGTTGTGCGTTTCGCCGGCGGATCGATCTCGCGACTTCACGAGAAAATTTGGTCCCCCGACCGCGTCGAGTGCGGCACCACCTCCGGCACGTCAAATTGGAAGTGCAGATCACTTAGCGCCGGAATGGCCATTCACTACAGTTTTTCGAATCAACCCCCGATAACAAACGGAGCCGGCCGACAGAAGAGCGGGCACGAATAGTGAATACAGTATTTTATAGGACTTTATTGGTGCCTCGGCTGAGAGCAGCTTTTGCCCACAAAACATGCATAATTCCCCGCTGGGAGCGGTTTGATTATTTCGCGCGGGACTTTACCGGACAAAGGAACCGAGCATACTATTATGACGCGAGCAGTGATTCGAGATGTGTTGTGCGCTGGGAAGGTTCAACGCCGTCATTCTGCCACTTTCTTCTGCCCAACTCTCCCCGTGGGCGTGGCGGTGATTGTGTGGCTCACTGGTTGCGCATCGCTGGGTCGTCCGGCCGAATCGACCCTGACGTTATCGCGCTCATTGACAATTGTGGTTGCTCCGGTGGTCAACCTCAGCGACACGCGCGAAATTGATGTTATGCGATTAACCGATTGGGTCGCGTCCGAGGCGGCCGCGTTTGATCGAATTTCCGTGGTTCCGGTGAATCTAACGCTGGCGGTTCTGGCGCGATCGGGAAAATCCCGCATCGAGACCGGTGAGGATGCGCTTTGGCTGGCACGACAGTTTCAAGCCGACGCCACGGTTGTGGCGGCGGTCACGGAATATGCCCCGTATGACCCACCTCGTATGACCTGGGTCATGCAGTGGTATGAAAATGCCGCCGATTCGCCGGCTTCGGAAAGTCCGGCGCGGCCGGCGTTTCAGGTGCAGCGCGTTTTTTACGCCGCGGCTGACGAGATCGAAGATGAAGTTAAGGAATACGCGGACCAGCGTGATGAGCACGACAGCGCCTATGGCTGGCGCCGGTACATAAAGTCTCAGGAAGCGTACGCCCGTTATTGTTGCTGGGCGATGATTCGGACGATCATCAGATTGGTCGATCATCAGAACCCGATCGCACAGGCGGGCGGCGAATGGCAGACGGATCACAGCGGACACTAACGCTGGTAAAGGGCGAAGAGCACTACATGTTTCGATACCGCGAGGGTGAGGAATCCCGCGTGCTATCGGCGCTTGTCGCGCTGGCCGGCGATCCGCGAAGCGAGTTCGACTGGTATGACGCGGCCGTGCTGAGTTATCAGCTTGGTCAAGGCGAAGCGGTTCGACAACCGCTGCGGGATTGATCGTGGCATTGTCCGGCGGAGAGCAGCACCCACCGGGCCCGGATTGAAGCACAGCGCTGCATAGGCGATGGTCAACGAATGAGCACGAACGAGAGTTTGTTGCAGCAGTTCATTCAATATCTCCAGGCCGAGCGGCATTTTTCGCCGCATACGGCGCGCTGTTATGCGGCGGATCTTCAACAATTCTGCTCATACGTGCTGGGCGACAAGAGCGGCACGGCGGCGCCGTCGAACGGCACAAACGGCAAGTCGCACCGAACGGGCGCCTCGGTCGTCGATCCGACCGTGATGAACCATCCGCAGCTCAATCAGCGGTTGCTGGCAATGGACACCGATCAGATTCGCGAATTCATGTCGTACATGCGAGATCGCAACTATTGCAAAAGCACCGTGGCGCGCAAGCTCGCGACGTTGCGGAGTTTTTACAAGTTTCTCGTGCGGCGCGGCCACATGACGAGCAACCCCGTCGCGCCGATCCGCACGCCCAAGCAGGACAAACGCCTGCCGAAATGCCTGGAGATCGAGCAGATTGACAAGCTGCTGAGCCATCCGGACACCACAACGCTCCTCGGCGCGCGCGATCGCGCGATGCTCGAAGCGCTGTACTCCACCGGTATGCGAGTGAGCGAACTGGTCGATCTAGAGGTCGATGACGTGGATTTGCAGCAAAGCATTGTGCGCGTCCGCGGCAAGGGCAAGAAACAGCGGCAGATTCCGCTCGGGCCGGGCGCGGTCAAGGCGATCATCCATTATCTTGACATTCGCCGCGCAGACCCGCAAGCGTCGGCAGGCCAGACGCCCGCGCTGTTTATTAACAAGCACGGCCAGCGACTGAGCACGCGCAGCGTGCGCCGCAAGCTCGACAAATATCTGCTCGAAGCCGGATTGGATCTGTCAGTCAGTCCGCACACGCTTCGCCACAGTTTTGCGACGCATATGCTGCAACGCGGCGCGGATTTGCGCAGTGTGCAGCAAATGCTCGGTCACCAGAGCCTGAGCACGACGCAAATCTACACGCAGATATCCAATAAAGGCGTGGCGGAGCAATACGAAAAAGCTCATCCGCGCGCATAAGCGCGGCGCAAAATTCGACAAAGCTCGAAACCTGACGCGGCACGGCTCGAAGGAGTCGCGCCGCGTTTTTCTTTTCGCGTTTGTCCAAAGCGACAAAACCCGCGGGCCGATGAAAGCAGTAGGAGTTGTCGGATGGTCGGCCTATAAGTCAGCGCCGCCGACGGCGAAAAGAGGGAGCGCGTGCGATGGCGACGAATGCGTCCAATGCCCAACCGGTCGTTCTATGTGTGGATGACGACGCGGATACGCTGAAATTCGTGAAAGTGGTCCTAAGCGGCTTTGGTTGCCGCGTGCTCACCGCCGAGGACGGGCAGCAAGCTTTGCGCACTTTGGAACAACAGCATGTTGACGTGCTGGTGTGCGATGCACAAATGCCCGGCATGCCCGGTACAGAGGTCATTCGCACGGTACGTCTGATCGCGCCTCATGTGCGTTCGATTCTGCTTTCGGCGCATTGCGACGATGTGAGAACCGTCACAGAAGCGGTCAACATCAGCCACGTCGATCAGCTCGTGCCAAAACCTTTCGACATCAAGGAAATCCGCCGCGCGGTTCAGGCCGTGCTGACGCCGCTGCAGGACGCAGCGCGTCGCGCTTGCGCGAGCACGGCGCAACAACCGGTGGCCCGGTAGAACGAGCGCGCCGCGCGCTTGATCTTCGAATTCCGTAAATAGGAATGCACCTCATGCCCGGATCTGCTCGAGATGATCGCGAACGTCTGCGGCACGCACCCGAGGTGGTGCGCGGCGTCGTCGAATCGATGGATACGGCGGCCGCCGCAACTGCGGGCGATCCGGAAAAACGGGAGCTGAACCGCTTTCGATATCGCGTCCGCGAGTTGTTCGTGGACATTCAGCAGACCCCCGGCGTTTGGAAGCGCTTTGCCGTGCCCACGCGAAATCTGTCGGCTTCGGGTCTGAGCCTTATCGTCGGGCACTTCATCTACCCGCGCACGCGCGTTCGGATCCACCTGATCAGCATCTACAATCATCACACCGTGCAGCATGGAGTCGTGACGCGCTGTCGTTACGTTCCCGCTACGGCGGGGCTGCACGAAGTCGGCGTGAAATTCGACGCCGACGTGGATGTCGGGATGTTTTATGCCGGTGTGGCGCCGGCCAAACTGCTTGTTGTGGATTCCTCGCCGCGCATGCAAAAGCTGATGCGGGCGATGTTGCCGGAGGAAGCCGCGCAGATCAGCGGCATCCGCGAGGTTGACAATATCACTTCGCGGATGCAGGCGATGCAATTCGATCTCGCGCTGGTGAACGCCGACATGGAGGGATTGGACGCTGCGTTCCTGGCGCGCGAATTGCGCGAGTCGGGCTGCGTGGCGCCGCTCGTGGGCTATTCGGCGAGCGAACAGGACGAACTAAAGCAACAGTGCCTCGACGCCGGATTCGACATCTGGCTGATGACGCCGATCACGCGAAACACGCTGTCAACCGTGGTTTCGTCGCTCAAGAACGAGCCGGTCATCAGTTCGCTGATCCATCAGCACGACATGTTCGAAATGATCGATCAATTCGCCGCGGCGGCGCGCAATCGAGCGAAGGAAATACAGAAACTCGCCACGCAACTCGACGTTCCAACGTTGCAGCGGCTGGTGACCGCGCTGCGCAACGACGCCGACGTAGCCGGTTTCGAGAGCATTGCGCGCATGTGCGACCAGGTCTGCGAATTGCTGACCGACTCCCCGGATCGCGGCGCGCTCCGGCTGAAAGTCAACCAGCTCACGCGAATGTGCAACGCGGTGCGCGGCATTTCCTGCGCGGCGATGAACGCGGACGGCGAAACCGAATAGCAACCGATTCGCCGCCCCTCGCACAGCGCAATTGATGCCCGGCGCCTGGTCAGCCGATGAACCCACGGCGTCGATTCACTACGGTGCGGTGGAGTTGAGCGGAACACATGCCAATTTCTTCGCTTCAGCAGCTTGACTACATCGCATTCGTGATCGCTGGAATGCTTGTGTACCTTGCCGCCCAGCGATTGCTGCGGCGCAAGAACGCGGGGTCGCTTTCTCCGCCGACGGCGCTAATGATCATGTCGCTGTTCGCGGCCGGCTGGTGGTGGGTGGACGCAGCGGGCAATAACGAGCGCTCGCGCCTGCGCAGGATGGTCGAGGGTCTGGCTCCGACCTATGCGCAGGAGCTTCACCGTCTCGGACACGAACGAATCACGCCGGACACCCCCGGCGACGATCCGACGTATCTTGATCTGATCGAGGCCGAAATACTCTGGCAACGCGTCAATCCGGCGGTCGCGGATATCTATACGTTCGGCCAAAAGACGGACGGCGCCATCGTGCTGCTGGTGGATTCCGAAACGGACTACAACCACGATGGAGAAATCGACGGCGATCGCGAGTCGAGAACCGCGATCGGCGAGCCGTATGATGCCGACGATACGCTTCGGAAGGTCTTTAACGGGACCGCGGCGTTTGATGACCAGCCCTATCAGGACCGCTGGGGAGTCTGGGTCACGGCGTATGTCCCCATGCTGGATTCAAATGGCCGCGTTTACGCCGTGCTGGGAGTGGACTATCCCGCCGGCGAATGGATCGCGGCGATCCAGCGCGTGCGGATGACGGTGATGGGGCAAATCGGCTTTATCCAACTGCTGATCGGCAGCACGGCGGTCGTCGTGACGATGCTCCGCGCTCAATTGGCGGAGCGAAGCCGTAACGAGCAGCAGCTTCAGGAGCGCCGCGTTCAACTCGAAGAAGCAAATCGGAAGCTCGAAGTGCAGCGCGCGGATCTCGACCTGGCCCGGCGTCAAGCGCTCGCGGCGGCGGACGCAAAATCGCAGTTCCTCGCCAACATGAGCCACGAAATCCGCACACCCATGACGGCGATTCTGGGGTTTGCGGACGAGTTGGTCGAGGCCGAGTCGCATCAAACCTCACCACAGGACCGCCTCGATTTGATTCACACGATCAAACGCAATGGCGACCATTTGCTACAGATCATCAATGACATTCTGGATCTGTCGAAGATCGAAGCCGGCCATATGACCGTTGAGACGCTTCAAACATCGCTGATCGAGTTGATCAACGATTCGGTGGACATGCTTCGCAGCCGGGCGCAGGCCAAAGGCGTCGCTCTAACCCTTGAGTTCACCGGGCTCGTCCCCGCACGGATCGAAACCGATCCGACGCGACTCCGCCAGGTGCTGATGAATTTGCTGTCGAATTCGATCAAGTTTACCGAGCGCGGCCATGTCGCAATCAGCGTGGCGTTTCGTGACGGCGCAGCGCCTCAAATCGAGATCGACGTGGTCGACACGGGCATCGGCATGTCAACCGCGCAGGCCTCGCGACTGTTCAAACCCTTCACACAAGCTGATTCATCCATGGCGCGGCGATTCGGCGGTACCGGGCTGGGCCTGACGATCAGTCGCCGCCTCGCGCGCATGCTCGGGGGCGATTTATTCATCGTGCGATCCGAGCCGGGCGTAGGCACCCGCTTTCGAGCAATATTCCCCACCGGGTTCATCGCTCGCGAGTCGCTGATCGACGCCACCGCAACGCGCCAATCCGCTTCCTCGGGCACCGCGATCGACGCAACCCAATCAACCGTTTCGCTGAAGTTGCGCATCCTGCTGGCCGAAGACGGCCCCGACAATCAGAAGCTCATTTCGATGGTCCTGCGCAAGCTCGGCGCCGAGGTGGTCATCGCGGAAAACGGCGAGATCGCGTCGGAGACTGCGCTGAAAGCCGAACGCGACGGCAACGCCTTTGATGTGATTTTGATGGATATGCAAATGCCCGTGCTTGACGGATACCAGGCGACTCGAAAGCTCCGTGCCCGGGGCTATGCGAGGCCGATTATTGCACTAACGGCGCACGCGATGGCCGCGGATCGGCAGAAATGCCTCGACGCCGGCTGCGACGACTACGCCTCCAAGCCGATTGACCGCAAGAAACTCGTCGCCACGATTCTGAATCACGCTCGGCCGGCCGATGCGCTGTCGAGCGCTTCGGCTTAACCCCGATTCGCCTATGGAGCGGCATGCGCCGCCTGGGAGGCGACCCCCTCGCCACTGACAGAGCGCCAAAGCAATTCTGCGACGTCCATTTGGGCGATGTCTTCGTGCCCTTTGTCACGCAGCGCGTCGCTCAGCATGGTCTTGCAAAAGGGGCAGGCCGTGGCAACCGAACGGTGCCCGTTGGCGGGCAACACGTTCAATATCTGCCGCGCGCGGGCGTGGTTGACGCGCTCGGCGCTGGTGTGCTCCTCTTCTTTCCACATCTGTGCGCCGCCCGCGCCGCAACACATGCCGCGATCACGGCTCTCGACCGCTTCGACAATGCTCAGGCCCGGAATCGCTCGCAGGATTTCGCGGGGCGGATCGTACACATCGTTGTATCGCCCAAGATAGCACGAATCGTGGTATGCGATCGTGGCCTCAATGCGATGCGCCGGCCGCAGCTTTCCCGCCCGCAGGAGATCGAACAGAAACACGCTGTGATGAACAACTTCATACTTGCCGCCGAAATCCGGATACTCGTTCGCGATCGCGTTGAAGCAATGCGGACAGGTCGTCACGATCTTTCTTACTCCGCGGCTGTTGAGCATCTCGACGTTGTTTTTCGCGAAGATCTGATACAGATATTCGTTGCCCGCGCGGCGCGCCGGATCGCCTGTGCATTGCTCTTCCGGCCCAAGAATCGCGAAATCCACGCCGGCCGTTTTCAGCAATTGCGCCGTGGCGCGAGCAATCTTGCGCGAGCGATCGTCGAACGATGGCGCGCAGCCCACCCAATAGAGTACGGCCGCGTCCGGCTTTTCGGCCAATAACGGCACATCGAGACCCGCCGCCCATTCGGCGCGCTGCTCATTCGGGAAGCTGTACGGATTGCCGACGGATTCAAGCCCGCGAAAAGCGGTCTGAAGTTGATCGGGAAACTCGCCGCGCTCCATGACCAGATGACGCCGCAGGTCGATGATTTTGTCGACGTAAGAGATCAACACCGGGCATTCCTGCTCGCACGCGCCGCACGACGTGCATGCCCACACGACTTCCGGGTTGATCCATCCGGGCACCAGATCTCCGTCCGTCTCGTCGATCGCGCCATCGGGCAATCGGTACTTGTGCTTGCCGTTTCCGTCGGTTGACGGCGCGGTTTCGCTCGCGCGCGCCGGCGTCGCGGCCGAACTGTTTGCCCCGATCAGCGCGGCTTGATTCATTCGCAGGTGGTCGCGCAACGCAATCGTCAGGTGTTTCGGCGAAAGCAGCTTGCCGGTGCGCGTCGCGGGGCAATTGTCCGAGCAGCGGCCGCACTCCGTGCATGTATAGAGATCGAGCACGGCTTTCCAGGATAGATTCGCGGCTTTACGCACGCCGAGCGTTTCGCCGCGCTCCAGCCGCCCATCGATGTCGTCGATCGTGCGGATTCGACCTGTGCCGCCGACGTTTCGAAAATACACGTTCGGCAATACGGTGATGATGTGAAAGTGCTTGCCGTACGGCAGAAAATTCAGAAACGCGAGCACGATGATTGAATGCAGCCAGAAGCCGATCTGGTGCAGCGCCTCACGAGCCGCATCCGGCAGCCCCTCCAGGAGGAAGCTGTACATCGAAGCCGCCGGCACGCCCGGGTGAAAAGCCGCGCGGTGCTCCGGATGATGCCGAATGAAGCCGGTCGCTTCGTATGTCATATCGCTGAGCATCAACCCGGCGATCATCAGGAGAATCACCACACCCTCTGTGGTGAGTTGCATGCGCTTCGGCCGGACCGCAAGGCGCAGGTACAGAAAATATGCGATGCCCGCGACGACGAGCACGCTGAGCACGTCCTTTATGAACAAATAAACGAGGCCCAGAAGCGTGTCATCATCGAAAATCCAAAAGCCGAACGCCGGATCGGACGTGAAGCCGCGCGCAAACATGATGAGCGTTCGCAAGCCCAGCACGACAAAGCCGGCAAAGATGAATGCGTGCGCAACCCCCGCCCACCAATAGCGAAACATGCGGGACTGCCCGAATACATATTTCATTACGCCGCGGATGCGCTCATCAATTTGGTCCGAGCGATTATCCGGCGCGACGGCGGCGAACATCAGCTTCCAGCGACGAGCCGCGGTCCAGGCAAAGCAGCCTAGACCGACAATCAGCAATGCAAACATGAAGAACGGGTTCATGACGCGGCCTTTCGAACGCAAATAAGGGTCGCACGAACGCGGGCATTGTAAGGAGAATCGCGAAAGATGGCCGCGTTGGCCTTTCGATTTGAAAGCTGCGATCATCGGCTAGGATACGCTGCCTCGGCAATAACCGGGAAAGAGGTGCAGCGGCATTGTTCGCGCTCGAAATCACGAATCTCGTGAAGGATTTTGTGTCGCCGGACGGCGGCGCGCTGCGCGTCATCGACGTTCCGCGGCTGGTCATGCAACACGGCGAGCAGGTCGCGCTGCGGGGCGCGAGCGGCAGCGGAAAGACCACGCTGCTTCAGTTGATCGCCGGCATCATCGAGCCTTCGAGCGGCAGCGTGTCACTCGTCGGCCAACGAATGAGCGGCCGCCCCGAATCCACCCGCGACCGCCTGCGGGCCGAATTCATCGGCTATGTATTCCAGTCGTTTCATCTGCTGCCGGGTCTCACGGCTTTGGAAAACGTCGAGCTGCCGCTGCGGCTCGCCGGCCGGCGCGACCGCGCCTTTGCGGTCCACCTGCTCGATCGCGTCGGGATGAGCGACCGCCGCGATTTCCGACCGCGGCAACTCTCGGTTGGCCAGCAGCAGCGCGTCGCGCTCGCCCGCGCCCTATCAAATCGCCCGGCGCTCGTGATTGCCGACGAGCCCACCGGCAACCTGGACCGCCGCCGGGCGGACGAGGCCGCGGCGCTCCTGCGCGAAATGTGCCAGGAGAACAACGCGGCTCTGCTGCTCGTAACGCATGACACGCACATCGTCGATCTATTCGAGCGCAGCATGTCGCTCGATGAGGTGAACATCGCCTCGACGAGCGAGCAACGCGTCACTACGTCGGGGGAACGACTTTGATCGGCGTGGTCATTATGCTGATCGCCCGCAGCCTGCGCACGCATCGGTTGTCTTCCGCCATCACCGCCGTCGCAACCGCGCTGGCCACTGGGTTGGTCATGACGGTATTCAGCATCGAGTCGCAGAGCCGTCGCGCGTTTGTCGGCGGCGATGTGGGATTCGATGCCGTATTGGGGGCGCGCGGCAGCCCATTGCAACTCGTGATGAATGCCGTCTATCACCTCGATACGTCGCCCGGAAACATCCCGTGGTCGTTGTATGAGCAGATGAAAGCCGATCCGCGCGTTTCGCTCGCAATTCCCTATGCCGTCGGCGACAACTACGCCGGTTTTCGCATTGTCGGCACGACAAGCGACCTATTCGAACGTTTCACCCGCAACGGCCGCAGCCTGAGTTTCGAAGCGGGTGGGCGGGCGTTCGACGCCGCGCGGCGCGAAGCCGTCCTCGGAAGCATGGTGGCGGATCGCACGCGGCTCGCGACCGGCGCGACGTTCCTGCCGATTCATGGAACCAGCCACGAGGGCCACGAGCACGAACACGACGAATACACCGTTGTCGGCGTTCTCGCTCCAACAAATACGCCGATGGATCGCGTGATCTGGATTCCGATCGAAGGCATTTATCGCATGGAGGGGCACGTCCTTCACGGCACCGGGCAGCCGTTCGTGGCCGACCCAGCTTCAGACATTCCGACGGAGCATCGCGAAGTATCGGCAGTCATGCTGAAGCTGCGCGGGCCTGAGTCCGGTCTGGCGCTGCGCGAGATCATTCAGCGTCGGCGCAGCGACGCGACGCTGGCCTGGCCAATCGCGGCCGTGATGGGGGATCTCTTCGATAAGCTCGGCTGGATGAGCCGCGTGCTTTTGTCGGTGGCTTACCTGGTCATGCTCGTGGCCGCTGCCGCGATTCTCGCGGCGCTTTATAACACCATGAACGAGCGGCGGCGCGAGTTCGCGATTTTGCGAGCGCTCGGCGCGCGGCGCGGCGCCATTTTCGCAGTGGTCATCGGCGAGGCCGCAGCCATCGCCGGCTGCGGGGCGTTCATAGGCGTCGCGCTGTATGGGGGATTGATTACGGCGGTCGCCGCCGTAATTCGCGAGCAGACCGGCGTTATGCTGAATGTGCTGGCCGCGCCGCCGGGCGTATGGTGGGCTCCTCTCTTGATGGCAGCGCTCGGGGCGCTGGCCGGTGTCCTGCCGGCCATCCGAGCTTATTCGGTTGAAGTCGCCGAAAATCTGGGGCACGGCGGATGAATGGTCGAATGAACACGACGCGGCAAACCGTGCGGGACGATCGTATGCCCGGTCATCGGCGGCGATATGCGGGGGCGCTTCGCGGCGCGCTCATCGCGCTGACGTTTGTTGCCCTGGGCGTCGGCGCCCTTTTCGTGTTTTCGCCGAGATCGCGGCCAAAATCCGCGACACCTGAAAATGTGCAAGGCGCGCCGCTGCGGACCGACCCGGTCGCGCCTGTTCCAGGCGGGAAATCGACAACCTCGCCCGCCACGACCCAATCGTCGCCCCGACCGATTATCTCCGCCAGTATTCCCGGCATGATGCCGATCGTGGTCGATCCATCCAAGCTTGCCACGATCGGCCAGGATGTGGACGACGACGGGACGATTCATTTGAGCATCGATCAGTTGGCATGCTATCCATACGATCTGCTGGCGATGAATGAATGGCTGCACGATCCCGAAAGCGGCCCGCGCCCGGAGCAGATTCCAGAGCAGATTCGCAAATTGAACGGCAAGCGCGTCGAGTTGCGCGGATACATGATGCCGGTGACGATGTATGAGGAGGGGACGCCGATGTTTCTGCTGCTGCGCGACGCGCTGGCGTGCTGCTTCGGCATGGCCCACGGTATGAACGCGTGGGTGCGCGTCGAGATGAAAAATGACGAGCGCGTGGCGTATGTGAGCGGCACGCCGATCGTGGTTCGCGGCATTCTGGAAGTTGGCGAGCAGGTGGAGGACGACCTGGTGATGAGCATCTATCGCCTGCGCGGCGAACGCGTGCGGCGCCTGGATGGATATTAACGTCGGCGATGAAGCCGTGACTGAGACCGGGTTAGACTCCGCCAAGCAGCCTGTACAAATCATCCGGCAAGCCCTGTGGTCGGCCGTCACGCCCGACGAGCACAAGCGTCGATGCGGCTTCGCACAGCAGGCGATCGCCGCGCATCAGATCGTATCGATGCTCGACGCGCACGGGCGTGATTTTGTCCACCCGCGTGGCCAGCATCAGCACGTCGTCATAATGCGCCGGGGCTTTGAATTTCGCCTCCAGCTTGGCCACGACGTAGAAAAGACCGCGCTGCTCCATCTCGCGATAAGCAACGCCGGTCTGGCGCAGCAGTTCGGTGCGGCCCATCTCGAAATACACGAAGTAGCGCGAGTGATGTAGATAGCCCATCGCGTCGGTCTCGGCGTATCGCACGCGGATTTCGATCTCGCTGCGCTGCGTGTTTGCTGGTTCGCTCATCGTTGCTGGATGATCCGAGAGACAGAGACGGCGGGCAAGCGCGGCTCGCGTCGGCCACGGCCGGCGCGGCGATCCGGGAGATCAGCGCTGCGCCGCGGCTTTCTCCGCGAGCTTTTCGTATTGCTCGCGGAGAACCTGCGCCTGCGGCGAATCCGGGTAACGCTCGATCAGCTCGTTCGCGAGGCGCACGGCGTCTCGATAACGATGTTCCTCGATGTGCTTGCGGATTTCGGCTTCCAAGTATTTGCGCGTCTGAATTTCGGCGTTCTCGCGGAGCGTCGGAATCTGGATGCGCAGCGCGTGCGCCTCGGGCGAGCGCGGATAGCGCTCGATGAGTTGCCCTGCGAGCGTCATGGCGCCATTCCAATCGCGGCTATGCACCGCTTCCTGCGCCTGGGCCATCAGGCGAGCGCGGCTTTCGGCCTCGGAGCGCTCGCGCTCCTGCGAGACGCGTTTTGCGAGATCGGCGGTTTTGGGCGAGTTGGGGTGGCGCTCCATCAGTTCCAGCACGACTTCATACGCGCGCTCCCACGCGCCGAGCGCGGCGAGGTCATTCACCTGGCGGGTCGCGGACTCGAGGTCGCGGGCCTCGACCTGCGAACGCACCTGCTCGATCTGGCGCTCCAGAGCGTCCCACTCGGTCAGCGTCGGGAAACGCTCGCGCGCCTCCTGCACGCGGCGCTGTGCCTCGATCCAGTTATGCTCACGCAGCAGCGCGGGAACTTCATCCGTCAGGCGGCGAGCCGTCCCTCGCGCCTGCATTTCAAGCCGCTTTGAGCGCTCAGCGTCGTTTAGTAGAGTGATGTCGCGAACTTCGCGCAGCAGCGAAGCCAGTTCCTGAAATACTGGAGATTCTCGGCCGCGGCCTTCGGCGCCGCCGGAAACCGCCGTGCCGTCGCCGACCGTGATGACGTGCGGATGCGCGGCGAAATCGTGATATGCGGCCAGCAGCGCGTCGAGCTTGCGGATCATTTCGGCGATGCCCCAGAGCAGCAGCCCGGCCGCCCAACTGCTCACGAGCATCAAAACGGTGGAGACGAAATCTCCGAACGCGGGCTTTTCGGCCTGGCTGGCGGTCCAGAAACGCTCCACCGCCCAAACGAGCGAGGCTGCGACAACAATCACCGAGATCGCTTCGAGCGCGGAACTGACGATTCGTGATCGACTGACGAGGTATGCATCATCACGCGGCGTAGGTTCAGACATCGAGGTCTCCAATCGTGTGCGACATTATTCGGACGAATGCGGCAAAACTCAACTGCGCCGCTCGGCTGAAAACGATTCGCATCGCATCGTGCTTATAGCGCATCGAGCGCCATCCGGCGATTTTCACCCCGGCGGCTGGCGGAATGCGGGCGCGGCGACGAAAATCGAACCCGGCGAATGACGCCGGCATGAAACGAGGATCGCAATGTCCGCAATCATCCTGGATGGAACTGCATACGCGGAGGAGATTCGCGCACAGGTGGCGGCACACGTGGCCGAATTGCAGAGCGACGGCCGGGTGATTCGGCTGGTGGCAATCGTGGTGGGCGATGACCCCGCAGGGCGACTCTATGCCGCGTCGCAGCGGCGCCAGAGCGAAAAAGTCGGGATTCAGTATGAGCTGATTGACCTGCCGGAATCGACGACGCAGGAGCGGTTGCTCGAGACGATCGACCGACTGAACGTGGATCACGGCGTGACGGGGATTCTGCTGCATCTGCCGCTTCCGCCGCACATCGAGTCGTCGCTGGCGCAGTATCGAATCGATCCTTACAAGGATGTTGAAGGCGTGAATCCGGCAAATATCGGTTTGCTGTTTTACGGCGAGCCGATCATCGCGCCCTGCACGGCACTGGCTGTGAACGAACTGGTGCGGCGCAGCGGCCTGGTGGTGGAGGGCGCAAACGCAGTTGTTGTCGGGCAGAGCCGGATTGTCGGCAAGCCGATTACGATGTTTCTTTTGTCGCAGAACGCGACGGTGACAGCGTGCCACAAGCTGACGCGCGATCTGGTGTCGCATACACGCGCGGCGGACCTGCTGATCGTCGCAGTCGGAAAGCCGGGTGTGATCGGCGCGGAGCACGTCCGGCCGGGGATGGTGGTGATCGACGTGGGCATTAATTCAGTCACGGGGACCGGTCCGGACGGCAAACCCTCGCGTCGCACCGTGGGCGATGTCGATTTCGAGGCGGTCGCGCCGGTCGTGCGGGCGATCAGCCCGGTTCCGGGCGGAGTGGGGCCGCTGACAGTCGCGATGTTGCTGCGGAACACGGTGGAGGCGGCGCGCAAGCAGCAACTGACGAGATCGGAGCCCGCAGCGTCGTGAGACACAACGGCGAGCGTGCGGTCGCGCCGTGTCACTTGGTTAGCCCCCGCTATTTGATCTCGCTAGCCGGTCCGCCTGGGGCGGGGACATCGAGCCGATGCGCCTTGCGACCGCCGCGCGTGGTCCGCGCTTCGACCGGATCGGCGGCTAGAAGCACCTTGGCGACGTCGATTGCGCGCGAGACAAGGTCCGCGGCGCCATCGCGCAGCTCCTGACTCTCGGCGACATAGCGCACGTTGCGCTCCATGTCCTCAGCCGACCAGCCCCGCGAATGCGCGATATATGGAAACGGCGGCAGATGACAGCCCAGTTCGGAGAAGAAGCCCAGCATTTGCCCGGCGACAGCCTGCACATTGTCCTGCCCGCCGGTGATGATGAACGCGGCGACTTTGTTATGCATGAGAACCTTGTTGGCAATCGTGATCTGATTCTGTATGCAGTTCATGCGTTCGATCATTTTGTAATAAAGCGAACTCGCGCCGCCCCACCGGATCGGCGTTGCGATCAAAATGACATCCGCCCAATGGACGATCGCCTCATACACACGATCAAGCTGATCGCCCGGGTCCATTTGCGTGATGCTGCACGGCCAGGTGCAGGCGCGCGAGCTTTTGCTGTAATAACCCTCACAATGGCGGAACTTGAGATCGTTCAGCCGAATGAGCTGAGTGTCGGCTCCACGAATTCTCGCGGCGTGATCCATCGCGTATTCCAGCAGCGCGTCGGATGTCGAATAGCGCGGATTTGCGGCGTCCATCGCCGGTGTTGAGATGCCGACAACGCGCGGCGGTCCAGCGCCGCGCTCGACCGGCCTGGCGAGCGCGTGCGGTTCGTGAGACTTGCGCGTGCGGGGACTGGCCGGAGTCGGGTTGACCAGCACTCGGCCGTTTTCGACCTTCACGTCGTGGCGTGGAACGGCGTCTTCCTCGTAACCCGGCTCGCCCAGCCCGGTTCGGCAGTGGAATTTCCATTGATGCCAGGGACAGACGACGTATTCGCCGTCAAGTCGTCCCTCTCCCAGCGGGCCGCCGACATGATTGCACACGCCCGAAATCGCGCTGAATTGGCCGTCGCGAAATATCAGCGCGAGCTTCGTGCGCCCGACCATGATCTGCTGAAGCGGTTTACTGCACAGTTCTTCAACCGCGCCGACATCCTGCCATTGCTCCGTGGCCATTCGTCCTCCAATCTGGTCGAGCCGCAGCCTCAGGCGGGCATGTCTGGTCCAACAAAAACGTGCGTTTACAACCGGCGGATGCGCGCCGGATCGATTTTGAGCACGGCGAGATCATCATATTTTTCGAGCGCGCCGCGGATCTCGACCGCATCGGCGACGAACGGGAGGACGCCATCGTGGAGCGCGGCGCCGGTCAGCGCTCGACCGTCGTGGTCGGTCAACAGATAGTAGCTGCGTCGTCCTGCGTCATCGATGGTAACGAACATCGGCGGTATGCCCCCGGCGATACACAATGTGGCGCACTCCTTATGCGTCTTGCCCTCGCCGGGTTTCATCGCGCCGGAATAGCACTTCGGATCGATGATCTCACCTCGCAGCGTCACCTGACCGAGCGCGACAATGCGTGGAGCGCTGAGCCGATCCGCATCTCCTCCTGAAGGCGAGCGGTCTGGTTTCAACGCATCGCCTTCGGCTAATTCCAGCAGCCGGCAAGTGTCGCGCTCCAGAATTGCGCCACGAACGCGGGCCATGCGGCCGTCCAGCGCCGCCACGCGCTCGCCGCCGCCATGTTTTCCTTCTGACACAAGCAGAACGGTGCGAACCGGCTGATCCGGTTGACCCGACCAGATGCGGATGAGCGGATATGGCGCGGCGGCGATGCGGCCGATGAGCGTTTCCGCGTCGTCATGCCATACTGCGTCGCCGGGGTCGTTCTGTGAGCGCGACACAAACCATGCGATCGCAAGCGTGGCCGCCATCAGTCCGGAGACGGCCCAGCGGAGGAACACGGCGACTCCCGGCGGCGCTTTGAGATACCCCACGTAAAACTCGCCTGGCTGAACCACGCTATGCCTCCTCGACTCGCGCCGGCTCCACGGCCGTGCCCGGAGGCAGCGCGGTGGGATCGACCTGGACGCGACGGCCGACAATACGAACACGATAAGTGTTTATTTTCTCGGTAAACGGCGGCGGCGATCGGCCGTCGGCCGGCCGATATTGCCAGCCGTGCCAGGGGCAGGTGATGCAACCGTCGATGATCCTGCCCTCGCCCAACGGGCCGCCCTGGTGCGCACAAACGTTCGTGGCCGCGGAGACGCGGCCATTGTGGCGAAACAACGCGATTCGTTCGCGTCCGCCGATCGTCACCGTCGCACCGCACTGATCCGCGATTTCGTCCACCGCACCAACGTCAACCCAGCAACCGCCGCCGGCTGGCGCTCGCTGCCATCCGCGCTCGTCGTGGCGGCACTCGCGCGCGCCCGCGACAATATGCAACGCCGCGACGGTCACGACGCCGGCACCGACCAGCGCGGCCAGCCAGGGACTGCGTTGCGTCTGAAGAATTCCAAGGGCGACGTGCATGATAAGCAATGCGTATGCGACGTAAACGAGCATGTGCAGCCGTTTCCAGGCCGGCGCTCCGAGGTTCCTTAGCCAGAAATCATGGCTTGTCGCCGCCATCAGAAACATGATCAACAGCGCGCTCGCGCCGAGGATTTGATATGGGAATGCGGATAGCGACGCGAAATTCGTGTTGCTCGACAACAGCGAGACGAGCGGATTGACGCTTCCAAAACCGTGATAAAACCCGATCGCCAGCGCGGCATGCGCAAGAGCAATCAAAAATGTGGCGACGCCCAGATGCCGCCGGTTATAAAGCAGCGGCAAAAAACGACGATCAAGCCGCGCCAGCGGGCCGATGCAAAGAATGATGTGCAGCAGCAGAAAGGCACACGTAGCCAGTGCCCGCATTCCGAGAATCGGATCGCTGATGGCGTTTCGACCCGTGTAGAGCAGCTTTCCGACGACGATGAACACAACTAAATACAGGGAAATTCCGATGGCGATGCAAACGTCATAGACGCGCTTGTGGCGATTCCACTGAACGGTGACATAACCCACGCTCATGGCCGAGCCTCGGAGACGCGGGCGGCCGGCGCAGAGCGATCAGCGGCGGCGCGCTCGCCGGATTGAATCGGAATTGGTGGACGAGAGCATAAGCCCGACAGCAGCCCAAGCGCGACGAGCGGGCCGATTGCGAGCCAAAGCCAGTAGTGCCGGCGGCGCTGAGAGCGCGTCATGACGAATCTCTTGTTCGCGCCGCGCCTCGCCAACGCATCATCAGCAGCGGCCAAAGGGCGATCACTCCGGGCAGAATCAGAAGGCGGAACGTCCATGACGCGCCGTGCGCGGCCGGATCGATACGATCGACACCGCGCCATGCGAAAAGGATGCCGAACGCCGCGCCGATCGCGGCGTACAAGCCGATGGTCAGTAGGATGGCGACGACCATGCACAGCCCACAGTACGTCGAGTGAACCAGAGATTCAAATGCGATGCGGCGCTGTGCAAGAACGGCGTCGCGCGGAGTTGGATGACAGCGGCTGCGTGAGGGTTACAACGGAAATCGCGCGCCGCGCGGATAGGACGCATGCGCGTTCCGCCTCGTATGATCTTGCTCTTCCGGCCGGGTTGCGCCTGCGGGAGTCGGTTACAATCCGGGTTTTGCGAAACGAACGGAGACGCGACCGATGATCGACCCTCGAATGACCAAGCTGGCCGAAGTGCTCGTGAATTACTCCTGCGCTGTCAAGCCGGGCGAGCGCATTCTGATCGAAGCCATCGATATTCCGCACGAGTTCGCGATCGAGTGTGTGCGCGTGGCCCGCGCGGCCGGGGCGCACCCGCTGGTGACGCTCAAGAGCAACATCGTGAACCGTGCGCTGATGCTGAACGGCAGCGATGAGTCCTGGCGCATCG
>JAEUIR010000410.1 GCA_016795025.1 Phycisphaerales bacterium
AGGGGTAGGACCGTGTACGCAAGCGAGTCTGATGGGGGCATTGCCTGAGTTGGGCCAACTCACCCATGCGCAGATTGGCAAGTTGGTCGGAGTCGCTCCATTAAACGCGGACAGTGGTCGCCACAAGGGTAAGCGCATCACCTGGGGTGGTCGAGCGACGGTCCGTACCGCTTTATACATGGCGGCCTTAAGTGCCATACGTTACAACCCCGTCATCAAGACCTTTTATGAACGTTTGCTTGCTAACGGAAAACTCAAAAAAGTCGCGCTGGTCGCTTGCATGCACAAGATGCTGACGATCATGAACGCCATAGTCAAATCGGGTATTCCGTGGAATCCAGAGCATGCAAAATGCGCCTAAAAAAGCTTGACTGGGAACACAGTTGCTCTCCCGCAAGGGGCGAGGGGAGATTCGTGAGTCGCTGACGCGACTTTCACATTAAGGGTCATGACTGTTGCAGGCATCCCCGATCATGAAACTCAACCATCATCGGCTGCGGCAAGCCCGGAATCCGCCGGAAAAACGACACCAGCGGGGTCACGCGTCCCGCGTGACCCCGCTTGCCTCAGGCAGGCGCGGAGCGCCTGCCTCCTGCTCCTGGCTGGTGGACCTCAGGGCAAAGCGAAACCCCAGGGCGCCGAGGGGCTCGTCGCGGTCGTCGCGGGGCCCCTCGAGGCGGTAAGCGGAGCGAAGCCTCCTGGCCCCGCTGATCCACGAGCCGCCGCGCACGACGCGGGGGGCATCGCCCTCGGGGCCGCGCGGATTCTCCTGGTCGTTGCCGTCGTAAGTCCGCATTCCGTCG
>JAEUIR010000411.1 GCA_016795025.1 Phycisphaerales bacterium
GTGCGCGATTGCGCATGGGAAGACTCGAAACCAGCTCCGCTGGGTTGCCCACCCTGATTCCCCCATGACTCCAGTCACGGTGATACAGGAAACAAGGTGGGCCTCATGGCCTGTACTCTCGGCGGTCGTCACCTTGCTAAAGGGTGCGACCATACAGGGCATGAGGCCCATCGTGAGCTTCGCGGATTAGTACACGGGATGCCGAAAGACGTGTCAAGCAAAAAAACGGGGCAAGCCTGCCGGTAGGTATCACTCCACCGGCAAGGTTTGCCCACGTCTTAAGGTTGCCGAATCTAGCAAATTCGGCAATCGGGGTGACTGGATTCGAACCAGCGACCTCTTGGTCCCGAACCAAGTCCCACGCCATTGCCGATACTCCCAATGTACGCGGGGCAGTTTTCGAGGAAACTTGGCAAAATCTTTTTTTCGCCAAGAACCTTGACTCTTCGGCTTGCGTAGAGCCGAGTACCCAGCGTGGCCCCAACTGGAGTGACAGTGCTATGACACTATCCGAGATCGTCCACAGTTTCACCATGTGGGCAGCTAGCAAGCTGGCTTCCGCGACCGTTCGACAGTATCAACCAATTCTCAATCGGTTCTTGAAAGCAACGGGGGATATTTCCCTTGATGCGATTAAGCCTATTCACCTCGTTAGCTGGGCGAAAACATGGCACGATCACCAGGCCGTGGTAAGGCTCTTTAATTGGGCCGTGGATGTTGCCGAGGTTTTGCCCAGAAACCCGTTTCGCAAGGTAAAAGCCCCGGTGAGAGGGCAACGCGAACGTGTTTTGACGAGAAA
>JAEUIR010000412.1 GCA_016795025.1 Phycisphaerales bacterium
GTTCCTGTTGTTCGAGATCAGAGCTGAATGCTTTGCATTCGAGACCTTTTCTACGGAGCAAAGAATCGAGTTTCTTAACATTTTCCTTGGTAGAGGCAAAAATGATAATGCTTTTGTAGTCGCCTGCACCCAAAATAATCTGTATTAAATCAGACTTTTGTGCATCATTAACCATGTACACCTGCTGAATAATTCCTTCAGCGGGCTTGGAAATAGCGATATTAATTTGATCGGGAGCTTCTAAAATTTTCGTTGCCAGCGTTCTGATTTTAGGAGGCATCGTAGCCGAAAACAACAGCGTTTGCCTTTTCTTTGGCAGGAAGCTAATGATTCGCATAATATCGTCATGAAAACCCATATCGAGCATGCGATCGGCTTCATCGAGAATAAGATGTTGCAGATGCTCCATTTTTAATTCACCGGATGCCATGTGTGAAATCAATCTTCCGGGAGTAGCAATAACGATGTCAATACCCTCTCGGATGGCACGTTTCTGTTGTTCCCAGGTTACACCATCACCACCACCATAAACGGGCATGGAGCTAACACCGGTAAAATATCCAAAAGCTTCAACCTGCTGATCAATTTGCTGAGCAAGTTCGCGTGTGGGTGCAAGAACCAAAGTGTTACACTTGCGGATTTCACTTTGCATGATTTTCTGAATCACAGGTAAAACATAAGCAGCTGTTTTTCCTGTCCCTGTTTGTGCACAGGCAATAAGGTCTTTGCCTTCCATGATAATGGGGATAGCCTGTTCCTGAATAGGAGTTGGCTTATCATATCCCATGGAATGGAT
>JAEUIR010000413.1 GCA_016795025.1 Phycisphaerales bacterium
TGTTGCCGAACGGCGTCATCTGCCGAACTCGAAGACTCGGCATGATCTCCGGAAGGCGAACCGGCGTGAGCGTGGTCGGGGACATCGGAGTCGCCGCGACCGTCGCCTCCTCTTTGACGGCGTCGCTGGCGGGCTTCGCGGACGGGCCCTGGGTGCTCGCGAGCGCCATCGGCTGGAGGTCGCGGCAGCCGTCGCGATAGACGGTGACGCCCTTCACGTTCATATCGATGGCCATCTCATAAATCTTCCGCACGTCGTCCACGGTGGCGTCGTGCGGGAAATTGATGGTCTTCGAGATGCTGGCGTCACAATGGCGCTGGAACGCGGCCTGCATCTTCATGTGCCATTCCGGCTTCACGTCGTGGGCGCAAACATACACTTTTCGGACATCCTCGGGGATGTCTTCGAAATGTTGAATCGAACCCGCCTTGGCAATGCGATCGGCCAGATCGCTTGTCATGAATCCGCGCTCCTGCGCCACGCGCATGAATGCGTCGTGAACCTCGGGTAGGCGCTGGCCGTCGAGCACTTGGCGATAGAACGCGAGCGAGAAGAGCGGCTCGATGCCGCCGGAGCAATTCGCAATAATCGAAATCGTTCCGGTGGGCGCGACCGTCGTCGAGCAGGCGTTGCGCATCTTGCGCCCCTGCTTCTGCCAGGAGCTGCCCGGCCAGAAGGGGAAGCAGCCGCGCTCCTCGGCGAGCTGCTCCGAGGCCACGTGCGACTCATCATTGAGAACTTTCATCACATGCTCGCCGAAGGCGACGCCCTCGTCGGAGCAGTACGAAA
>JAEUIR010000414.1:0-296 GCA_016795025.1 Phycisphaerales bacterium
CATCAAGCTCATGCGCCCGTCGCAGCGCGAGGGTCGCGACGCCCACGGCCAGGACCGCATGATGCGCGAGGCCACCACGCTCGCCCGCCTCTCGCACCCCAACGTCGTCCAGGTCTACGAGGTCGGCGAGTACGAGGGCTCGATCTTCCTCGCCATGGAGTTGATCGCCGGCGTCGACCTGCGCCAGTGGTTGAAGGCCCGCCAGCACCCCTGGCGCGAGGTCCTCGCCGTGTTCCTGCAGGCCGGCCAGGGCCTCGCCGCCGCCCACCACGTCGGCGTGGTGCACCGCGACTTCA
>JAEUIR010000414.1:306-789 GCA_016795025.1 Phycisphaerales bacterium
GGCCGCGTGCGCGTCCTCGACTTCGGCCTGGCCCGCCCGCTGCGCCAGGGCGACGTCCAGGAGGTCGTCCGCGCGAGCGGCCCGTCCGGCAACCGCATCACCCTCACGCAGGCCAACTCGTACGTCGGCACGCCCGCGTACATGTCGCCCGAGCAGCACCTGCGCGAGCCGCGGGTCGACGCGCGCAGCGATCAATTCAGCTTCTGCGTCGCCCTCTACGAGGGCCTCTACGGCGAGCGCCCGTTCGCCGGCAAGACCGCCGGCGAGGTCCGCATGTCGGTGTTCCGGGCGGTCCCGCCGGCGCCCGAGGGCCGCCACGTGCCCGCGCGCCTGCGCCGGATCCTCCTCCGCGGCCTGCGCGTCGACGCCGACGAGCGCTACCCCGACATGCCCGCGCTGCTCGCCGAGCTCGCGGTCGACCCCACCCGCCCGTGGAAGCTGTTCGGCCTGGCCGCCGCCACCCTCGCGGTCGCCACCCTCGGC
>JAEUIR010000415.1 GCA_016795025.1 Phycisphaerales bacterium
CCGACATGTGTGCGCCTCCGGGCGGGGGCACGCGCGGGATGGCGCGGTTTCTCCCCGATCCCTTTACGCCCCCGAGGTCCGAAATTCACCCGGGTTGCCTGATTCCATTCCGTCCCATAAATGGGTGTAATTGGGTGCACGATTGGTAGGGGGTTTCGTACCGAATCGCTCCGGATCACACCCGACGTGTTACGTCTGGTCGCCCGAATCGACGAATTCAAGGGTGCCTGGCGCGCCTTGGGCGCGCTCGCGCCGGATCGCCTGACCGCCTTGCGGCGCGTGGCGACAATCGAGAGCATAGGCTCTTCCACGCGTATCGAAGGCAGCAAACTCAGCGACCGGGACGTCGAGCAACTGCTGTCCAATATCAGCATTCAGACGTTTGAAACGCGCGACGAGCAGGAAGTCGCCGGTTACGCGAAACTCATGAACCGGGTGTTCGAGGCTAGGCAGGACATCCCGTTCAACGAAAACCATCTGCAGCAACTGCATCAGAATCCGCTCCAGCATAGCGAGATGGACGAGCGCCACCGCGGCCAGTACAAGACTCATCCCAGCAGCGTCGCGGCCTTCGACGAGAACGGCGTACAAAGCGGAATCGTGTTCGAAACCGCCACGCCGTTCGACACGCCGCGCCTGATGGCCGAACTCGTGGCGTGGGTAAGCGATGAGCGCGAAAAGTCGGTTCTGCATCCCCTGCTCGTGATTGCCATCTTCGTGGTCGTGTTCCTGGAGACTCTCCCGTTTCAGGATGGACACGGGCGCTTGAGCCGTGCTCTCACCACC
>JAEUIR010000416.1 GCA_016795025.1 Phycisphaerales bacterium
GACGCGGCGGTCGCGTCGCCGCCGCTGTCGCCGGTCGCGCTCGACGTCGGGGGCTCGGGCGCGGAGGTGGCGGTCGGGCCCTGCGAGCCGGCCTCGCCGCTCGACGCGGCCGCGTCGGCGGAGCCGCCACCGGCGTCGCCGCAGGCCGGGAGGAGCGCGAGCACGAGGCGGGACAGACGCGGGGCGGGCATGGCGGCGACGCTGGCATGCATGGCCGCGCGCCGCAACGACCGCCGCCGCGTGCGGGCGAAGGGTGGCGGACGGCGCGCCCTCAGGCGGCGGGCAGGCGGACCGTGAAGGTGCTGCCGACGCCGACCGCGCTGTCGACGACGATGCTGCCGGCCATGCGGTGCACGAGCTCGCGGCAGAGGGCCAGGCCGAGGCCGGCGCCGCCGAACAGGCGGGTCGCGCTGTCGTCGGCCTGGGTGAAGCGGTCGAAGATGCGGCCGAGCGCGGCCGCGGGGATGCCGGCGCCGGTGTCGCGGACGGTGAGCTCGACCGCCGCGCCGACCCGCTCGGCGGTGACGGTGATCGTGCCGTTGCTCGTGAACTTGGCGGCGTTGTCGAGCAGCGACACGAGCACGCGGATCACCGCCCGGCGGTCGCCGAGCAGCTCGAGGTCCGCGGCCACGGCCCGGACCACCGGCACCCCGCGGCCGGCCAGCGTCGGCGCGATCAGCATGAGCGCCTCGTCGACCGCCGGCGCGACCGCGACGGCCTCGCGGCGCAGCGCCGCCGCCCCGGCCTCGACCTGCGAGAGGTCGAGGATGTTGTCGATGAGCG
>JAEUIR010000417.1:0-150 GCA_016795025.1 Phycisphaerales bacterium
GCTCGGCGCCTTCCCCGTCTCGATCGACTTCGTGGCGCTCGACAAGCTGTCCCGCACACCCGAGGTCATCGCCCGGGCCGCGGACATCCGACACGAGCTGGGCGACCCGCGCCACCTGCTCCTCGGCGTCGACCGGCTCGACTACACCAA
>JAEUIR010000417.1:160-422 GCA_016795025.1 Phycisphaerales bacterium
GCGCGCCTTCGAGGAGCTGCTCGCCGAGGAGCGGATCTCGGCGGACGACACGGTATTCCTGCAGATCGCCACGCCGAGCCGGGAACGGGTGGAGCACTACGTCCGGCTGCGCGCCGAGATCGAGCAGACCGTCGGCCGGATCAACGGCGAGCACAGCTGGATCGGCCGGACGCCGCTGAGCTACCTGCACCAGTCACTGCCCCGGGAGGAGCTGACGGCGTTCTACCTGGCCGCGGACGTCATGCTCGTGACGCCGTTGCGC
>JAEUIR010000417.1:432-782 GCA_016795025.1 Phycisphaerales bacterium
CGGGATGAACCTCGTGGCCAAGGAGTACGTCGCGTGCCGTCACGACGACGGGGGCGTGCTCGTGCTCTCCGAGTTCACCGGTGCCGCCCGCGAGCTGACCAGCGCGCTGCTGGTGAACCCGCACGACACGGACGGGGTCAAGGCGGCGTTGGCGCGGGCGGTGGAGATGCCACCCGACGAGGCGCGCAGGCGGATGAGGACGCTGCGCCGCCACGTCAAGCGCCACGACGTGGACCAGTGGGCGCACGGGTTCCTCGACGCCCTGGGGATGCCGACGTGACGGCCCTGGACTCGGCACTGCGGGAGCTGGCGCGGGTGCCGACGCTGCTGGTCGCGCTCGACTTCGACGG
>JAEUIR010000418.1 GCA_016795025.1 Phycisphaerales bacterium
ACCGCTGTTTGCGCTCCCGTTCGAGGAGCTCCTCCAGATTCGGCGGCTGACCCGACTGCAGCAGATCACCGGCGTGCAACTGGGCGAGCAATCTGATCACCTCATCCTGGCTCGGGATGTCGTCGCCGCCCCCTGCAGTCACTTTCCGCCAGATCTCGTCGACGGTTCGTTTGCCGTCGAACAACTGGATCACGTGATAAGTAGCAGGGGTGAAACGGTGCAGTGTGCCGCTTACCCGGTCGTGTAGCACGTACCAGAGCTGGCCGCGAAAGCGTTGCTGCTGAATGCGCGCATGCGCGCGCAACTGGGGTTGCAGGCGTGCCACCCGATACCATGCATCGCTGAGGAATGGCTTCCGCATCGCTTCGCTTCCGGATTAATGTGAAAGTCGCGTCAGCGACTCACGAATCTCCCCTCCCCACTTGCGGGGTCGATGGAGAGGGATACGGCCATGACTTTCATGATCGGGGGGGCCTGGAAAAGTCATGACCGTTAGGGCAGCCACTTCCAGGCCTGAAGCCGCAGCCAGTCGGTCAGCCGATGGGTCCAGATCCAGGCGAACGTCTGTTCTCCGGCGTTGATCTTGCCCACACCTTCCATTCCCGGCCGCAGCTTGAGATCGCTGCGCGCCAGCTGCGCTTCGACGCGAAATACGTTCTTGCCCTCGTCCGCCTCGGCGAGCGAAATGTTGCGCACCTCAAAATCCAGCAACTCTCCCGGCAGTCCTGCCAGGATCAGCTTCCCGCTTTGTCCGGCACGAACATCACGGATATCGCGATCC
>JAEUIR010000419.1 GCA_016795025.1 Phycisphaerales bacterium
GGCTGGCAGTCGAGACGCGTCAGCGGCAGCAGCGGCTCGTTCCTGGGCGGTGCCTCCGCGGCATCGGCGGCGTACTCGACGAGCGCGAAATGCGCCGCCGAGAGGGGTGGCCGGCGCTCGACGTTTGCGGCGGAAGTCTGACGCGGCCCGGCGCTGCCGGCGTCGGCCGCTGGCTGTTGACGTTCGCCGGCCGGCAGATCGCTTCGCTGCTCCGGCTCCGGCTGCGGATGCAGGCCGAGGAGGCGGGCGAGCGGAGCGAGGGTGGCTTTGATCGCCTCCTTGCTGCCGGGCGGTTGCGCACCTCCGGCGGCGACGGCCGCACGCAGCAGGTCGGCGCGGCCGGCGAAGCCGCGACTAACGGTCATGACTTTGCAAAACACCCCTGATCATGAAAGTCATGACCGTTTCCCTCTCCCCCGACCCCTCCCCCACAAGTGGGGAGGGGAGATTCGTGAGTCGCTGACGCGACTTTCACATTAATCATTCAGCCGCGCTCCGCCGGCGACTCGGCAAGGCCGTCGATCGGCGCTCGCGTCTGCGACAGCCCCGACTGGCCGGCAACGACTCCGTGCTTGAGATAGCCGTACGCCGAGAGGCGGCCGAGCCACTGCTGCTGCGCGCCGCTCTGTCCCGGAAAGAGTTCGTGCAGCGCGTAGAGCAGGTCGAGGTATTCGGCGAGACCGGGCGGCGGCAGGTTGAGGTGGCTGACCTGCTGCCGGTCGCTGACCAGTTGCTCGGCCGCTTTCTCGAGGATCACGGCCGCGATCAGCTCGGCGCG
>JAEUIR010000041.1 GCA_016795025.1 Phycisphaerales bacterium
AGTACCTGCAAACCGCCGAACCGCTCGGCGTCAAGGACGGCTACCTCGTCGGCAAGCGCACCCCGTGGTACAAGCAGGAACAGCGCGAACCCGCCCCGTTCCTCTGTACGTACATGGGTCGCGGCGCGGACGACAAGCAGCCGTTTCGATTCATCTGGAATCGTTCTCGGGCGATCGGGACCAACCTGTTTCTGATGCTGTACCCGCAGCGCGGCCTTGCCCAGATGTTGCGCGAACACGCGGCCCGCGCTGCCGACGTATTCGCGATGTTGGGCCGCGTGACCGGCCACGAACTTCGCGGCGAGGGACGGGTCTACGGCGGTGGGCTGAACAAGATCGAGCCGAGCGAGTTGGGGCGTATTTCCGCCGCGCCATTTGTGGAACGCTGGCCGGAGTTGAGCGCGACCGTGTGGCGCGCGGAAACCGCCGGGCTGTTCGGATGATACGGCGGGGAATGCTGGGGAGCGACAGCCCCTGGCGTTGGGATCGTTTACCATCTCGCGTATGCTCAGAGCCACCCAGTTTGCCGAACGACAGTACGAGACGAACTTCCATCTCGAACTCGGTTCTGGAAGCGGCACTCCGTTCGTACCTACGCAGCCCTTGGAGATGTACCTTGGCATCGATGCTGTAACCGATGCCCGGGACGCGCATCGCATTTGGCGGATCTTGAACGCGAACATTCCACGGCGGATCAACTTGTCGCCGTTTCTGTGGCCACGCCTGCCCCGTAGGTTCTTCCCCGACATTTCGGGTCAGTTGGTCAGCCTCTTCTTTCAGTTCAAGGTGCCGAAGTACAACGACGGCAAGAAGGCCAAATACAAACTCAAGTTCGGCTCGCCCTACTACGAGGTGGCGATTACCAAGCATCAGCAGAAGGAGCTTGAGGACTTGCAGCGGCGTGTCCAATCGCGGGCACTCGTGCGTTACGCGGCTCCAGCATTCTGGACTCGCGCCGACTTTGACCGGCACGCCACCAAGCGACAGATTCTGTCGATGAGCGCATACATCGCCCCATCGCGGGTCGCGTCGCACAAGAAGTGGATGTACGCGACCCCGTCAGGGAAGGCGGTTCTCAATCCCGACCCCGAGGAGGTCGAATCCGTCGGATGGGAAGCGATCACTGGCTTGATGCGCGAGCAAGCGCGGGAAGAGTCTCTCCGAGCACATGTCGCGGGCTTGGCTGCATCCATCCGTGCGACGACCGGCGAGACCATTGAGCAGAAGGTACCCGAGTGGTTCATCGACATGGAGAAGTACATTGGGCCGTCGATCGAACGGCTGCGGGCTTCTCCGGAAGATGTGCGATACCTGAGCGACCTGCGCACGGTCGTGGATGCGGCGGAGCAGGCGGACACGACTTGGCAGGTCATGCTGTTGCCCGATAGCAATACGTCGGCGCTGTTACGAATGATGGAGCGGGAGGGCGAGTGGTACTGGCGTCACAGGTGGTATTAATCCCTCTGCGAAAATACCGCTGGCATCACGGCTTGGCGCGCGACCTCCGCCGGGGACTTCCGCCTCATGGGTCGCCCCGCCGAAGGGAACGCGAGCGACTTCCCAACTCCTCGTTAACCTGCCTTGCGGACTTACGCCGCCACCGTCGCCGCCGCGATTTCGCTCCACGGTCCCGTTTCGCCGCGCGTGCTGAGCCAGCGCAGGGCGTAGTACGCCGTCTGGCCCGCCTCAGCGGTCGTGAAGTCGGCTTCCGGTCATCACGGCCCGCAGCGGACTTGCACCTCCAACAGTCACGACATGCCTGACAAACAAAAAACGACGCCGGCCGGGAAGAATCCCGGCCGGCGGCGTGTGGAGGAGGAGGAGGACTGTGGTTTTAGCGGCGTCGGAGCAGCGGGAGGCCTGCGAGAAGCAGGGCCAGAGCCGCCGGTTCCGGAACAAACCGCTGTTCAATCAAGGCGATGCTCGCCAAGTCGAAGATCTGTTGATCGATCGAGTCAATGGCGGTGAGAATCGCCGTCTTCTTCACCTTAACATGCGTGGACGGCCGCGAGAAATTCAGCGTCGCCACATGCGGCAATTGCGAGTTCGCATCGAGCACTACGTTGTACGATGCGATCACGCCCGGGTTCACGAGATCCTCAACAACTTCGTTGAAGTAAATCGTACCCGACCCTGACAACGCGCCGAGCGCCAACAGGGCCAACTGATCCTGGTTCACCGGATCGTCGGACTGAGCTTCGTAAGTAATTACGATGCTGCCGACTCTTCGGGGTGCTACCGGATCGCCCACGATTGCATCGGGAAACGAAAAATCGATATCCGATGTAGTCGTAGCGAACGTGGCACCAGTCGATAGCGAGCCACGGATGACTACGTTGCTAAAGGTTACATCCGCACTCGCGACGGCGGCCGTCAAGGCCAATGTCAAAAATGTCGTCGCGAAAAACTTAAGCCTCATTGTGTGTGCTCCCTAAACGCCGTTCTCCCTCCGAACCGCTTCTCACCCTCCAGCGGGTCGCACAACAAGCTCAGCCAATTCGGACTCTTCGGTCCGCCGATCGGGCGTACGGTGCTTCTCCGCCGCCACACGATCGAATCTGGCCAAGCGTTCACGCCTACCTGGAGCATGCGCACACTCGATGGCTGCTTCCCACCGAATGCACATCTACTCTTAGGGGTTTCTCTTGCCGAAAGTCAAAAATAGGGGCGCAAAGTTTTGAGGGAATTTCGCTAAATCGCGTTTGTTCTTGGCAAATTCCGGTAACGCTCCCGAAGCCGGTGGACAAATTGTCCGGGTCTTGGTCCTAAAACTAATGGCCGGATCAACAAAAATGCCCGCGCGACAAGTCGCACGGGCATCATTTGTAATCGAATGAATCGTCGCAGCGAGTTATCGGCGACGCAGTCCCAGAAGGCCCAAAGCCAGCAGGCCAACGGTAGCCGGCTCGGGAACTTTCGTAAACGTCTGCTCGACCAGCGCCACCGCTGCCAAGTCCTCATCCGGCGATTCGGGGGCTTTCAGCATGATCGACTTGGTCACGCGAACGCGCGGCGTCGGATACGCGAACGACAGCACGTCGTTGTAGGGCAGATCCGCGTTCGACGACAGCGTCACATCGCGCGTCGCGATGATGTTGCCAACGTTAATCGCGCGGTCTTCAACGATCTCGATCACACGCAGCGAGCCGGTGCCCGACAGCGCGCCAAGAACGTTGATCATCACGGAATCAACGAATTGACCGCCCACCGCGGTGGCTTCATAGCTGATCGAAATGTCGCCATCGCGAACCGGATCGACGACATCGCCCACCCAGGCGCTATCGAAGAAGAAATCGATGATCTGCGGATACGTTTCGAAGGAGCTATCCGTGCCGACACTGCCGGCGACCACCACGTTCGAGAATGTAACATCCGCGTTAGCGACGCCCGCGAGCGCGGCCAAGGCGAACGGTAAGGCAAATTTCCAACGCTGCATCTTCATCCCTTCCGCTAAATAGAGATCTCGCGCACGTACACCGTACGTTGCCTACCCCCGCGCCTCTCCCGCGCGAGAAGTCACTGACTGTATGCCTGCGGTTTTGCGGTTTTCTACTTTTGCGGTGCTGCGGGCGTGGAAAAAAGAGCAAAGCCGGGTAAATGCCTCAACAGCGAGTCAACGACAGAAACGCCGACGGCCGAAAAAGCTGGATTTTTCGGTTGTTTTTCGCTATTTTTCGCGGCTCCTGTTTGACCGAACGTACCTAGGAGTCCTATACACGCATGGTGGAATAGGCGCGGCGGAAACCGTCGCGCAAGCGAGAATTGCGTTTTCGCCCGCACAGCCTCTGCGGATGAGCTGTGCCCGGAAATAATTTGGATAGTTGGAGTCTAACGAATACTGCGGTGGCGAAGCGCGCCTTCGTCGAGCGAACGCGCCCCATTCTAACCTAGAGCATTTTCAAAAATGGTCTTGCGAGGAGTGCGGGTTTCCATCCCCCATTTCGTGCGGACAAGATGCCCGCACTCCCCAGCCTGGCAATGGGGCATTTTTGAAAATGCTATCGCTCTACAGAATCGGCACGCGCATCACTTCCGCGATTGGACGCAACGACGCAGACATGCGGGAGAAGGCGTCGAACGTCAGCGACTGCGGCCCGTCGCTCACCGCGCGCTGCGGATCAGGATGAACCTCGACGATCAACCCATCCGCGCCGGCCGCGAGGCTCGCCAGCGACATCGACGGCACATACTCGGCCTTGCCTGTGCCGTGGCTCGGGTCGATCAGAATCGGCAGATGCGTGTACTTGCGAACCACCGGAATAATCGACAAATCAAGCGTGTTTCGCGTGTGATCGGCAAATGTTCGCACGCCGCGCTCGCACAAAATCACCTGGCGATTTCCGCCGCTCATGATGTACTCGGCCGCCATCAACCATTCTTCGAGCGTACCGGCCAATCCGCGCTTCAGAAGCACCGGCTTGCGCGTCAGCGACAGGCGGCGAAGCAACGGATAATTCTGCATGTTTCGCGCGCCGACCTGAATGATGTCGGCGACTTCTTCGATCCGCGCGACGTTTTCGACATCCATCACCTCGGTGACGATGCCAAGTCCCGTCTCGCGCCGCGCTTTGTCGAGGTAGCGCAACCCCTCTTCGCCCAAGCCTTGAAAACTATAAGGGCTTGTGCGCGGCTTATACGCCCCGCCACGCAGCAGCTTTACGCCCTGCGCAGCCAGGTAAACCGCCGTTTCGACGATCATTTTTTCATTTTCGACCGAGCAGGGCCCCGCGATCAACGTGAACCCCCCGCCGCCGACGCGCGTCGCCGCGACGGGAAAAGCGGTCGGTTCGGTGTGCGTCTCGCGTGAAACCAGTTTGTACGGCGACGTGACACGGATTACATCCAGCACGCCGGGCAATGTCGCGATCGACTCGCGTCCTTCCGGCCCGCGGTTCCCCGTGATGCCGATGGCCGTTCGCGTTGCGCCGGGGATGACGTGCGGCGTGAAGCCAAGTTCGCGAATGCGTTTCACCACGTCTTCGACCTGCTGAGGCGTGGCCTGCGGCGTCATGACAACAAGCATGCAAAACTCCGTAGAATCCGCCGCGCGGAACCTGAGCGGCGGCAAACCGCATAGCCTATCACGGACGCCCACACGAGCGAAGCGGCACCGCGCGCGGCGCTTCGCCGCTCAGCAAGTTTTCGGAGTTTTCATCGAATCACGCCGCCCAGGAGAATCGAGAAATATCGGCTCGCTGCCCGCCCGCTATGGCTCGACGTACTCAAATGAATTGGAAAGCGAAACAGCCCGCACATTGTCCGGCGAAACAATTGTGATCGATACCAATCCAGCGTCATGCGCGGGCGTCACAACTCTTAATTTGCTCGGGTTCACAAACGTCACGCCGGTCGCCCGCTGCCCACCAATAATGACCGTCATCGCCACTTCAAAATTCGCTCCGATTAATTCGATCGTCTCGCCGCCGGCAGCGCTGCCCGTATCCGGCTCGACCCGCGTAAACGCCAGTTCCGGCGGGGCGCCCGGATCGACGTATTCAAACGCATTTTGCTCGGTAATGGCTGTGCCGTCGCCCCGATCCACTACAACCGTGACGCGACCTGCCGGGTTCGGCGGCGTCGTAACCCGAATCTGCGTGTCACTGAGCAGTTCGACGCCGGTCGCGGCCACTCCGCCGAACGTCGCAGTCGTGGCGGCGCCGAAGTTCGATCCAGTAATCGTGACGACCGTTCCGCCCTCGATCGAACCGGATGCCGGCTCGAAATTCAGATCGGTTATGCGATTTCGCGGACAACCGCCCAGCAGCGCGGCCGCGATCAGGCCGCACAACAGCATCACCGCGAGCTTGGCGCCCCGCTGTGCATGCTTACTGGGTAGGCGATTATTCGATCGCTGCGCTTCAGACATTTGAACACCTTGGACAAGTGCTGGAAACACGAGAGTGTAATGCGAGCGCATCCCGCCGCCAATCTCGCGTCGAACGCCCATCGCTGGACGATATAATCAAGGCTTCAGCGGTGGAGAGCGATGCAACCGAGACCGAAACGATCAGCGCCGACCGATCCCAGCGCCGCGCCCGCTCCCGAACGGCGCGCCAAGTCAGCGCTCGCGCCGTGGCAGCGGGGTCTTTACGGCGTCGTGCTCCTTTTATCGCTGATCATGCTTGGAAACACGGCGTACTTGCTGCTGAATCGAGTTGTCTTCGGCACGCATAGCACCGCGACCGCCGATGCGACCCTCAATATCGTATATCAGGTCATGTTACTGGGGCACAGCGGCGCCGGGCTTGCGCTCGCCGCAGTCACGCTCGTTTTCATTTTCGCCCACCTGGTTCCCGTGTGGCGGCGCAAGCGAGCAGCCACGCTCATCAGCGGCATCGCGGCGCTTTTCTCAATCGCGGGACTGGCGTTTACCGGCGTGTTCATCGTCACTGCGGCCGCAACGCGAAACAACGCCTGGGCCTGGCACGCGCATGTGAGCCTGGCCGCGCTGATGCCGGCGGCGTTTCTGCTGCATCGACTGTGGTCGTTTCGCCCGGCAACGCGAACCGGCGTGACGAAATTCTCGCTTGCCGTGACCGCGTTGACGGCGTTGATTTTCGCCGCTCACCGCTACTATTCGCAGCCCGTATCGCCCGCAAGCTTACCGATTGCCGGAACGACCGATGTCATGGACGGATCACTCGCGGAGTATTTGCGGCGCGCCACCCAGCCAAGCAAGGACGAATTCGTCGGCGCGTCGGATGTCTCAATCAAGAGCCGCTTTTTCCCAGCCGGAACATCAACCACCACCGGCGACTTTCTGAATCCGCGCGTGCTAATCAACGAATATGCGGGAGTCGAACAACTCGCATCCGAAGACTTTTCGCGCGTCGGCTTTGCCGTGCAAAATCGAATCGGCGCGGAAATGTGCGCCCGCTGTCACATGGACGTCGTCGATCAATGGTCCCAATCCGCTCACCGGTTCGCGTCTTTCAATAATCCCTTCTACGAGGCGACGATCAATCTGATGCGCGAGACAGCCGACACACCGGGCGCAGCGATCCTGGCGCATCTTCAGCATTTCAACATCCCCATTGATCAGCTACCGTGGGTAAGATCGAAGTGGTGCTCGGCCTGCCACGATCCCGCGTTAATGATCCCCGGCCTGATGACGAAACCGATCAACCGCCAGACCCCGCCCGCGCAAGCCGGCCTGACCTGCCTCGCTTGCCACCAGATCGACGCGATTCACAACAACACAGGCAACGGCCACTACAACATTGCGGACGAACAGCGTGATCCGTATATCTTCGCCGGCGTCCACGCAGGCTGGGGCGCGTATCTGCACGACATCGCCGTCAAGGCCCGCCCGGCCGCGCATATGAGGCAAATGCTCAAGCCGATGCACCGCACGAGTGAATTCTGCTCCGCCTGCCACAAAGTGAATCTCGACGATCCGGTGAATTCGTATCGCTGGATTCGCGGACAGAATGAGTATGACAACTGGCACGACAGCGGCATCGCGCACAATGCGTCCCGTACGTTCTATAAGCCTCCCACCGCACGGCAATGTCGCGATTGCCACATGCCGCTCGAAGACGCCCCGCGCGGCGATGTAGCGGCCAAAGACGGCAAGGTGCGCTCGCATCGGTTTCTGGCTGTGAACACCGCGCTTCCGTTTGTGCGCGGCGACGACGATATGCTCCGTCGAACCGAGGCATTCCTGCGCGATAAGCAGTTGCGCGTGGACATTTTCGCCGTCGGCCCGCGCGACGCGAACGCGGTATTTGCTCCGGCATACGCACCGGATTTGACCAAACCCGCGCTGCCCGCCGCTGAGCTCCTGCGGGTCGATGTCGTCGTGCGCAATCTGAATGTCGGCCATACATTCCCGGGCGGCACAAATGACTCAAACGAATCCTGGATTCACTTTCAGGCGCTGGACACCGAAGGCAATGTGATTGCGGAGAGCGGCGCGGTCGCCCCGGATCAGCACGTGGATACCGACGCGCATTTCTACCGCGTCGTCATGCTCGACCACGATGGAAATCGTGTGTATCGCCGCGACGCGCACAATTTCCATGTGCCCGTTTATTCGAACGTAATCGGCCCCGGAACCGCGGACGTCGCTCATTATGAATTCACGCTTCCGGAGTCTCTGCGCGGCAAACAGGTCACGCTCCGAGCCCGGCTGATGTGGCGAAAGTTCGATCGCGCTTACACCGAATTCGCCTTCCACAATAACCGTGCCGGGTTCGCTGCGTTCGACGACGTGCCGAATCTGCCTATCACCGAAATCGCGGCAGCCGAAGTCGCTCTCGGCGTCGCAATCGATTCCGCCGGCTTTCAAGTACATCGCGACCCGCCTCTGCCGCGCGACGCCTGGCAGCGCATAAACGACTACGGCATCGCGCTCTTGCTCGAAGGTGACACGCGCGGCGCGATCGCCGCGTTTGAGGCATTGGCTCGTCATTCGCCGGAACGCCCGGACGCTTTTCGAAATCTCGCGCGCGTCTATCGCGCCGATGGTGATCTTGCCGCGGCATACGCCGCGCTGCGAGACACGGAGAGACTCGCTCCCGGTGATCTGCAAAATGCGTGGGTTTGGGGGCAGGTGCTGGCGGAGGACGGTCGATTCGAGGAAGCCATCGAAGCCTATGGGCGAATCGTCTCACAATGGACTGATGATCGCGGCGCTTGGCGCGAAATCACCGTCGCGGCCCACAAATCCCTGCGCTTCGATGAGGCATTGGCAGCCGCGGATCAGGTGCTGCGCATCGATCCGGAAGACCGAGTCGCGAATTACTATCGAATGCTGTCAGCGCGAGCGCTGGGGCGCGAGGCCGAAGCCCGACTCGCGCAAGCGGCGTATGAAAAATACAACATCGACGAGTCCGCGCAGGAGATCACCCAGTCGCATCGACTTAAACACGCGGGCGACAACCTGGAGTCGCAGGTGATCCATACTCACGTGCTAACACCGCGCGCCACCCCTTACGCAACCACGCCACCCCGCGAAAAAACGAGCGGAACGCGATGACCCAATGGTCGCCGACGGTGTCGCCGAAAGCGCCTGTCGAACGTGTTCATCCGCGCCGCGCATTGCTTATCCCCGAGTGGTTACGCGGCGCGATTTGCGTTGCCCTGATCACCGCCGCCGGATGTGATAAACCCGCTGCACCGCCACCGCCGGACAACTCGCGATACGTGAAAGCCGATATCGAGCAGCCTTTCGCGCCGCGCGGCGCGGATGCGCCGCCGATTCCGCACTTCACGGATATCACGGCGGCGGCGGGCATCGACTTCCAACACTCCAACGGCGCGATCGGCAAGAAATGGATGCCCGAAACCCTCGGCTCGGGCGGCGGATTCTTCGATTACGACGACGACGGGCGGCCCGACCTGCTGCTCATTAACAGCGGGACATGGCCGAACGCGACACCGGCGGGCATGGCCGCGGTTTCGCGGCTCTATCGAAATCTGGGCGATGCGAGTTTCGAGGACATCACCGAACGCAGTGGCCTGGATCGATTCGCGCTGTACGGCATGGGCTTTTGCTCGGCGGATTATGACGGAGACGCCGATGCGGACTTGTTCATCACCGGCGTCGGGCGATCGCTGCTATTGATCAATGAGCGCGGCGTATTCGAAGATCGCACAGCCGATTTGATGCGATACGCCGAAGACGCTCGCTCGACGGACGCGGCGCCGGATTGGTCGCTCGGCGCGACGTGGTTTGACGCGGACGATGACGGCGATCTCGATTTGTTCGTCTGCAACTACGTCAACTGGACACCTGAAACCGACGTGTTCACCACGCTCGACGGGCGCACGAAGTCTTACGCAACCCCCACCGTCTACACCGGCCAGACGAATCGGCTTTTCGAGAACATCGGCGGCGGTCGGTTGGTTGAGGTCACCACGCAATCGGGCGTGCTCAACCACAAGGGCAAGTCCATGGGTGTAATAGTGGACGATGTCGATAACGACGGACAAATGGATCTGTTCGTGACCAACGACACCGAGCGCAATCTGCTCTACCTCAATAATCGCCGCGGCCGATTTGAAGAAGCCGCGCTCACCGCCGGCTGCGCATACGACGAGGACGGCCGAGCGCGAGCGGGAATGGGGGTGGACAGCGCGGACCTGTGCGGCGGCGAATTTTGCATCGCCATCGGCAATTTCAGCCGCGAGCCGCTTTCGCTTTATCAGCGAATCCGCGGCGAAACGCTGTTCGTCGATGCCGCGGCGCGGGTGAAGCTGAGCCGCGCCACGCTGCCGAGCCTGACATTCGGCGTTGTGTTCTTTGACGCGAATCTCGATGGCGCGCTCGATCTTGCGCTGGCCAATGGTCACATCGAGCCGGAGATCAACCGCGTGCAAAGCGAGATCACGTTCGAGCAATCCCCGCAGCTTTTCATCAATCAATGCGGAACCGGCTTCTTCGACGCGACGGTCGCCGCCGGTGCGGACTATTCACGGCCGATGGTCGGGCGCGGCCTCGCATGCGCGGACATCGATGGCGACGGCGACCTCGATTTGCTCTTTACGGCGAATGCCGCACATCCGCGGCTGCTGCGCAACGACTACATCGCCGCGCCTGCCACATCACCGGCTGACCCGGTCCCCGGCGTCAATCACTGGCTGCGCGTGCGGCTGGTGGGCGATCCACCGAATCGCGACGCGATCGGCGCGGTGATTCAAGTTCGCACGGGTGAAAAAGCTCAAACGCACCGCGTGCGAACCGGCGGCTCATATCTGTCCCAATCGGAATTCGCGGCCACTTTCGGCCTTGGAGCCGCAAGTTCGGCCGACGTGGAAATCACCTGGCCCGACGGAAGCAAGCATTCGGCACACGTGTTCGCGAACCAGCAGCACACGATTCACGCACCCGCGCAGCGATAATCCGGTTGATCGCGATCCTCAATCATGCGCTGGTTCTCGTCCACGGTGCGGATTTTCCTTATTCTCTCCCGCATGCACACGGCTTATACGCTCATTATTGTGCTGCTGACCGTTGCCGTGATCGGCTCAGTCGCGCGGCTGGTGAGTATTCCATACCCGATACTCCTCACGATCGGCGGCACATGCCTGAGCGTAATTCCAGGTTTTCACGCTCCGCCACTCGACCCCGATCTGATTCTTTTCTTCTTTCTTCCTCCGCTGCTCTATAAAGAGGCGTTTCATACCTCGTGGCACGATTTTCTGCGCTGGATCCGACCGATTCTCATGCTCTCAATCGGGTTGGTCGCGCTCACCATGTTCGCCGTCGGCGCGAGCGCCATGGCCCTGTTCCCATTGATGGCATGGCCGGTTGCCCTGGCGCTTGGTGCGATCGTATCCCCGACCGATACAGTCGCCGCAAATTCGGTGATTCATCGGCTGCGCGTGCCGCGCCGCGTATCGGCGATCGTCGGCGGTGAAAGCCTGGTCAACGACGCGACCGGACTGGTCGCGCTGCAAATCACCATCGGCGTAATCGTCTCGGGGCATTTTGCGCCGGCGAATGTAGCCGGTGCGTTCTTGTGGACAACGCTCGCCGGCATGGGCGTCGGCCTCGCGGTCGGCTGGATCGCACATCGCGTGAATCGCGCCATTCGCGACACGACTGTTTTGTTCACGTCCTCTCTCATCGCCCCGTACGCGGCCTTCGCCGGCGCGCACGCGCTGCACGGTTCCGGCGTGCTCGCGGTGGTCGTCGCGGGTTTCTTTGTGAGCTGGCGAATACATGTCGTCAGCGCCGAAACCCGCCACGAGTTGTACACCGTCTGGCGTCTGGTCACATATGTCATCGACGCTGTGTGCTTCGTGCTGATCGGAATCGAAGTGCCCCGTCTCATCGCCGCCGCGCCGGAGCGATCGCTGGGCGAGTGGTTCTTCGCCGGCGCGTTCATTACCGCCGTCGTCATCGCCGTCCGAATCGTATGGATGTTCGCGGCGGCTTATGGCCCGCTGATGCTGTTTCGCAGGCTTCGCGAGCGAGAAGGCGGCCTGCCGACGTGGCGCAACGTGCTGCTCGCGTCGTGGTGCGGCATGCGCGGCGCGGTTTCGCTGGCGGCGGCGCTGTCTGTTCCGGCGGTCGTGAACAGCGAGCCGCTGGCCGCGCGCAACCTGCTCATTTTCTGCACATTCTGCGTCATCTGCGGAACGCTGCTCGTGCAAGGGCTGACGCTGACGCCACTCATTCGCCTCCTTGGCATTCGCGACGACGAGCACGAGGCGGAGGAGGAGCGCCTGGCGCGCATCAGCCTGATTCAGGCGGCGCTCTCACGCATCGACGATTTGCGACGCGAGCAAAACATCGCCGCAGGCACGCTCGATCATGTCGAAACCAATTACATGGAACGACTCACGGCCCTGATTCAAAAGGCCGCGGCCGCCGCCGAGCCGACCCGCACCGCCGATGTTCCGACCAATGTCTTCGACGTCGAGCTGCGCGCAATCGAAGCGGAGCGAGAGCGGCTGCTGGACCTGCGCGACAGCGCGCGAATCAATGACATGACGCAATCCCGTCTGCAGGAAGAGCTCGATGTGCAGGAAATGAGATTGCGCGCCGAAGGCGGGCGCGGATAGGATTGCGATAACCGCTTTGCCGGATCGACGCGATCATCACCGCCGGGACGAACTTGTGACGCATCTGAAATCAACGGCCCATCGAGTTGTCATCGTCGGCGGAGGCTTTGGCGGATTGTTCGCCACACAGGCCCTGCGCCGCGCGCCGCTCACCGTGACGCTCATCGACCGCCGGAATTTTCACTTGTTTCAGCCTCTCCTGTATCAGGTCGCCACCGGCGGACTGTCGCCCGCGAACATCGCCGCGCCACTCCGCAACATCCTCAAACGCCAACAGAACGCGCGCGTGCTGCTAGGCGAAGTTGTCGATCTCGACCCTCCGGCGCGGACTGTAAGACTCGCGGATCAAACGACGGTCGAGTACGACGCCCTCATCGTCGCCACCGGTGTATCGCACAATTACTTCGGCCGCGACGATTGGTCGGCTCGCGCTCCGGGCCTGAAAACCATAGAGGACGCCACCGAAATTCGCAGGCGCATTCTGCTCGCATTTGAAAACGCCGAACTCACTCGCGACCCGGCCGCACGCGCCGCCATGCTGACTTTCGTTGTCATCGGGGCCGGCCCGACCGGCGTGGAACTCGCCGGTGCGCTCGCCGAAATCGCCCGCGATACGCTCCGCCACGATTTCCGCGCCTTCGATCCAGCCGACGCGACCATTCTGCTCATCGACGCCGCCGATCGCGTCTTGCCCGGATATCCCCCTGATCTTTCGGCCAAGGCCAAGCGCTCGCTTCAACAACTCGGCGTCACAGTGCGCACAGCAGTCCGCGTGCTCGAAATTCAAGCCGACAAGATCACGTTGCAAACCGGTGAACACGTCGCCGATCTGGCCGCTCACACCGTGCTTTGGGCGGCCGGTGTAAGGGCCTCGCCGCTCGGCGCCCTGCTCGCGCGGCGCACCGCCTGCACGCTCGACCGAGTCGGTCGCGTCCTCGTGAATCCTGATCTAACGATTCCAAATCATCCCGAAATCCGCGTGATCGGCGACCTCGCGCTGCTGAATGACGAACACGGCCGCCCGCTTCCCGGCGTCGCCGATGTCGCTATGCAGCAAGGCCGGTACGCGGCGCGGGCCATCGTCGCCGAACTGCACGGCCGGACGCTCCCGCCGTTTCGATATCGCCACAAAGGCAGCATGGCCACCATCGGGCGAGCCGCAGCCGTGGCGGATTTCGGCCGCGTGCGGTTGTCGGGCTATCTGGCGTGGCTCGCGTGGCTGTTCGTGCATCTGATCAACCTGATTGGCTTTCAAAGCCGGTTGCTGGTGCTGCTCCAATGGGCGGGAAATTACATCACGCATAATCGAGCGGCGCGCCTGATCACGCACGATCAGTCCGAACGCGAAATGCAACCGGAATCGCGATCAAGCTGACGCTCGCGCGGCGGTATGATGCCATTCATCAGGAGAAGAACTCGCATGGTCTCACGAATACTGCAATCACGACGGATCGCAATTCTGGCGTTGCTGCTCGGCCTGAGCGCCTGCTCCGACTCACGGCAGCGCAATGCCGCCGGCGCATCAAAGCAGCGCGCCGCCGAGCGAGACACGCTGCGGGTCGGCGCGTGGAATATCGAATGGCTCGGCACACCCGGCAGCCGATCCGGAGTCTCGAAAGATGTGAAACAAACGCCGGAAGACCTGGCCGATTACATCCTCGCCGCCAACGTGGATATCCTGGGAGTTTGCGAAGTCGCGCAGGAATCGAGCGACGGCTCCCTAACCAGCGATACCATCGCCGCGGCACTGCGGATCGTCGGCCAAAAACGCGGCGGAGCTTGGACCCATCAACTCTTCCCCGCGCGCAGCGGACGAAACCAACTTTGCGGCCTCGCGTGGGACACTTCGGTCGTGAGTGTGAAATCGCCGATGGTCGCGGCCACTTGCGCTGATCCCGTCGAAGGCGACGAGAAAATCTGGTCGCGCCCGCCGCCCGTGGTGGTTTTTTCCACCGGCGACGCTCGCACGGATTTCGCTGTCGTCATGGTGCATATGAAGAGTAATTACAACGGTGACTTCGCCGAGCAGCGCGGACGCGAGGCGCATCATCTCGCCAAGGATCTGCCGCGCACCGTCGCCGATCGCGATATCGTCATCATGGGCGATACCAACTGCAACAAGACGACCGAGCCGGCGATCGCGGAGCTTTGCAACGCGGGATTTGTGCATCTGACGCCGGACGACGCGCGCACCTTCTGGAAGGGAAACGGCGCGCTCGATCGCGTATTCGTCCCCGCCGATCAACCCGAATTCGCCGGCCGCAAGTACGAGATCGTCCGCGACGACTACCTGGCGAAACGCTCGCTGACAATCGACGATTTCAAGAAACGCTACTCGGATCACTTCATGGTCGTCACCGAAGTGCGCGTCATGCGCGATGACGATTGAATTCTCGACTGCAACGGAAAATGGGCCATGACCGCCGATTCACATGAATACCTGCTCGGGACAGACGTCGCGGAGGCGCAGCGACTGGGACTGCAACATCTCCTGTGGGCCGGCGAAGCGCTCGCCCTCTGGGAGCGCTGCGGATTCACGCGCGGCAAAGTCGTTCTCGATCTCGGCTGCGGCCCGGGATGGACCACGATCGATCTCGCGCGAATTGTCGGCCCCACCGGGCGCGTCATCGCCATCGACGTGTCCTCGCGCTATATCAACCACCTGAAACAGCGAAAACAGGAACTCGGCCTCTCGCAAATCGACGCTCGTGTCTCTAGCGCCGCGGAATTTGAAATCGACCGCGGCTCGCTCGACGGCGTTTTCTCACGCTGGGTGTTTAGTTTTCTGCAAAACCCAGCGGATATCGTCCGACGCGTCGCAACGGCGCTGCGGCCAGGCGGCGTATTCGCCGTGCAGGACTATTTCAATTACACCGCCATGTCGCTCGCACCGCGCAGCGCTGTGTTCGACCGACTCGTCGCCGCGATCTCGCGTAGCTACCGCGAAACAGGCGGCGACCTTGAAATCGCCGGCAAGCTCCCGCGCATGATGATCGACGCCGGGCTCGCCGTCCGTGAGATCAAACCCCACCTCACCGCCGCCCGGCCGCATGAGTCCAAATGGCTGTGGCCCGACACGTTCTTCACAAACTACGTCCCCCGGCTGGTCTCCGGTGGATATCTCTCGCAGGAGGACGCAGCCGCATTCATGGCCGAGTGGGCGGAGCGCAGCCGCGACCCAGGCACGTTCTTCTTCTCGCCGCCGTTTTTTGATGTGGTTGCCGTAAAGGAAAAATAGCCCGGGCGGTTCCGCCGGGGTTGCGGCCATCGCGATTTTGTCGCCGCGCCGCGGCCGCCTGTTTCCCGTCTATCCGATATCAGATCGCGAACGAATCAGTTCCGGCAAACGCGACAAATTCAGCCGTGTCTGCTCATCGTCCTGGATTCCGAGTTCGCGCACGCATGCCAGGTTGAAGAAATCATAGGGCACATAAGGGGCGATTTCGAGCATCGAGCAGACGACATCGCTGAGCGCGATCAGGCTTCGATGCAGCCGCAAAGGATCGTCTGCGGCGATCTCGCTGTGATGATTGCCGATCAACTCCGGCAGCGGCGAAGGTAAGTTCCACTCATCCGCGAGCCTTAATCCGATATGCTCGTGCCATTCCTCGCAAAGACTGTCGAACACCTCCCGCGCAAACCGCCGTCCCGTCTTTACCTGAAAGTCATTCGTCACACGCGACACCGCCAACATGCCGATGTCATGCAGCAGCCCGACCAGAAACGCCTCGTCCGCCGCCAGTCCGTGCTGCACCGCAAAATGTCCGCAAATCACGGCCGAGGCCGTCGATCGTCGCCATAGCTCCTCGCCAAGCGTTCGTTGCGGTCCGCCCGTGCGGATCGCGAGATGCTTGATGGAAAACCCGAGTACCATGCTGCGCAGCGCGCGCTGCCCCATTCTGAGAAACGCCTGTTCGAGGTTGGTGATCTCGTTATACCCGCGATACGCGGCCGAATTCGCCGTGCGCAAAACACTGGCCGCAAGCGCCTGGTCGGTCTCCACGACGCGCGCCAGTTGATGAAAATCAATCGACGCGTCGCGCAGCATCGTCAGCGCTCGATTGGCGACCTGCGGAATGCGCGGCAGCTCCAATTGAGGATCGTTCAAAGTCTGGCTGAGCGCGTCATACAGGTCCGACGCGATCGGCTCACTGCCGATCCGCGCTTCCGTGAGACTCGCGACAACCTCTCCGCGCGGCGCCCACCACCCCGGCGCGGGCGGCGGGGCCTCGTCTGAGAGCGGCGCTTTTGTCGTCGGGAGGTCGCAATCCGCCGCGGGGCGCGGCATCGGTGGAGCTTCTTCCATAACGGTTGATCCGCCGCCGAACCAACGAAACAGTTGCGTCAGCAAGTTCATTTTGCACCGCTCTCGACCGATGACATACGCCAGTAGATATCGGTGGCCGACAGTCCGCGGCCCAAGCCTGCGAGGCCGAACATGACGCGTGGCGCAAATTCGGCGTGTCACTGCCATTGAACGTCTGATCTGAGCGCCTGATCAGAGCCGCGACCGTGAGGGAGCGGTCGCCGACGAGCAAAACGCCCGAATTTGTGAGACGCACTCAAGACGTCGGAGCGATGCATGATTTACAGTTTGGTGTTCAACGTCGAACTTGAGCGCCCCCGCGGCGATTTCGATCAGGCCGTTTCCGTCCTCGTGAAACTGACATGCCGCAGCGGAAAATGGCAGGGAACCTGCGAAGAGCCGCCCGTCGTGACCGAGTGGTCCGACGGCATGGAGCAAGCGCTCGCCGGGATCGCGCGGCTGATCATGCGCGAATGGCAACCGGACGGCGTCGCGCCATAAACACAGTCGCGAGCGTCGGCGCCCCGCCGCAATAAACACATCGGGGAGCGTCGGCGCCCCGCCGGCGCGAAACGCATCCACGCACGATGAGGCAAAAACCTCACGGAATACCACGCAAGCCGCCGATGCGAAACACAGAACGAACCGCCGCCGAATGGAAATCGATTGGCGATCGGGCCGGATGAACAGGGCGGCGCTAACTCACAGCAACTCAAGAAACGCGTCAATGTCGAAATTATCGATCGCGTTGTCGCCGTTGATATCCGCGTTCATGATTTCGCACGTCGGATAGGTCGCGTGAAAGCCGGCTTCGTCCGTGAGCGCCAGCGTGAACGGATCAATATCGAAGTTGTTGACCACTCCATCGCAATTCAGATCACCTGTCGGAAATGTCGGTCCCTCGATATTGAACTGCGTGTTATAGCTCGCGCGATCCATCGCGGTCAGCGTGTACTCCAACTCCACGCTCGCTCCCCAAACGTCGTAGTCCAGTTGTCGCGTTCCCTGCGGCGGATCGTTCTGAAACACCGTGGCGGTGCCGCCCGCGCCCACCTCGATCGCGTTAATCAACTCCGTGAATTCAACGCCAGCCGGTACAAATTCATTTGACTCTGCGAGATAGATGCCGGCCCCTTCCTCCCCGATGGCGTCGACTGCCGCCCCGTTGTTGTTGAGATCGGCCACGCCGAGCGAAACCGAAACGCGCCCGCCGCCGTCCCCCGCAAAGATCGGCGGATATTGAAGCCAGCCCGAACGAATCAACACCACGGCGTTTTGCGCGCCGGCGGTGATTTGGCCAGCGATGAGAATTCTCGGTGGATAATGCCGAATCGATAGCGACGCGTTCCGCATCGTCGCGACGGTCATACTGGTGTTGGGATCGATGAGCGGCGTCGACGTGGTTCGCGCCCATGTGACCACGCGCTGCGTGGCATCGTAATTCGCGCCGCTGAACGGCACGACGTACGTCGCGTGACTCGATCCCGCCCAGACATCGATCGAGAGCACGATGTCCGATACGAAATCAGCCCGGGCATGAATGCAACTGGCCGCCGACAGCAAGACCATCATCGCAAACATGCCGCATTTGGTTCCCAGGTGTGTCGTCACCATCGAACTCCGCAGCGCACGCTTTGCTTGTTTTTGCACTTTTGTGCGGACAAACGCCGTATCTGCCCGCGACGAACAAACACTCTGGTTCGCAGCGCTGACTCGAAGCGCCACTGCAACTTCCGCGAAAATCGGACCGATCGATAAAACGATGCGAATGAAGAACCAGCGCATGCGCACGAGGAGCCAAAAAAACCGGTGCCCAAGGGCGATTTCGCCCCTCGGCACCGGATCGGTGACTGCTCGTCAGGATTCTGAGGTGCTACAGGAAAACGTCTTGTTGAACAACACGTTCCATCCCTGCTGCATTCTCAAATTCAATTCGCGGCATTAGCAGCCGCCTCTGCTTCAAGTTAGCGGCGACGCAACATGAGAGCGCCAAACGCCGCCAGCACCAAGGCGCTCGGCTCCGGCGTCAGGACGTAATCGGTCGTCCCGCTGGCCAAATCGCGCGACGAAAGCTGAAAACGCAACCCGGAGCTCATGTCAGAAACGGTCGGAGCCAGATTGACCGGCCCAAGGCTGCCCGAAGCATTCGCGGTTTGCAGCGGGGCGGCGCCAAACGTGCCGACCAGCGACGCAAACTGCGACCCGGTGCCGACAAAGCCGTTGTAATCCGCGCGATATGCGTTTCCGCCATGCAGGCCAGACAGCGATGCGCCGTTGCCCAGCGTGTCGGTCAGCGTCAATGCCGCGCTAGCGAACGCGGTACCGTTCGTGATATTCGGGTTCACAGGAACCAGCGCCGAGTTGATCGTAAACGTCGTCGCGGCACCGCCGGCCTGAACAGAAAAGCCCATCGTGATCTGCGGATCTTCACGGATGAACAGGTTGCCGCTGCCGATTGTCGCGACGACCGTGCCGTCGCGGGTCACGATGTCTTGCGCGACATCCATAGACCACACCCAGGCATCCGGGAAATCCGTCGAACGGGTCATTTCATACCCGTAGACCAACAGCGAGCCGCTGCCAAGATCGCTCTCCGCCTCGATCGAAAACACGACCGATTGCGGATTCACGTCGGCCACAGCCACCGCGCCTCCGACCAGTGCAACCGCGGCCATGGCAATGCCAGCGCGGCCCAGAAACGCTCTCATTGTATTTTGGAACATAGCCTCAGACCTCTCCTCTCACAGACAAGCCAGAACCGCCCCCCGATCCACAGAACGGATGATAGTTCGGAGCCTATAGGCAAGTCAAGAAAAAAAATGGAAAACTGATAAGAAATGCTCGTGCGCGGTTCCAAGATGCCTGTCCGAGACCCGCACGGAGTGCCTCGCGATACACAAAATCCCGGCTGGCGAAGGTGCTTGCGCCTCCACCAGCCGGGCTGTTTCGATCAGACCCTGAAAAAATTCTGCCTCTTAGCGGCCGCGGCGACGCAAGCAAAGCGCGCCAAGACCGACCAACATCAGTGACGTTGGTTCCGGCGTAATCAAATAGCTGGCAGTGCCGCTCGCCAAATCCCTCGCGGTCAGAGAGAAGCGGAACTGCATGCTCATATCCGCAACCGCGCCGGGGATATTCGTCGGGCCGAAGTTCGCGCTGTCTGACATACTGTCATCAATCGGCGATGTGACGCTCGTCAGCAACGAGGCGAAATTCGTGCCGCCCGGAGCCAGACCGTTGTAATCAGCGCGAAACGCGGAGCCGTTGCCATACAGGCCGGCGATCGTAGCGCCGTTCGAATTGCCGTCGGTCACGGTCAACCCTGCACCGGTCGCTGCGAATGTCGGATTCACAAATCCGACCGGCAACAACGTCGAAGTGATGGAAATATTGACCGGATTCGCGCCGGCTAGAACCGAAAAGCCCATGCCAATCACGGGATCGCCGAGCGTGAACAAATTGCCCGTCGTTAACGTCGCGAGCACGTTGCCGCCGCCGTCGACGATGTCCATCGCCCAGGGCAACGACCACTCAAACGAAGTATCAGGGAAGAACGTCCCGTCTAGCGTCGTGAACTCCAAAAACCCGGAGCCGATGCCGTCCGAAACGTCAATTCGAAAGATTGGGTCTGAGGGTGTCGCATTCGCGACGCCGACGAGTCCGGCCAACCCCAACAAAGCCGAACCAGCCATCAGAAACCTGGATCGAAACATAGCTGCTATCCTCTCCTCACATAGAACAGCAAATGGCACGACGCGGCAGAACCGCGAAACAGCGCCATCGATCGGGTAGTTCGAAAAAGCCCGTCGGAATCACGGGGCGGATGTGAGTTGATTCTCCTCCTCACATCGTGTGACGCGCGCCTCTCACCTCGCACGTCAAGTGCGCTACAGCCTCTCCACGGCGGCCGCGCACCCCTTTACGGGTCGATAGAACTATCCAACTTGAACCCAATATATCGGAGCGATTCGAACAGGTCAACAAAAACTGTAAAATTCCGCGGGAATCTCGCCATGCTTGCCGCCCGATCGTTCCGTCACTGCCTCGAAAACACGAAACGTCCAAAAAAACATCAGCCGCCGATCAACGCGCCGATAAACGGATCAATGTCAAAGTTATCGACCACGCCATCTATATTCATGTCATTGTTGCACAGGTAACTCGCGGTCGGATACGCCAACGAGTAACCGGCCGGATCAATCAGAGCAGTCACAAACGCTTCGATGTCGAAATTATCGATGCGACCGTCGTAATTCGAATCGCCGCGAATTCGTCCGCCCGGCCCCACCAGCGGATTCGCCGGATCGCCGCAGCCATCCAATTCATCGCGGTCGAAGAACCCGTCCAGATCGCGATCGATGCCGATTCTCGCTTGCGACCCGATCGCAACCATCATCCACGTCAGCTCGTTGCCGGCCGAAGCCGCTGCCTTGAGCGCGTCAAACGAAATCGTTTCGCCGTTGCGATCGGAACGGAACGTATTGCTGCCGATGTACTGATAGCCGCGCGCGACGCCGGCCTGAACGCCCTTCACGACAAACCCGACGCGATTCAGATTGGCTTGCGAGCGCATCACATTTAACGTGGACGCCACCGACGAATCATTGTTGTTCGTCCCGTCGAGCGTCAACAGGCTTCCCACGCCCGCGTGCTGATCGCGACTGATGGACATGACATACGCATTCATGTCGAGACGCTCGGTGTCGCCGGTCGTCCCGGGTGAAAATGTGAACATCGGCTGACGCAGAAACGCGTCGATCGAATCAATCGTCCCGTCATGCGAGAAGCCAAACCCGCGATTGTTGTTCGACGATGCCTTCGAAAAACCAGTCTTCTCATAAGCGTTTTGCAGCGTGCCGACGTTGAAGCTCTGGGTTTGCAGAAAGACGGCCGTCGAAATCACGTCCGGCGACGTAGTCAACGGCAACGTGTGACATTCCACGCACGTCTTGGTGTTCGCAAACAAGAACGCCGTGTTGAATAGCTGATTGCCCAGCACAGCGTTTCCGCCCAACACCGACGTGCGAAACGAGTTATCGATGTTACGAAGCGGATTCGGCGGAAAATGGATCGTATTCAGAAACCCCTCAAACCGCGTCATGTCGGCCGCGGACGGCTCGTTTTGCATGCCCAGCAGCGATACAAACGCGCCCGCGAAGGCCGCCAGGTTCTCCCGGTCCGCCCGCCAGTGCAGCGGGTTTCCGCCAACTAATCCCTGGAACGTCTGCGTCGTCATCGGGCCCTTCATCGGGTGCCAATCTTCACACGGACCGCCGGCCTGACAGTTCTGATTGAACGATTTCATATCCCCCGCCGGATTGCCCAGATCCCACGCGAGCTGGTCCAATCGCGCATCCACGTGGCACGCCGCGCATGAAGTTACGCCCAGCCCGGAAAAATGACGCGCGTCGTAAAGCACCGGCCGACCGTCTTTGATTTCCGCGGGCGTCGGGTCATACAGCGCATCGCGCCGCAACTCGCTGTTCGACGATAGCGCGATCGTCGAAATTGTGCCGTCGAACTTGTTCATCACATACAGCCGGTCGCGCGCCTCGTCGATCACGATGCCCGTCGGGCCTTGGCCCACGTCGAACTGGCCAAGCCGCGCGCCGGCCGCGTCCACAACTGCGACGTTGTTGCTGCCCATGCCCGTGACGTAACCGCGTGATCCGTCGCTCACCCACACGATGCCGCGCGGATCCGCGATCGAAAGATCGCGCTCCGCCTGCGAAACATTTGTCACGCCGTTTTGATATTCGTCCGCCAGATGCGGGTTCAAATCAAAAACCCCTGGCGCCGCGGGCAACGCGGGATCAACGAACGCCATCACGCTATGCACAAAATGAGCGGTTAAATTGGGCTCGAAACGCACCTGGTTGATCGCGTCCGTGCCCACGACCGCAACCTGGCCGTCCGGCCGCACGGTCAATGCCATGTTCAAATTCATCGTGTGCGACATGTACGTCACGCCCAGCGTCGCGGTATCAATCACCGCCACGTCGTGGTCATGCACCCGCCATGGAACCAGCGAATTCGGCCAGGCGATGCCGTTGTCATCCGTCCATTGGCTGAGGTTGCGATCATATTTCAAAATCATGCCGACTTGAGGCGGCGCCGGATTGCCGGGGTTCAGGGGCGGGCTGAACAGCCCATTGTCGTTCGGCGGTGGATTCACGCCCCCATACGGCCCGGTCAGTTGGTTGACCACCAATTCGTCGATCGCCGTAGTCTCATTGCCTGATTCGAAAATTGCGACGTAAACTCTCGTCCCGCCGGCTCCGACCACCATCGCACGCGGGTCTTCGCCCTCAATCGTCAACACGGTCGGCGCCGTATTCAGATTCGACAGGTCATACACCTTCACCTGATTGAGTTGCGAAACGCTTACAAACGCCCGATTGTTGGCAAATACGATATCGGTAGGCTCATCGCCGACGGCCAGCGACTTGAAGACGTTGTTGGTGGCGCGGCTGATGATGCTTACGCTGTCGGATAGATGATTTGCCACCCACACCGTCGAGTTATCCGGCGCTCGCACCGATACCGGGTCGAGCCCGACCGGCACGCTCGCCCGACGCGACGGCCAGCCTTGCGCGATGTCGAAAATCTCGACGCGGTTATCCGCCGTGTTGACGACAAACAGCGTCGTTCCGTCGGGCGAAATCGACATCGGCGTCACGTGCGGCGTTTCGTAGTTCGTAAATTGCGCATCAGCGCCCGCCGTTGCGATCAATACGGGCACGGTCAGCCATCGCGCCAAGCGGCGCGATCGCGATCGTTTGCATATTTTGAGCATCGTGCTTTCTCTCCTCAGCGCGGACCGGCTCTTGAATGCTCCGTCAACCGTAATTTGCCGGGGAGCATCGGCGTCCCGCCGGTGCGAAACCACGGACATACCCGCTTATTCAACGATGACAGAGCACCTGGCTTCTAACGACAAACGGCCCCGGCGCGTGATCGGGATTTGCAATAAGCGCGCCGCCCGGCCATCATCATTCCACGCGAAATAGCTTACCGGGCGGGAGGCCGCGCCAGCAAGTTAAATCTGAAATCCGCCTGATCCTCGCGTCACGTCGAAGACCGTCGGGCACGCTCCCAGCACTAATAGGTCCTATAAATATCTCACACCTAATTAGCGATAAGGCGTATATAAACTTTATTTTATTCGCCACTAAACCGATTGACCTGCCCCGAATCAATGTACCAGTGGCTATGAGAGTCAGGTCTTCCGTGCGCTTGTACCGAAACTTGATCCAGCGCCAGGGTGAGTTTTTCGGCTCATCCGGCCTGGTTGGCCTGACCTTGGATTGCAGCGAATTCCTTGGGGGCCAGGTTGCCCAAGGCGCTGTGGGGACGATCACGATTGTAGTCTCGACGCCACGTTTCGATCTTGGCTCGGGCGTCATCCAACGACAAGAACCAGTTTTCGTTCAGGCACTCGGCCCGCAGGCGGCCGTTGAAGGCTTCGATCAGCCCATTATCCGTAGGCTTTCCGCGGCGGCTGAATTCCAGCTTCACGCCCTGCAGGTAGGCCCAGTGATCGAGCCGCTTGCTGGTGAACTCCGTTCCATTGTCCACGCGGATACGCTCCGGCCGCGGACGTGTCCGGCAAACCCGGTCCAGTACTTCCGCAACATCGCCACCCGTCAGATGCGGCTCCACTTCTACCGCCAGACTCTCACGCGTAAAGTCATCTACTATCGTCAACAGGCGGAATCGGCGACCGTCGAACAACTCGTCGGCCATAAAGTCCATCGACCAGCTTTCGTTGGGCTGGGCCGCTGTCGGCGGCGGGATGCGTGGCGAGCAG
>JAEUIR010000420.1 GCA_016795025.1 Phycisphaerales bacterium
CGGACGAACCGGTGAAGCGCTGCCGCCAGCCGCGGCCAGCGCCCCGAGCAACGCGAGCGCCACGAGCGACGCGGAAACCGAGGCGATCTCAAGCACGCCGCGCGGCGCAAGCATCACCGGCAACATCGATATCGCCGCGCCTCCGCTAAACGACAACGCCGAGGAGAGCGCTGCCTGGAACGGCCGCGCGCGCGTGATTTCGTTGATCCCAAGTTCATCGCGTGCGTGTGCGCCAAGCGCATCCTTGGCCATCAATTGTTGGGCGACTTCGCGCGCCAGCTTGGGCTCCACGCCGCGCGCCTCGTAAATCTGCGCCAACTCGTTGAGTTCGAAGGCCGGATCGGTGCGCAACTCGGCGGCTTCGCGTTTCAGATCCGCGCGTTCGGCGTCCGATTGCGAACTCACCGACACGTACTCGCCCGCAGCCATCGACATCGCGCCGGCGACGAGCCCAGCAAAGCCCGCCAGCAACACCGCGCCTTTGTCGGCGCCTGCCGCAGCCACACCGACGATCAAGCTTGAGGTGGAAACGATCCCGTCATTGGCGCCCAGAACCGCTGCACGCAACCAACCGATTCTCGCGACAGCGTGCCTTTCCTGGGCGTGCGCCATGTCTTCTCCGATCCAGCATCGCCCCGAGCTAGCGCCGCGTCCGCTGCCGCTCCGGCGCCAACCTCGTTATCACACTTTGTGCGTCGAAGGCTTCATCGGGACGTTGGCCTCGGCCAAGAAGAATTTCCTCGCGCGCCGCGTAACGTTGAACAGTATAGGACCT
>JAEUIR010000421.1 GCA_016795025.1 Phycisphaerales bacterium
ATGGAGAAACTGATTCTCGCCAATGCCGTCGTGGATGAGGAAGATTTGCGAGATCTTGCCGATCGCAGGGCAAAAACGGTACTGGACTGGCTGGTGGCCCATGAGGTTCCCGCAGAGCGCCTATTCCTGCTGCCGGTGAAGCTGGTGACGACGGATGGCAAATCGGAAGCAGCAAACAGGGAAAGCCGAGTTGCCCTGTCCTTGAAATAGAACTGCCTTGCGAATCTGGACAGTCCTAACGGTCATGACTTTTCCAGGCACCACCGATCATGAAAGTCATGACCGTTTCCCTCTCCCCCAACCCCTCCCCCGCGAGTGGGGAGGGGAGGTTCGTGAGTCGCTGACGCGACTTTCAGGGTAACGCGTTCAAGGTTGGCGCGTGCGATGGATATAACCGTGGGCCCGCCGAGTCGCGGAATGCGCCCAGGCACCGAGCTTCATGACGCGACTGCCGAGCGGTTGCGGCAGCGCCTGGGCAATCCAGGAATAGTCACTGCGGATCTTCTCGAACACCTGGTCGATCGCATCAAGGCGCGGCACTTCCATCGGGCGGTCGAAATCCGGATTGATCCGTATCCGCTTGTTATCCGGCCAGTGCCCGATGAAAGCAGTCATGTCACCGCCAGTAGGGAATGGCCGGGGCAAATGTCCGCGCAGCGAATGCGCCAGTGCATTGAACATCAGGAAGGGAGGCAACTCGCTTGTCGGCACCGACGATCCCCCGGACACAGCATCGCCCGCGAGCGAGTACAGTGACCCGGGATTGAGCACC
>JAEUIR010000422.1:0-450 GCA_016795025.1 Phycisphaerales bacterium
AGCTCGCGCAGACGACCGGCGGCCTGATGAAACGGCGTATTGACCCGACAGCGCCGATCGATGAACAGGCGCGCCAGGCCATCATCGACGCCCATCGACTGCAGCCGGGAATGCTCGACCAGAAGCGCGCCGGGATGGACGACCACCGGATAGGCGAGAACGGTCGCCACTCCCGGCACCAGCGTCCCGGCAGCGAATTGCGAGAAGGTATGCTGCCGGCCGTCGGGCAGGACGACGTTGTGTCCGGCCTGCGCGCCGCCGTTGAAACGGACGACCGTGTGTACCTGCCAGCGCCGGCAGAGGGCGTCGGTAAACACGCCCTTGCCACAATCGCCGAAACCCAGACCGAGCAAGGAGACCAGGCGGGGCATGCGCACAGGCCCTCCCCCTTAGTGTGAAAGTCGCATCAGCGACTCACGAATCTCCCCTCCCCCCTCGCGGGGGAGGGGT
>JAEUIR010000422.1:460-770 GCA_016795025.1 Phycisphaerales bacterium
CGAAGCCGGATGCGTGTGTATACGCTTTGGCGCGTCCGGGTCGAGCAGATCAGCATAAGGCTGCAGCGCACGGACGGTGGCGGCAATGCGATCACGCGGGGTGCCGTTGGCGTGCAGGACATCGGCGACCGCGTCGACGCCGCTGAGGGCGCCCTCGGTCAGACCGACAATCGCTGCCGCGATCGCGCAGGTATCCACATGAGATTCCATGCAGATCACCTGATCGCCGAGCACCTCGCGCCAGCGTGCGTCACAGCCTTGACGGCGTTGCCGATCCGGAATCAGGAAGAAAAGATGCCAGGTTTCGGCG
>JAEUIR010000423.1 GCA_016795025.1 Phycisphaerales bacterium
GTCGGGGGTCACGTACTGGCCTTCGCCGAAGTAGCGCACGCCCGCCGAGGTGTCGACGTCCGATTGCAGGAATTGCAGGCGGCGCGCCACGCTACCCGACCAGGTCGGGTTGGCAGGCGGGTAGGTGTAGGCACCCGTGGCTGCATTGACCTGGAAGCGCGGACCGAGGCCCGACTGCGTGCCGTTGCGTCCCGCGGTGTACGGGTCGGCGCAGTTCACACCGAGCGAAGTGCCGTCGGTGCCGACACAGCCCGGGCAGCACAGCGTGTTGCTGAGCGCGAAGAAGCCGTGCTTGAGCCAGCTCATTCCGATCTGCTCGAAGCGGCCCGAGCCGCTGACGACGCGGTAGCGGTAGAGGTTGCCGCCGATGACCGGGTGCTGGTTCGTGCTCGAGATCCAGCTCAGGTTGGCGTTGCCGATGTTGCACGAGTAGGTGCCCAGCGAGATGGCATCGATCCCGCCTGAGGCGGAGTAGTTCGCGACCTCCTGGAGGTCGCCGACGATGACGTCTGGACCGGTGTTTCCGCCGCACGGCGCGACCACGGCGATCGTGAGCGTGCCGCTGCCGCCGGGCTGGCCGGGGTAGGAGCCGAGTTGGAGGGTGTACTGACTGCCCGACGTGGCGTTGAAAGTGATGCTCGACTGGACACTGCAAGCGTCGTCATTGCAGGCGATCGCCGCGGCACCAGGGCAACCCGCGCCGGTGTACGCCGCGAGTTTCGAGTCGAACGAAGCACCGCCGCAGGTCGAGATCGAGAACGAATCCGT
>JAEUIR010000424.1 GCA_016795025.1 Phycisphaerales bacterium
ACTACGTGGACTACCTCGCCGAATTCAAGCTGTTCTCGAGCCAGGACGATGGCCAGAGCTTCAACGTCGTCCCCGAGGGCGACAGCTATCACGTTCGCGCGCAGAGTCAGGGCGACGTTCTCGTCGCTGCGCGCAAGCACGTCTTCGACGTCATTTCGCAGGCCGACTACCGGGTCGAAAGACTCACCGGCATCAACTACATGAAGATCGAGCTCGACTTCGTCGTCGCTGCCTTCGACTGACGGTCATGCCTGTGCAAGACGCCATCGATGATGAAAGCCGTGACCGTTCCCTCACCCCCGACCCCTCTCCCACAAGCGGGCGAGGGGAGATTCGTGAGTCGCTGACGCGACTTTCACAGTAACGGAACCATAGATCACAGGAAAGACCGCCATGGACATCAAGAAACTCGACCGCAAAGCGCTGAAGTCCTTTTTCGTCAAGAACGCCATCCCCACGGAAGGCAACTTCAAGGAGCTGATCGACGGGATGATCAATCAGAAGGACGACGGCATCGTCAAGCTGCCGGACGAGCCATTGAGCCTGCAGGCGGATGGCAGCGCCACCAGTCAGAAGAAATTGATCAATTTCTATGGCAGTTTTGCCGATCCCAAGCCGGCGTGGACCCTCAGTCTGAATCCGTACGTCGACCCCAACAACCCGGCGACCGCCAGGCCGGGTTGGAACATCGGTGACGCCGACGGCAAGAGCAGGCTGTTCATTGATCAGAGCACGGGAAATGTTGGCATCGGGACGTCGAGCCCCGA
>JAEUIR010000425.1 GCA_016795025.1 Phycisphaerales bacterium
CGTCGATGATCTCGTCGAGGAACTTCTGCAGGACGTCCTTGACGACCACCTTCGTGAGGTCGGTCTGTTCCGCGATGCGGTTGACGAGTTCCTTCTTGGTGATCGTCTCGGGGGCGGGCGTCATGAGGGGAGGCGCCGGCTCGGGGCGGGAGGCCGCGGCGGGGGGGCGGGATTGTGGGTCCGCGCCAACCGCCCGTCAAGCAACCACTTGGGACGTCGGAGCGCCCCCGGGAGCGGCCTGGGGCGGGTCCTCGAGGACGAACGTCGCGGGGCCCTCGTTGACGAGCTCGACGCGCATCGCGGCCCCGAACACGCCGGCCTCCGTCTGGATCCCAAGCCGCTGGAGCGACGCGCGGAAGCACTCGACCAGCGCGCGCCCCTCGGCCGGCGGCGCGGCCGCGTCGAACGACGGCCGGCGGCCCTTGCGCCCGTCGGCCGCGAGCGTGAACTGGCTCACGACCAGGATCGGGAGCCCCCGGTCGAGCGCGGACAGGTTCATGCGCCCCTCGGCGTCGGGGAACACGCGGTAGCCCGCCACGCGTTCCGCGAGCCGACGGGCCTCGCGCGGCGTGTCGCCGAGCAGCGCGCACACCAGCACGAGGAGCCCGGCACCGACCTCCCCCACGATCTGGCCCTCGACGACCACGCGCGCCTCGGACACGCGCTGGATCACGCACCTCAACGCGCGGCTCCCGCACGCTCGGCGGCGGCGGCCTGGCGGTCGATGCGCTCCAGCCGCACGCGCGCGCGCAGCGTCTCGAAGG
>JAEUIR010000426.1 GCA_016795025.1 Phycisphaerales bacterium
CAACGATTCACCCTCGCTGGCCGTCGATTCCTATCTGATCACGGCCAATTTTGCAGACCCTCAGAGGAATCAGTTCATCAAGGATTTCGCTGGCCAGTTCTGCGAGAAATTCGCGGTTTTACGGGACCGCGGGCACGCCAAATGGCGGTCACTGACCTGGCAACCGGGCTCCGCGCTGCCGCCTCTGGCCGCAGGCTGGCAGTACTCCGACAAAGTCAAGGAGCGCCTGGCCAGCTGCTCATCCGGCTCCGCCGCCAAACCCGGCCCCGGCACCTGTAGTCCACAGGACCGCTTTTCCGGCCTTTGCAAGTAAAGTTAATGTGAAAGTCGCGTCAGCGACTCACGAATCGCCCCTCCCCGCTTGTTGGAGAGAGATTGGTGAAGAAGGAAACGGTCATGGCTTTCATGACCAGGGGTGTCTTGCCAAGTCATGACCGTTGGCGGCTGTTAATTTTTCACTCCCGCAGCATGTTCTGCACGATATCCTAACGGGGAGCAGGAGCGGAGATCTTGCTCGGGAATCTGTTACCGTTAGTCCGTCAGCCACGGCAGCAGCGCGGCAGCCGCTTCTTCAGCACCTGAAGGCCAGGGCAGCGCTGGAGCAGCTTGCTGCCACAAACACGCCAGCGCCTCCCGGAGATGGCCGGCCAGCAGGTCCGCCGCACTGATTTCCCGGCACCGGGCATGCCTGTGCAGCCAGTCGATCAGGCAATCCTGTTCGGGCCAGTCGTGCCTGCGCACATAAAGGATCGGTGTGCC
>JAEUIR010000427.1 GCA_016795025.1 Phycisphaerales bacterium
AACCCGTCGGCCTTGAGCATGACCATCAGCGACACGAGGACATGGCGGCGCCCGTCCGGCCCTCCGCCCATCGCCTTGACCGCGAGCTCGCGCAGATTGGCCGGGTCATGCGCGATGTCGGCGTCGGTCAGCAGCAGGTGAGTCGCCGCCGGATGGAGCCGCTCGGCCTCGGCAATGCCCTGGGCCATGGCCCAGACCTTGCCGGCCCAGCCCGGCGGGCGCGCCGCCCCCGTCAGCACGACGAGCCTTGCCGCCGCCTGGGCACCGAGCGTCGCCGCCGCCGCGCGCGCCGCGTCCGCCGTGCCGTCGGTCGAGCCGTCATCGACGAGCACGACCGGCACGCCGCCGGGATAGTCGAGCGCGAGCAGCGCGCCGACCGCCGCGCCGATGACGTCAGCCTCGTTGCGCGCCGGCACGACCGCGACGACGCGCGGCCAGTCCGTGATCGGCGGCGGCCGATCGGCGCGCCAGGGCGGCAGCCGCTGGTCCGCCTTCCAGAAGCGTCCGTGCAGGAACAGGAGGTAGAGCCAGGCGAGCAGCGACAGCGCCGTCGCCGCCTGGCCCAGCGCCAGCACCAGCCGCGGGCGGTGGCGGCGCAGCGCGGCCTGCAAGGCCGGGCCGGCCTGGTCGAAGGCACAGGGCAACTGCTCGGCCTGCACGCGCACGCCGCCCAGGTCCAGGCCGTGCAGCGACCGCGCGATCAGCCACGACGGGTTCAGCGCGTCGCCGTCGAAGGGCTCGAAACCGGTGACCAG
>JAEUIR010000428.1 GCA_016795025.1 Phycisphaerales bacterium
TGACCGCCGAGAGCAGCGGTGCGGCAGTTCTCGATCGCCGATATGACCTTGATCTGGGCGAGGCTCAGATGCCCTGCATGGGCGGCCCGATAGGCGGGCCCGGCTGCGCGGAAGATGTCGGAGACCTCGACCGAGGCGCGCACGGCTCAACTGGGCGGCGTCTTGCCCTCCATCAACGCCATCAGCCGGTCGAGCGGCCCTGCGACGGCATGGATCGTCCGGGTCGAGACCTTGGCGTAGAGCGCGGTCGTCTCAAGCTTGCTGTGGCCGAGCAGGACCTGGATGACGCGGATATCAACGTCCTGTTCGAGGAGGTGGGTGGCGAAGCTGTGACGCAGCGTGTGCGGGCTGACGCGCTTGCGGATGCCGGCGACCTCGGCGGCCTCCTGGACGGCGCGATGCAGTTGCCGCGAGGAGACAGGATCGGTGCGGCTCCGACCTGGGAACAGCCAGCCATGCGGAAGCATGATCCCGCGTCGCCTGCCTTCGCGCCACCACAGCCGCAGCAGTTCCAGGAGCTGCGGTGAAAGCATCGCGTTACGATCCTTGCGGCCTTTGCCCTGCTCGACACGAAGGAGCATGCGCGCGGAGTCGACGTCATCGACCTTAAGGTGCGCGACCTCGGACACGCGCAGGCCCGCGCCATAGGCGACGCCCAGAGCGGCCTTGTACTTGAGGCCGGGTGCGGCTTCGAGCAGTCTTGCGATGATAGCGGGTGATCACCAGTGCGCGCGACAGATCCCGGCGCTGC
>JAEUIR010000429.1 GCA_016795025.1 Phycisphaerales bacterium
TCCATTGAACGACGACGAATTAAACGAGCCATGAATTTCGATTAGTAATTCAATTGTTCAATGTTGTATTTGTTCGGGACGGGAGGTTTATTTTCTTTTTCTATTTAGAAAAATGAAAGCTACACGTTTGCTAGGAATTATTTTCAACAAAGCAACAGAAACCATTCCACTTTCTCCATCACTCACCGATGTATGTATATACTGATCAAGTTTTTTTTTCTTCCTTTCTTTTATTCGAAGAAAGAATCTGATGGGCTATTGATGCGTTCGCATTTCTATATATGTATGTAGTACTACTACTATCATCATCATCATTCTTTTTTTCCTCTCTCTCTCTCTCTCTCTCTCTCTCTTTTTCTCTAATCAGAATCTCACGTCTGAATGCATGATTTGTCACGTGGAGTAAGACGCAAGGGAGAGGGAGAGAGAGAGGAAAAAAGAGACCGATTGTGTCCTTGTGAGAATGAATACGAACGGAAGAAGAGAAAGAAAGAAAGAATACAAAAAAATTCCGAGAATAGATAGAGAAATGTATGCAAATACGATCTTCTGTCATGTGTACTGCCAAACTGAGATATCTTCAATATGTTCTTTTTCGATTAATTGGATGAAGACAATCTGATCAGAAGAATATTTTCTTTTTCTTCTTCTAGACACTTGTGTCTCTGACTGAAGCATTACGAGCAAATAGCAAAGAAACCAAATTCAAATTATATTTGACTCAAGCGATCGGAGAGATCATGATCTTTAT
>JAEUIR010000042.1 GCA_016795025.1 Phycisphaerales bacterium
CCCTGCGAAGCTACCTTCAAACCGGCCAACTCCCGGCCCTACCCGCAGCAAACATTGCAGCAGGCTGAACTGTTACCATCGTTCATGGTTCAATTTGATTCCGCAAGCTGACGCCAACATTCGATAGGCCGATTGCGGCGGTGCGAAAGCGCCCTTGGCCGGCAGGTTCCACTTCGCGAACATTCGTTCGTTGTCCAGTCGCCGCTGACAGCGCGCGTCCATTTCCTTGCGTTCGTCGATATGCTCCTCATGCCAGACGCGCGCGTCCGGCAGGCCTACTACCTTCCGTCCGGTCTGTCGCTGGATTTTCAATGACAAATCGGGATCCCAGGCGCAGAATCGATAGCCGGTGTCCAGAAAATCCACCTGCTCAAGCAGCGTCCGCGGCAACAGACCAAAATTTGCGTATGGCGTTCCGCGGACATGCAGCACGCCGAAGCGCATGCCTTCGTCGTCGTAGCCGTGCAGCTCATTCCAGGGGTCGCGATGCGTGTGATAAAACGCCGCCATGCCCACGTTGCGCGCGTTTGGGTGACGCATGAACCGCAGGGCGGTGTCGATCGCGCCTTCGAGCGGATATGAGTCGTCGTTGAGCCACATCACGAATTCGCCGTGCGCGGCGCGAAGGCCGATGTCATACGCGCGGCAGCAGCCGGCGCGCTGCGTCTCGCGGATCAGACGCGCGTGCGGCTGCGCCGCGGCGAACTCGGATGTGCCGTCGTTGCTGCCGCCATCGACGATGATCATCTCATACGAGGCGGCGGTGGTGCGTTGCACCCACTCGATACAGCATCGCAGATGCGCGCAGCGCTGAAACGTGGCGACAATAATGCTGACCTCAGGCCGAGCGCGGATTGCAGGAGTATGCATGCAGACACTATCGGCCGCTTGCCGTTTGGAGCGATGCTGCGCATAATTAAGGATTCGAGCGGCCATGAGCAGGCAGCCGCGAGCTGCTTCGGCCGGGTCGGATGCGTCGCCTCGCTAGCTCAGTTGGTAGAGCAGCTGACTCTTAATCAGCGGGTCGTAGGTTCGAGCCCTACGCGAGGCATTTTCCCACGATCATTTGAAACCGCACTGGATGGGGAGTTCTTCGCGCAACTTTTGCGCCACGCCTTCCTGATTCTCCCGCTCGCAACACTCGATAACAGAAACGGGAATTGCGCGCGGCTGCGATTGCGCCGATTTCGCCTGCGCACCGGAGTGAGACATGAGCGACCTCATCATCGGGCACGTTATCCGCGTACACGGCGACAGCGTGGACGTGCAAATCTGCTGCGAAGAGCTGGACATCGAGCATTCCGGCAAGCTTCATCGCGTCGGGCGAATCGGCTCGTACGTCGTCGTGCCGGTGACAACCGGCGAGATCATCGGCTATGTGACCAGTGTCGAGACGCGCGGCGAGTTGGAGCCGCGGCCGAACCCCGGCGCGCCGCGGCGCATCATGATGACGGTGCAATTGCTCGGCATGGTGCGGAACGGCGAGTTCGCGCGCGGCGTCGATGAATATCCGGTGCTTGGCGACCCGGTGCGACTGGGGTTGGATGATGATTTCATCAGCATCTTCGGGGCGTTCGTGCAGACGGCGTTCGCCGAGCAGGAGTACCCGCGCTCGTTTTCGATCGGGCGGTTCGCGATTGATCCGGATTATGAGGTCTATTGCCTGGGCCGCGAATTCTTCGGCAAGCACGTCGCGGTGATGGGCAACAGCGGTTCCGGCAAGAGTTGCACGACGGCCAAGATCGTTCACGAAGTGCTCAAATTGCCGCATTCGCAGATCGTGATGTTCGACATGCACGGCGAATATCTGTCCGCGTTCGCTGACGAAAATCTGAACCCCGACGTCAACGTCACATACTTGTCGGATCGCAATCTCGTTTTGCCGTATTGGATGCTCCGCTACGAGGAATTCGAGCAGGTATTCCTCGACGCGAACAACCCCGCCAACATCAACGCGCAGCGCGTGTTTCTGCGCGGCGCGTTCGAGAAACTCAAACGGCCGGCCGCCGAGCAACTGAACCTGGTCTATGACTGCACGATCGACACGCCGGTGTATTACTCGCTCGATCAACTCCGCATCTACGCCGAGAACATGAATAACGCACGATATGTGCTCGGGTCACAGAGTTATGCATTTTCGCGGCTGCCGTTTAGACAAATGCCTCCGGTCGAGCAGGAAAAGCTGGTGCAGACCCGCAAAATGGAATTCAATCAGGGCAATCCAGAGGGCGAGGTGGCGCATGCCACGTTTCACTCGCGTCTGCTCGGGCTGGTAAACCAGCTCGAAACGCGCCTGAACGATCGCCGCTACGACTTTCTGCTGCGGCCGTTCGCCGCCGCCAAGCGCAACCCCGATCTTGGCAGTACGTTTAGCGAGAACATGACGCCTGGACAGTTGAGCCTCGCGACATCGCAGGTCATCCGTCAGTTGCTCGGCCGATTGAAGACGCGAAAGAACCTGACCATCGTCGATCTATCCGGTCTGCCGTTCGATGTGGTTGATATCACTGTCGCGGTGCTGACCCGCGCGCTGTTTGAATTCAACTTCTGGTCGCCGGTGGAGGTGCGCCAACCGGTATTGCTCGTGTACGAAGAAGCGCACAACTACCTGCCGCGGGATCCGAAGGGCCGCAAGACGTTTGCACGCGACGCGGTGGAGAAGGTCGCCAAAGAGGGACGTAAGTATGGTGTGTCGGCGATGATCGTCACGCAGCGCCCGAGCGAGATTTCAGAAACCGTGCTCAGCCAGTGCAACACGATGGTGCTGATGCGGATGAATAACCCGGACGATCAGGATTTTGCGGCCCGGGTCGTGACGGATCAATTTCGCACGCTGATTTCGCTGCTGCCTGGACTACGGCCGGGCGAGGCATTCATCCTCGGCGACGCAGTGCTGATGCCGATGCGCACACTGGTGGACCCTCCGCCGCGCATGCCGCGCAGCGCGAACATGGACTTCTTCCGGTTGTGGCAAACGGGCGGGCGAGAAGGCGATGTCGAAGCGGTGATCGACCGCTGGTGGCGGCAGACTCGCTCAGACACCAACGCGCCGAAATCCGCACCAGCGCCGCAGACGCCGGCGAGTTCCGCCGCGTCGGAGGGGTCAGGCGATAAGCCGTTGATCAAGGTCACGCCGCGTGAAGACGCCGGCGCGGCAAACGAGCGCCAGGGCTTCATTCGCGAAGACCCGCCACCTACCGTTGAGCACTGCGAGGCCCCGGCGGCCGCTGAGGAAGCCGGGGCGGGCGAAGCAGATCAACAAGTAGCCATCACACATCCCGCGCCGAATTCAGCCACAGGCAAGCTGGCGGCGTTGGCGGCATTGCTTTCGAGCAAAAAGCAGTAGTAGCGTTCCAAGCGTTAGTCTGAAGTGTTGTCGCGAGAAAGGCACGTTACGATCTCGTCGCGCGCCCGATTTTCAAGGCGACAAAGCCGATCAGCGTGAATGCCGCGGCCGCCGGCAGCGCGGACCATGCCCACGCCAACTTACGTTGTTGCAAGGTTTGCGGACCGGCGACAAAGGCGCCAATTTGATCTGTCTGAATGACAAGTCCATCCGCGTCATAGATACGGCGAACTCTTGTTCCATCTGGTTGGTATTCTGTCACGTTGGCATTGCACAATACCGGGGCCTCGCAAATCCGGGCGATTTGCGGGCCATCCGCCAGCTCGATCGACGTCAAAGTGATTCGTTGCACCGTTCTGCCCGGCGCAGCTGCAACATTGGGATTATCAACAATCACCGCCACATCCTGGGGCACTTCGACTCCGCTAAAATCCTGAGTCGCCAGCACCAGCCAGTTGCTTGTGATCGGGGCCTGCGAAGGATCGGCGGGATAAATCGCGGCCGACGCATGCCGCGCGAATCCGGTCTGATCGACTTCCCAATATTGTTCACACGTCGAACCGTCTTCGAGCTGATCGACGGATCGGCATGCGATACGTTCGCCGTCGGTGCCGAGCACTTCGAGTTGACCCGCCTCCAGCAGCGTCAGCAGGCTTTGGAATCGTTGCGGATGACACGGAATCCGTAACTCAAATACTTCCAGCACCGCGGACCAGAGAAACAAGCCCTGCTGACTAGAGTATTCGCTGATTTCGAGTACTTGACGGCCCTCGCGATCGGGTTGCACCCACCTGGCCTGATATCGATCGTTGCAGAGGTGGTAATCGACGGCGGTGTACCCACGGTCCGGGAGTTCATCGAGCAGCTGAACCAGAACATTGGGGCGCGAGATGGTTACTCTGAAATGCAGCGGTTCACGCGCCAGCCTCCAGGAATTCACATCGAGCGCGTCGGAGTGGCGCGGTGAGACATACACAGAATGTTCATATGAAGCGCTGATCGCGGCCAGCGCTTCGTAACGCTGTTGCAAACGAACTCGAAGTTCGCTTTCCGGAGTAAGGCATACGAATCCGATCAGAAAGATGGGGGCGTACATTACTATCCCCTTCCCTTATGCCAGAGTTTCTAGCATTCAGGCATGCCGCAAGTATCCGAAATCCATACGGGCGGAACAGATGGTGTACAGGTGCCGGTAAGCGCCGCGCAAGACCCGCCCCATCGCGCTCCACACCCCTGCGAAGATCCGGATGAACAGGTTTTATATCGGCAAATCTCACAGTAATCGCCGACAGCGATCCCGTCGCAGTAATTGCAGTTGCCCCCGAGTTCGGGAAGACACGTCATGCTTGAGGAGCCGCAGGCAACATTGAAAACGCACTTGCGATCGGCGTAAATCAACCCTGTCGAAGCGGCCGCGAGTAACGAGATGGCCATCAAGAAGCAGCCACTGCTGATGTGCCGGCCCGACGGTGAAGAGGAATTGTTCACAGGGTAACTCCCCGGTTGCTTCCCTCGCGACGGCCACCCGCCGAATGGCGGTAACGAACCGTCTAAGAAAGTATCGCCGCGCTTTCGGTCCAAAGCAAGGAAAAACGTCAAAAAAAAAAATGATGCAACCGTTTGGCGGGTAAATAGTTAGCTCGCGATTTCAGTTGGTGCCGCAAACGTCTCGCCACGGCGGACTCACAGTCTCACCATCCCTCTCGATTCATTTTGGTCATCGGCCGCTGATTGCCACATTCAGGACAGCGGCCTGGAAAAAACCAGACGCGTGATGCTGCTGGGCGACGGCGCTCCTTGGATTTGGAATCACGAGGGCGGCTTGTTGAAAGAAGCGATCTGCATCGTGGATTGGTATCACGTCTCCGAGCACGTGTGGATGTGCGGGCGCGTGCTGCACGGCGGAAACACGGCCGAGACCAAGGCGTGGGCCAAGGAAATCGAGGGCTTGCTCTGGGAAGGCCAGGTGCGTGCGATTCTGGAACGTCTGCGGACCACGCTGGCGCGAACGCGCGCGAAGTCCAAGCGGGCGGTTTGAAGGCGTTGATCACATACATCGAGAATCAGGACGCGCGGCTGGCCTACGACAAATTCCGCGCGGCGGGCTTGGACATCGGGTCGGGCATGGTCGAGTTGGCGTGCAAGCACCTGTTGGCGATGCGCACGAAGCGCAGTGGAATGCGCTGGTCCAAGGCGGGCTCGCAAAACGTACTTTCGATCCGCGCGGCTTGGCTGAACGGGGAATGGGACGCCGTCTGGAACAACCTCCCCTTCGCAGCGGCGTGAACTTACCTACAAACTTGACGCAGACCCGCAAAGGAAGTTGCCACAGGTTGTCAGTTTCGCGAAAATCAGCATAATGGTCTAATCGGTATGTCTTCGATTCGTTGCTCGGCGCATGAAGCGGTCGCGACACGCGCCGTTTCGATCCGCCGTCATTGATCGCCCGAGTTTTCGCAAGGATTTCGCATGCATCGCTGCATCGTTCACCCCAGCCGGCACGGCTTGGCAACGCTCGGTTTGTCTCATTTCGGTTGCGTTCACTGGAATCTTCCGGCACCCATGCTCGTCGAAGAGTCGTTGCGCCGGAACGAAGGCATGCTGTCGAACCAGGGCGCGCTCGTCGCCCGAACCGGCAAACGCACCGGCCGCTCGCCGAAGGACAAATTCTGCGTGCGCGAGCCGGGCAGCGAAGCCCATGTATGGTGGGGCGATGTGAACGTCCCGGTCGAAGCGTCGGTTTTCGACGCGCTCCAGGCGAAGCTCTGGACCCACCTGTCGAACCGCGATCTGTTCGTGCAGGACTTGTACGCCGGCGCGGACGCGAATCACCGCTTGAAAGTCCGCATTATTACGGAATATGCGTGGCACAGTCTGTTCGCGCGGCAGCTATTCGTTCGACCGCCCGCCGACGCGCTCGATGACCACAAGCCGGATTTCACCGTCATCTCAGCGCCGAATTTTCTCGCGAACGCGGCAGCCGACGGCGTGAAAAGCGACGCTTTCATTCTGCTGAATCTCGCGAAGAATCTCGTCATCATCGGCGGTACGCAATATGCCGGCGAAATCAAGAAGTCGATCTTCACCGTCATGAACTACATGCTGCCGCGGAAGGGCGTGCTTAGCATGCACTGCTCGGCAAACCGCGGACCCGACGGCGACGTCGCCCTGTTCTTCGGCCTGTCAGGCACGGGCAAGACCACGCTCTCCGCCGACCCGCAGCGCGGCCTGATCGGCGACGATGAGCACGGCTGGAGCGACGAAGGCGTCTTCAACATCGAGGGCGGCTGCTACGCGAAATGCATCAATCTGTCGGAGAAGGACGAACCGCAGATCTATCGCGCGATTCGTTTCGGCTCGGTGCTCGAAAACGTAACCCTGGATCCCGAAACGCGCGCATGCAACTTCGCCGACAACTCGCTGACCGAAAACACGCGCGTCGCTTATCCGCTTCATTACATCGACAACGCCATCGAACCCTCCGTGGGCGGCCATCCGCGCAACATCGTGTTTCTCACATGCGACGCTTTCGGCGTTTTGCCGCCGATATCGCGGTTGACGCCCGAACAGGCGATGTTTCATTTCCTGTCCGGCTATACGGCCAAGGTCGCGGGAACCGAAGCGGGCGTCGGCAACGAACCGCAGGCGACGTTCTCGACCTGTTTCGGCGCGCCGTTCCTGGTGTTGAATCCGTCCGTTTACGCGGAGATGCTCGGCAAGAAGATCGCCAGGCATGACGCGCGCGTCTGGTTGCTGAACACCGGCTGGAGCGGCGGACCGTTCGGCGTCGGCAGCCGCATGAAAATCAGTTACACGCGTGCGATGGTTCACGCGGCGCTCGGCGGCAAGCTCGACGACGTGGGCTACGAACCGCATCCGGTGTTCAAAGTTGGTGTGCCGAAGAGTTGCCCAAATGTGCCGAACGAAGTGCTGAACCCGCGCACCACGTGGAAATCGCCTGCGGATTACGACGCGAAAGCGGCTGATCTCGCGCGCCGCTTCAACGAGAATTTCAAGAAATTCCCCGAGGCATCGGCTGCGATCCGTTCCGCGGGACCGGTCGTCTAGCGCGGTTCGCAGAAGTTTTCCGCCCGGGGTGGATGATGTGCAGCGCAAATTGTTGGCGCTGATGAGACTGTTTGATTTCGAACGGCGTCCGTTCTCGCTTCATTTCTGAACCGATTTCGCCGTTGCAAACGCCTATATTCGCACTGAAAGGCGTGGTATGCAGACGACACATTCAACGGGGTTGCCGCACGCTCGCGCGGGAGCCTGGACGGCTATCGCGGGCGTGCCGATTTTTCATTGGATTTGGCTCATCGCGGCATTCGTCGTCGCCTGCATACTCGGGAATGCGCTTCTCCTGGACCCCATGCACCTGCCGCCCACGTGGTTTGCGGCCGGGATCGCGATCGGCGCCATGCTGCACCAAAAGAACTTTGCGCAGCGAGCGTTTTCAGCGCTGATATTCAGCCTCGCCCTCGGCGTGTGGTTTCAAATCGCTTTTCAAGCGTGGACCGACAGCCTGATCGCCTTTCTTTCTTCCGCGATCGGTTTCTTCGCGGCTGCCGGTTACTTAAGCCGGCTTTGTCTGGAAGCCCAGGCGCTCATGAGTTTTCGGTCAATCGCCGCGGGGTTGATTCCGGCTGCGATGATCGAAAGCGTTTTGTCCGCCTCAACCTCCTTGCTTTACGTCGTCAAATTCCACGCGTTGCCGCCCGGCCACCCGCACATGCTCGGATATTGGATCGAGGGCGTGCTCTCCGATCTGACCGGCAGCTTGTTGGTCGTGCCCATTGTCGCCGCGCTGCTGAGATATTCACCCAGCGCCCAATCCGCCGGGGTTGCGGTGCGACACGCATTGGCCACCGCCGCGTTCGGAGGCGCCGCCGCGCTCCTCATGCGCACGCCGACTTCGGATGCCGGCATCGCGCTGGGGCTGCTTTGTCTTCCACAAGCAATCGCGTTGGCGGCCGGGTACATCCTGGGAACTCCGTCGAGCGCGTTTGTGATGCTCTGCTTCGTGACCAGCGCGACATTATTCGCGGCCCAAGCGACCGGACCTCTTGCCCTGTTTCTCCGCAGCGGCGGGCAGGGAATTATTGGATTTCAGATTCTCACGGTCTCCGGATCATTGGCGTGCCTGTTTCTGGCCGCGGCGATGTCGGAGCGAAAGCGGCTGCTGGAGTCAACTCGGCAGAACGAACGAAAATATCGCGGCATCTTCGAGCGATCGCATGAAGCGATCATCGCGTTCGACGCGGAATCGGAGACGATTTTCGACGCCAACGACCGGGCGCTTGAGCTTTATGGATACGCCCGCTCCGAGTTCATCGGTGCGCCATTCTCGATTGTGAACCACGGCGATTCCTGCGACCTGCGCCGCGATTCCGCCGTGCGGAAAGGTTGGCATGCCGAGTCAGCCATTCAGCAACGTCACAAATCAGGACGTATTCTGCACGTGGACATCAGCGCGTCAGTCATGAAGCTCGAAGGGCGCACTGTAATTGTCAGCATGAACCGCGACGCATCCGAGCGTGTCGTCGCGCACCGCGCTCTTCGCGAAAGCGAACAGCGGTTTCGCAGCTTCGCGAACAACGTTCCGGGGCTTGCCTTTTGCTATTTCGTTTCGCGCGACGGCGCACGCCACGTCGAATATGTCAATCCGCGCCTTGCTGAATGGCGTCAGACTTTTCCGCACCTGAAATTGGGCCGGCCGCTGGAGACCTATTTGCTCCCGTTCATCCATCCGGAGGACCGCGAGCGCGTGGTGAGCGTCGTCCTCCACGCGCGAGCCACCGGAACCCCCGTGGATTGCGAATATCGTCTGCAAGACGCGAGCGGGCAATATCGGTGGATTCACGCGCTCAACGCCCCGATGGTGTGCGACGGTGGCACATTGTACAACTGCGTGTTCCTCGATGTCACAGAGCATCGCCGGGCGATTGAAGCCAGGCAGGAAAGCGAAGCGCGCTTTCGATCGTTTATTGAGTACAGCGAGGAGGGCGTCTGGTACGTCGAGCTCGATGCCCCCATCTCTCTGGATTTGCCGAAGGACGAGCAAATCCGGATATTTCTCGATCATGGGGTTGTGCGCGAATGCAACAACGCCATGGCGCGGGCGTACGGGAAGGCGTCTGCCGAGGACGTGCGCGGAAAGAAGCTCCGCGACATCGTGCCATTTGGACCGGATGGCCAGCCGACCTGCCTGACTCGCGTCGTTCACAGCGGCTTCAGGCTTACCGATGCGGAATCCGTTGTGTTTGACGAGCAGGGCAACGAGCACTGTTACCTCGCCGCGGTTCAGGGAATCAGCAAAAACGGCTTCATCATGGGGCTATGGGCGACGCAGCGCGACATCACCGCCCTGAAGCACGCCCAGGCGCAAGCGCTTGCCAGCGACAAGCGCCTGCGGTCCATCCTGGACAACACGCCAAATGTCGCGGTCGAGGAATTCGACATCGATGCCCGCGTGACGTACTGGAACCCCGCCGCCGAACGCATGTTCGGATGGACTGCGGCGGAAGCCGTCGGAAAAACGCTGGGCGAGCTGATTCTCTCGTGCGAAGAGTGCGCCGAGTACACCGAATATTTGCGACAACTCGTCGCCACCGGCGAATCGCCGGCTCCGCAAGAGTGCAAATTCCGCCGTCGCGACGGGCGAATCGGCATCGCGTATTCAAGCCTGTTTCGTATGGACGATTTCCGCACGGGAGAACCGCGATTTGTATGCATCGACATCGATATCACCGATCGACTCGAAACCGAACGCACGCAAAAACAACTCGCCGAGCGGATTCAGCAATCTCAGAAACTCGAGAGCATCGGCATCTTGGCCGGCGGAATCGCCCATGACTTCAATAATCTCTTGATGGCGATTATGGGAAACGCCGCAATTGCGTCGAAGTCGCTCGCGGTTGACGCGACGGCGCGCGGCAACCTGGCGCTCATTCAACAAGCGGCTCTCGACGGCGCAGCGCTCACGCGGCAAATGCTTGTTTACGCCGGCCGGGGCGAACGGGTCATCGAGCCCATCAACCTCCCCACACTGCTTCACGAAACCGTCAAACTCATGGAAGTGTCCGTTACGCCGCGCGCGGTGGTCAGAGAGCGCTACGACCTGACGACACCCAGGCTGGAAGCCGATGCAACGCAAATACGACAGGTGATTGTCAACCTGCTTTCGAATGCCGCCGACGCCATCAGCAATCCACCCGGGTTGATTACAGTCACGACGGAGCGCGTTACCCTGGACGAACGAGCGTTGCACGACTGCATTTGCGGGCCTGAAACCCGGCCGGGAGCGTTCGCTGCAATCCGCATCGCAGACAATGGCTGCGGCATGTCGCGCGAAACGGTCGACCGCGTGTTCGAACCGTTTTTCTCAACGAAATTCAGCGGCCGTGGACTCGGCATGCCTTCGACGCTCGGCATCGTGCGGTCACATGGCGGCGCGCTGCATATCGAAAGCGAAATCGGCGTGGGAACGACGGTCTCCTTTTACCTTCCTGTGAGAGCCAGATCAGCGCCGCGACGCGTTGGCGGATTCACGCCGGATGCTCCGACGCAAGCGCCGCAGGCGAGCGGCCGGCACACGATACTCGTCGTCGAGGATGAAGCCGTGGTGCGAAGCGTGATCTGCGACATGCTCAGCGATGCCGGCTATGGCGTTGAAGCCGCCGGCGACGCGCGCGAAGCGCTGCAAATCGTCCGCGAGCGCGGCGAAACGCTCGACTTGGCGCTGGTTGATTACTTCATGCCCGATATGCGAGGCGATGCGCTGCTGAGCAAGTTGAGAGAGCGATGTCCGGAACTACGGGCCATCATCATGAGCGGGAATATCATGCAGCGCGGCGTGGGCGACGATTGGTGCGAACGCTGCGAAGTGCTGTCCAAGCCGTTTCAACCCGCTGATTTGCTGGCAATGGTGGACCGCTGTCTGTCAGTCCACCAGTCGTAGAGCAAAAGCGCAATCAGCGCGAGATTCAACACAATTCCCCACCCGCCCTTGAGCCATTCCGACAAGAGCGACTTTCCAAAGCAACCGCACTCAATTTCGCGGCCTTGCATGTATACCGTCAGCTTCAACGCGGTGAACCACACCATCATGCCGAGAATCAGCAGACGCGCCTCGAATCGCCATAGACCGAGCAGGAGCAGCGCCACGGTCGCCAACTCAAACCACGGCACGATGTTGGCGATGGCCTCCGTCCACATTTCAGGAGCGACGTGGTACTGTCGCACCTGCTTCGCGAACTCGCCAAGGTCTTTCAATTTCTCAATCGCCGCGTAACCCAGCACCAACGCCACACACGCCCGCGCAAAATGCCCGGACACAACACGCGGGTAGAACAACGCGTCGCGTCGCTGCCCCGCGGCGGCCGGCGCGGCGTTCATGGTCGCGTCGCTCATGGCTGATCTCCAGAAGGCTGCCGCGCGTCGGTCGGTTGTCCCGAATCATTCTGCTGGAGCGCCGCAACTTCCTCCGGCCACATGCCGATGAACGCCGGATTCAGATCACTCTCAGGCCCGGTCGTTGTCGGCAGCTTGTGCTTCATGATGCCGTCCCAACCCTCGAAGTAAATGAACATGCGGTCATGCCCAAATAGCTGCTGAAGCTCGGCATACACAACCTCCGCGGCCGGGCAATCGAGGCCATTGCAATACAGCACGATCTCGCGTCCGGCGACGACATCCGGCGTGAGGCGTGCGACCTGGTTTTTCACGTCCGACTCGGGAATGTTCACGATCGTGGGCGTTTTCAAATGTCCGTCGTCGAACAGTTTGCGCTCGCGCGCGTCGACAAAGATGGCCTGACCCTGCGAAATGAAGCCCTGCAAATCCTTCAGCGAAATCCCCGCCTGCTTTTCGAGTTCCGCCCGATGCTTTCTCGCATCCTCGCGCCGACGCAGGTCGTTCTTTTCTTTTTGAAGTTGTTCCGGTGTCGGCGCCCACGGCCGCTTCATTACCGAGGCATAACCCGCGGCGAGGACGACCGACGCGGCGATGATGATGAACGATCTGGCCAGCGTTCCAGCAATCATGGCGGTCTCGCTACGAGAGCGTTTTCAATTTTGGGTAGCACCGGCATCCTGCCGGTCCCGTCTTTTTGCTCGATCGCGGCCGCGACCGTCAGGGAGCGGTCGTCGGCCGGCAAAGCACCGCGTCTTGTTCAGCACGCTTCGTTCGAAAATCACAGCAAGTTTTCTCGGGCGAACAATTACTCGCGATTAAGCGACCAAGCCTAATGTATGAGTATGCAAAGGGGGCTTCCAGCACGGCATACTTGCGGCCGGAAGCCCCGCGTTACATTTGCTGCGCGTCGATCGCGATCTTACGGCTTCTTCGGTTCGGCCGGCTTCACGTTCGATCCGCCCGCAGCCGAACCGGCCGGTGGAGCCGGAGCAGCCGGCGTCGTCGGGGCCATCGGTGCGCCCGGCTTTGCGCCGCCCGGAACGGCCGGCACTGCCGGCGTCGGGCGCTTCGTCGTGACATCAACCTTCAGCAGGCGATACTCCGGATCTTCGGAATCGGTCGTGATTTCGATCGTCGCGCCGCTTTCCGGAATCTCGCTTCCCGCGGGCAGCTTCACGCGGATGTCGTGCGAGCCCGATCCCACGCCGGCCGGCGCGGTGGTCGTCTTCGGCTGCAGCTCAGCCTTAATCACGTCCGCGCTGCTCTTGATGCCGAGGATGTTCACCGGCTTGTCGGTCACGTACGTGACGCGAATGATGCGCTCGGTTGGCTGCGACGTCTGCGGCGGAATCCAAAGTTGCGCCGGATTCACCATGACCGGCGGCTGGACATAACCCTGAACGCTGATGTCGATTTCCGGCAACAACTCGACACCGGTTTCGAGCTTCACATCGGCTTTGACAACGCCCATCGTCAGCGGCGGGCGCGACGTTGCCGTCAGCTCGTACTTCATGCCCGGCTCAATCTCTTTCAGCTCGATGTCGAACGGGCCTTCCGGCTTGTCCTTCATCTTCAGGTTCAGCTTGTCCGTGTACTCGTTCTTGATGGTGATCTTCTGCGTGTCCTTCGAGGACTTGCTCAGTCGGCCGAACTGAATATACGGCCCCGGCTCGGCCGTGTAGACCGGCTTGACTTCCCCCTCAACCTTGACGGTCGCCTGCGGATTGGCGGGGTCATTCGTCTGAATTGTTACGGTCTGGCTGACCTTGCCCGGTTTCTTCTTCGTGCTATAGCTGATCTTCATCGTGTCGGATTCGCCGGGCTGAAGCACGTCCTTGGGCTTCTTCGCCTGCGTGCAGCCGCATGAGGTGCGCACGGACACGTTCATCGGCCCCTGGCCGACGTTTTTGATCGTGATTTCCTTGTCGGCGGGCATGCCGGCCCACAACGTGCCGAAGTTCCATACTGTTTCGGACAGCTCGATTTTCGGCGCGGGTGCATTCGGATCAACCGGCGCGCTAGGCGCGGGAGGAGGGGCAGCGTGATCGTGACCTTCATGCCCCGGCTCGACCTTGGGCTGAGCTGGTGCCGGGGCGGCCGGCTTCGGCGCTTCCTGCTTCGGCTCGGCCGGCTTTGCGTCCTGAGCGACAGCCACGCCAAGCGTCAGCGCCGCCGCGGCCAGCGATGTAACCCACAGATGCTTTTTCATGATCTCAATCTCCGTTCATACCGATAACAGCACATTCGCCCAACCCGCACAGAACTCGTCGAACACTCGTAAGTTCTTACCGCATCAATATTTGTGCGGCGATGGGTCTGCTGAGCGATTGCGTGATGCTGGCCCGACCCACGCGGTACACTTCCTCATTCGCTCCGAGCGGTCCAGCGCTCGGAATTTGTAAGACGCGCCCCGGTACGCAATGGAAAATCAAGGGGGGAATCATCGCCCTGACCGGAAGACAGCAATCGGCTTACGTCGCCTGCTTGCCGGTCGTTGTGCGGTGGCACCGGCATCGAAATCGCGCCAATCAGGGGGCCGGGTTGGTTGTCAATTCCGCCAATTCGCGTCGCCATTGCTGGGTATCTTCCATGCAGCCACGCTGGGTGTAAAAATCCACCAGCGCTTCGCCCCCCTCGACGCGGCGATGTAAGTAGCGCGCGGGAATCGTCGCCATCTCGCTCCAGCCGGCGAGCAGTTCGCGCTCGGCCTCCGCGTCGCGCCCCAGCGCCGCGAGAATTTTTCCGCGTAGCGATCGCATCGCGCCGAAATTCCACGAAGGTTGTTCGGCCCTCCGGCGGCGGATTGACCAGCCCTCATCGAAAAACGCCAGCGCCTCGGCGGGTTTGCCCTGCCCCAGTCGAATTTTCGCCATTTGCAGGAGCGACCCGGCGTATGCTTCAGACTCCGGCAGCGCCACGCGGTTCGTCTCGATCGCGCGCGATTCCCACTCATCCGCGCCGTCAAAGTCGGCGAGCATCAACATCGCCATGGCGGCGCAACTCTGAAATCGCGCCACTTCGATGTTGAACTCGCCGAACTTGCCGCGGGCGATTTCCGCGGCGCGGCGAAAGCAATCAGCCGACTCGGCATAGCGCCGCGCGTCGAACATCACGCCGCCCAGATTGAAGTAACCGAGCGCGACATCCGGGTGATCCGCACCCCACACCTTTGCGCGGATTTGAATCGCCTCGCGCAACGCGGTTTCCGCCTCGTCGAATCGCTGTTGATTTAATCGAAGCATCCCCAGCGCGTGAAGCGTGATGGCCGTGTCTCCGTGTTCGGGCCCGTTTTGTCGCCGCGAAAGCGCCACGGCTTCGGTCACGTACGAATCCGCCAACTCCATCTCGCCGCGATTGCGATGAATGCGGCCCATGTCCACGAGAAACGGGATGGTGTGTCCGTTCCCCTGCGGCGCGAGCCGGCGGTTGATCGCGAGCCCCTGTTTGAACAGATCAAGCGACGCGTTCAGATCGCCGGATTCGCCCACGAATATGCCGATGCCGTGCAGGAGCGTGGCATAGTCCTCTGTTTCGGTTTGGCCCAGCGATTCAAAAATCCGCCGCGCCTCGCCAAGCAGGTTGCGAACATTTCGGGCGCCGCCGGATTTCGCGTAGTACTCCATGATCGCGTTCGCGTATTCCAGAGAATTCGGCCCGCTGACCTCGCGCACTAATTCGTAGTAACGGCGCAGGTGCGGCTCGGCCGCGTTGCTGTAGCGCAATGCGGTGAATGCCCGGCCGATTGTGCGCCGCAACTGAGCCTCGGTTCCCGGATCGAGCCTGACGTCCGGGTTTTCGACACGGGCGGCCGCGCGATCCAGCAGTTCGCGGATGGTTGCCTCGCGTCCGGCTTCGTTGGAAGGGTCGGCGGATGCCAGCAGTTCCTGAAGGAAATCGGCGACCTGCCGCGCGTTTTCCGATTCGATCTCGGCGGCGCGCTGCGCCCGGCCCGCCTCACCCTCCGCCCGCACCGCGCGATCGCGCTCCTGCTTGATTTCTTTGACCAGCCGCGACTGCACGCCATACGCGAAGCTCAGCCAGGCGGCGGCCGTCGCCGCGAACACCACAAAGCCGCACGAGACGGCCAGCGCCACGCCATAGCGTCGCAATCGCTTTCGCATCACATACAACGCCGACGCATGCCGCGCCGCGATCGGCTCGCCGGCCAGGTAGCTTCGAATATCGGCGGCGAGCAGAGCGGCGGATTGATAGCGGCGCGTTTTGTCTTTTTCAAGCGCCGTGGAAAGGATGACCGCGATGTCGCCGCGGAACGTTCTGTTCACCGTGCTGGGCGATTTCGGCTCAGCTTCTCGAATCGTCTTCAGCGCGTCGAGCAAAGAGCGGCTGCGAACGTCATACGGCAAATCGCCGGTCAACAATTCATATAAAACAACTCCGGCGGAATATACATCGGACCGTGCGTCCACCTGCCCGGGATCGCCGGTGACCTGCTCCGGACTCATATACGGCAGCGTGCCGATGAGTTGCCCCACATCCGTGCGCATCGTGGTGACTTGCACATCCGAATCCGTCAAACGTGCCACGCCGAAATCCAATATCTTCGGAATCGGCAGCGACACTGACGAAAGTAGCGTGCCCGAAACGCGCCCCGAGCGGCTGCGCGTGTCGCCGGCCGCGCGGGCCACGGGTTCGCTCGCTCCAGGCGGTTGGTCGGGCCGCTCCTCCACGACGATATTGTCGGGTTTCAGGTCGCGATGGATGACGCCGTTGCGGTGGGCATGATCGAGCGCGTCACACACTCGGGCGAACAGCTCCAATCGTTCGCGCGTGGACAGCGGGCTTTCTCCCCGCGGGCTCTGCGCGTAGTCGCGCAGCGTTCGGCCGCGCACGTACTCCATCGCAAAGAACGGCACGCGCCGGGCGACCGGCTCCTCGCCGCCCGGCAGATTGCCCTGCGCCGCCGGAGACTTCGCGAAAATGTCGGCCACGCCCGCTTCGTGGATGTGCGCAATGCCGATGTGTTGCAGACGTCCGAGCGCGTGTGCCTCGGATTCGAATCGTCGCAGCGATTGCGGCGAAAAGAATCCCGGTCGCATGACCTTGAGCGCCACCTGCCGCCGCGGGTTCTCCTGCTCGGCGAGATACACGACGCCGAAACCGCCTTCGCCGAGCTTCGACAGGATTCGATAAGAGCCGATGCGATAAGGCAGTTCGCCAGCGCCGGCCGCGAGCAACTTCGCGCCCATCGAGCCCAGCACGCCGGCCAGCGGAGCCTGGTCCAGCGCCACCGCCGGCTGATCGTCATGGTCGAGCAATTCGAGAACGTGCGGCGCAAGCTCCGGCTGCGCCGCGCACTCGCGCTCCACGAACGCGCGCCGCGCGGAGGGGGGTTGCTCGCAGGCGGCCGCGAATACCTCGTTCACGCGTCGAAATTGTTCTCGCGATAGTCGCATGATTTCATGGTGGACGCGGCTCCGCGCCGGATCGAGCGCTTCTGAACGGAAAGAATGTTCGCCTAGCGCGACGACAGTTCGCGCGAAAGCCACGCTTTCGCCATGCGCCAATCGGATTCGACGGTTGAGATCGACACGCCCAGCGCCTCGGAAGTTTCCTCAACCGACAATCCGCCGAAAAATCGTAACTCGACGACCTGCGCCTTGCGCTCATCCAATTCCGCGAGCGCTTTGAGCGCATCGTCCAGAACCACCGGGTCCACTTCTCGCATGGTCGCGGGGGCCGTGTCGCTTTCCAGGCGCAGTACCGGATTCCCGCCGCCGCGCTTTTGCGCCCGCCGCGCCACCCCGTGATCCACGAGAATGCGCCTCATGGCCCGCGCCGCGACGGCGAAGAAATGCGCGCGATCGTTCCATTGCGCTTGCGACTGGTCGATCAGCCGCAGATACGCTTCATGCACCAGCGCGGTCGGCTGAAGCGTGTGATTGCGTCGTTCGCCCCGCAGAAACTCAGTCGCCAGAGCGCGCAGCTGCTCATACACCAGCGGCAACAGCTTCTCTGTAGCCGAGGCGTCGCCGGCTTGGACGCGCAGCAATAGCTGAGTCGTTTCTTTTGTGTCTGCTGCCATCGCTAGCGCTCACGCTGTCCGCACGAATGTCGCCGATAACGGACTGTAACCTTCCCCGTTCCAATAGCTTAGCACTTCTAAGGACAAAATGAAACGGAAACATCCGTGCGGGGTTTCGGACGCAGTTTGGATCACGCCAAAACCGCAGTGAATTCCACCGGTCGGTCGTTTCCGCGACGTCGGACTTGCGTGGCAGGGAATCCGCCGAGCAGCCGTTATAGGCGAATTCGCCGTCTCGCATCCCAGCTCACGCGATCCAAGCAATTAGGCCTGGCTTGTTATCGGTCGTTAGTTCGCTTCGTCGCTTCGTTTCCAATACTTCTGGTTAGTGCTGAATTCGATCGGTTCCCGAGCGGATCGATACGGGCACAGAGATCAGGGGGATATCGCATGCGTTCCGTCGGCCGCCTTCTCACGCTTCTCATCAGCGGCACCGCTGCCTACTACGCCTACTCATTCACGCGGCAGAACGCCGCGGCGCTCACGCAGGTGCTCGGCGCGGTCGGGAATAGGCCGCAGCCCATGTTCCCTGCCGGCGATGCGGCCAAATATGACGCGGGGCGATGGGATGGTCGGCGTTATGTGAACGAGAGCTTGGGCTTTTCGATGTCGGTTCCACAGGATTGGCACATCGCCGACCAGGACACAACCGACGCGCTCACCGATCGCGGCATTTCGTTTGTCGCGAACGGCGATGCGCTGCTGATGCGCATGGCGCAAACCGCGAAAGCGACGACAATACAACTCGTGTTGGCATCCGAGCATGCGCCCGGCAAGCCCGGAAAGGTCAATAACAACATCGTCGTTACGGCTGAGAGTCTGCGCGGCTATCCCGGCATCGAGTCGGCCGCCGATTATGCCCGCGCCGTCGAGGGCGTGTTGCGCAAGACGCCTTTGAATTATGAATTCGGCGTGCTCAAAACGCGGGTTTCGATCGGCGGCATGAAGGCGGCCTGTCTTCCGGCATCGCTTCGCGCCGGGAATGGGCAGCCGGAAGTGCAACAGCGGTTTTATTGCGTGAAGATGAACGATGTCGCGCTGTCGTTTGTGTTGACATATCAGGACGACATTGGCTTTGAGAAGCTGCGCGTGGTCATGAACTCGATCCGGTTTGGCGCTGCTGACAGCGCGCAGGTTGAGGCGGTCGAGACGGTGGGCGCGGCGGACTAACTCGCGGCGACGCGTGCATCGCGACATTCGCGCAGGGCGGCGTCAAACGCGGGCAGGCTGCGTTCGATCGTCTTGCGGTCCACGCAGTAGGACAGTCGAAAATGCCCCGGCCGGCCGAAGCCGCTACCGGGAACGGCCAGGATGTTGTGCCGCGTCAGAACGTCGATAAACTCGATGTCGTCGATGGGGCTTCTTGGGAAGGCGTAAAACGCGCCGCCGGGCGTGTTCAGCTCATAGCCGAAATCTCGCAGCGCCCCGCACAACAGGTCGCGATTCTCGCGATAAAAATTGACATCGCACAAAGCGTCGGCGCAGCGCGCGATGACGCGCTGCATGAACGCCGGCGCGTTCACAAACCCGAGCGTGCGATTCAACATCGCCGTCGCCGCGACCAGCAGATCGCGCTGTGGAATATTCGCGGCCATCGCGAGATAGCCGATGCGCTCGCCCGGCACGCTTAAGTCCTTGCTGTAGCTCGAAACCACGATCGAGCGGCGAACCAGCGGTGCGAGCGCCGGACACCAATCGATGTCATAAATCAGCCGGCGATAGATGTCGTCGCAGAGCACGTACAGCGGCCGCTCGTCGGAATCGCGCCGCGCCACGAGTTCCGCGAGCCCGCGGCAGGTTCGCTCCGAGTAAACCACGCCTGTCGGATTGTTCGGTGAATTGACGATGATCGCCCGTGTCCGCGGCGTGATGGCGCGGTCGAACGCTTCGAGGTCGGGCTGTAGCGAGTCGTCAGTGGGCGCGACAACCATTCGCCCCTGCGCCTGCTCGATGTAGAACCGATATTCCGGGAAATACGGCTCGAAAACGATTACTTCGTCGCCAGGGTTGAGAATCGCCCGCAGGGCCACGTTCAGCGCCGCCGCCGCTCCGGCCGTCATGATTACGCCGCCGGCGTCGTATGGGGCGCGATACTCGCGCGAAACAAACCGCGCGACGGCCGAGCGCGTCTCCTCGTAGCCGTTGTTGCTCATGTAGCGGTGCATGGGCGGGTTATGTTCGGCAGCGCACATGCGCATCGCGTCGAAGAATTCGCGCGGCGGCTCCGCGTTTGGGTTGCCCAGCGAGAAGTCATAAACATTCTCGTCGCCAAGCCTGGCTTTCAGCCGCCGGCCGCGCTCAAACATTTCGCGCACCCACGAGGCCGATTTAATGTCGTGCGCGACTTTTTCCGCGATGGGCAAAGCTGGCATGCCATACTCACTGGAGCGGCCACTGGGGCGGGGCTTGCTGCGCGGGATCGCTCCGGGTTACTGACTGTCATCTTCAAGGTCGGGAATGACCGAGAAATCCACACGAAATCCGCCCGGTGCGTCCGGGTCTTCCTGAAGCGTAAAAATCAATCGGTCGCCGCAAGTGAAATCGACCCCCAAACGTTTTTCGACTCCCAGCGCCGTGCCTGCGGTCGGCAGCGCTGCGGTGTCGCTGTCTGGCGGCGACGTCGAAAAGTGGATCACATCGTCAAACGCATCCGCGTCGAAGCCCACGACGGCGTCGGCATTGGTCACAATGACGCGCTGCACAAAGTCGGCGGTTCCGACGGACGCCTCGCGGCGGCAGAGCACAGTCGCCGGCGCGCTGCTGGTGTGCGCCTCGACGCGCAATTGCTGAATTTGCACGGTTCCGGGCGGATCGCGGTCGAGCTTGTCATACGTGCCGAACGAGAACGCGGCCCGCGCGGATGTGTTATTGATAAACTGAAACTGTAAATTGCCGCTGCGTTCCTCGGTGATGTAGTTGGCGAAATTCGGCCCGCAGCCGCCCATGCAAAGCAGCGCCGCGCCTGCAACCAAGGCCAACCCGGCCGTGCCACGCCGGGCGTTCGCGCTCGAAAAGCCGCCGCGTCGAACGACGAGAGCCCTGTCCTGTCGATGCCGTTCAATCATGCCGTCTATTTCCACACTCATCTACGCTGCCGAACCGCTGCGCGTTCGCCCGCGCCCGGGGGTGCGCCATATTCTATCGGCTCATTCGAGCCACTCGATGGTATCCCGCCTCGACTGTTCGGCCAACTCGGGGATCGCGGCGGTTATCCGGCATCCAGCGCATCAACGAACAGGTCAATGTCGAAGTTGTTTACGCTGCCGTCGGCGTTCATGTCGGCCTGACGTACGTCGCACTCCGGCTGGGCGGCTTCATAGGCGGCCGGGTTGGTCAGCGCCAGTACGAATAAATCAATGTCGAAATTATTAACCACGCCGCCGCAATTCATGTCTCCGGGCGGAAAGCGAAACTCATGGGCTCCCATGTCGATTCTGCGGTATGCGACGCGCGGGTTGCCGAATACGTCCAGATCATTCTCGGCCGGCTCGAAACCCGGGTCGCCCGCATTCACACAGGGCGAGGAACCGGTCAGGCGATAATCGCCCGCCGCGACATCGGCGAATCGCGGATCTGATTCGATGTTATTCTCGCCGTAGTCGAATTCGCCGGTCTGAAACGAAAATGCGCTCCCGCCCCCCTCAAAGTCGCAGTAATCCACATAGACAATGTCAACCCAAACGCCTTGTGCGTGCGGCCGATCGTTGAACCACGAAACGGTGTTCCAAAGCCTGATGCCGCAGCGATATTCGCTGAAAATGAGCGCTGATTGCCCTGGCGCGGTTCGCCGGTTGTTGGCCAGCGTGCAGCCGTCCAGCGTCAGCGCCGAGTAGTTGCCCGAAATCCACGCGAACCAGCCTTGTTGTGCCCGATTGTCGATAATCAAACAATCGTGGGCGACAGTCGCGCCGGTGTTGGAATGCAGGACGGCTCCGATATCCGCAAGGTTGCCCTGAAACACGCAATCGTCCCAGGTTGCGGATGCGTAATTGAGCATCCGAATCGCCCCACCCTGACTCGCGCTGTTGTTGCGCACCACGCATCGCTCCAGCGAGAGCGACGATTGGTCGGCCAGGTTGATGGCGCCGGATGTGTTGTCTTCGACGACACAATTTCGCAAGCGCAGGTTAGCGAGCATCCCCAGCGAAATCGCCCGCGCGCCACCGCCGGAATTCCGAAGCGTGATGTTCTCGACAGACGCGCCGTCCGGTTCGCGTTGGTCCAATACCAGAAGCGCCGCCGTGCCATCGCCGTCGATCACGCAGCGCGACGCATCGTTCGAGGCGCTGCGCAGATGCACCAGACGGCCATGAAACGTAAGCTCCGTATTGCCGGGCCCGGAGTACTGCCCGTCCGACAACTCGACGATGTCGCCGTTGGTGGCCGTATCCAGCGCCGCCTGAATCGTGGCATAGTCCTGCGGGACGCGTCGCACGGAATTAATGCGCAACGTCAGGCCGATGGTGCGCGGCGCGAGTCGCGCGCCCGGCGCATCGATCGTGATCTCGCAAGAATGCTCGCCCGCGGAGAGCGCGGCTGCGTCGCATACGATCCGCACCATGTCGATTTCGCCGTCGCTCCCGCCGCTGTTGGGTTGTGCGGTGGCCCAATTGCATCCGCTCGCGATCACCCAATCCATCGCGCCCACACCGGCATTGCGGATGTTTAACGTGGTCGTTGCGATCGGCACATCGCGCATGATTGAGATCGACAGTTCCTGCTGATCCGTGGCGAGTAGCGCTTGATCGCCGGGGAATTCGTACGCGCCGATGTCGGCGATACCGTTTGCCGGCGAGACGCGCGGGTAGCCGTCGAAGTCCCCTGTCGGCAGGCCTCCCGGCGGCGCGTTCGTTCCGGCGTCGATGCATGGCGAGCCGGGCATCAGATGGGCATTCCGCGCGAACGCGGCCAGCGCGTCCGCGTTGATGTTTCCTTCTCCTTCGACCCCGCCGAGGACGTTGCTGTACGTTGTGACGATTCCAGGCTGAAGCTCGCGCTGCGCGATATTGCGAAAGATCGAATTCGTGACGCTGCCCCCCAGAAAGCCATCCAGTGTCGTGCCGCTGACTCGATTGCCGATGACCGTGCAGTTGACGACCTCGACGGTTGCGCCGGAAACGCCCCGCAAGAGCCGCTCGGGCGCTTCGCAGTCAAAGATGACGCAGTTTGCGAGGCGCGCGGTCCCGGTCGCATAGACCGCCTCGCCCACGCAGCGCTCGAAATAGCAGCGCTCAATCTGTAATGGAGCGCCATCGCCCCCGTGCCCGAGCATCGTCGTCATTTCATTGTCAATGAACCGGCAGCCGCGCACGATCGAGCCGGCGCCCACCGACAAGAGTGTGCCGTGATTTTTGTTCCGCTCAAACGTGCAATGCTCCACGATCGCATCGACCCCAAGCTCGACCGCGCCGCCGTACCCGAGCGAAGCGCTGGTTTCGATTTGACAGTCGATCAGCCGCGGCGCTCCTGTTCCGCTGATGGTCGCGCTGCGCGAAAAAATTCCGTAAAGACGATTGTCCTTGAACTGCACGTTGCGAATCGTCGGGTCGGCGCCGCCCACGTGTACCGCGGCCCCCGTCGCGCTCCGGGTGGTCAGCGCTCCGCGCGTGATTGTGAGGTCCGCAATGGTCGTTTCTGGTGTCTCCAGCCCGCCGAATGTGATGCCGCGGCTCGCGTATTCGCAATCAATGACGCAATTTTCGCGGATGCCGCTCGCGCTCCGAATCGTCAGCCGCCGGTCGCCTATCTGTAAGTCGCGATTACCAGGGCCGCGAAACACGCCGTCCGCCAGCAGAATTTCGTCGCCCGGCAGCGAAGCGTCGATCGCGGCCTGAATCGTCCCGATGTCCGCCGGAACGCGCAATGTGCCGCCCATCGAAACGGTCACGGGGATGCTCACCGGCGAGTTGATTGCGCCTGCCGCGCTCACCGTCAACGTGCAGGTGTAAACGCCGCGAGGCCATTGCGACGTGTCCACCTCGACGACGATCTCATCCTCTTCGCGGTCGGCCTGTCCCCTGGGCGGCGAAATCACGATCTCCGCGCAATTCGACGTGACGCTCCAGTCCATCGATACCGCGCCTGCGTTGCGAAGGCGAATGATCTGCGGCGCTGGATTCGGGCCGCCGACCCGGTCGAAAAATTCAAGCGGAGTGGTCGGAACAGTCAGAATCGGCCGGTGCGGGTCAAACTCCGCCGCTCCGATGTCAGCGACGCTGAAGCCGTCGTCGTCGCCATCCGTCGGGATCAGCGTACCGATCCAGTCGTGAGAGTTTAGGCCGCCGATCGGCGTATTCGTGCCGCGATCGATGCACGGCGAGACGGTTGATATTAGTCCGGCAGTGAACGGGACGAGCAGCGGGTCGTCGCTCAGGTTGTTTGCGCCCCAGACATGGTTGCCGATTACGCCGCTCTGCCCATGCTGAATAGTGCAATAGTCGATCTCGGCGGAATATGTGCCGCCGATGCTCACCTGCGACGGTCCGCCGGCCGAG
>JAEUIR010000430.1 GCA_016795025.1 Phycisphaerales bacterium
CGGACTGGAAATTCGTATTGCCCACTATCCACCGTACTGCTCCAAACACAACCCGATCGAACACCGTCTTTTCCCTCATGTCACGCGTGCTTGCGAAGGCGTAGTCTTCAAGAACGTTCCATTGGTGAAGGAATTGATTGAACGCACACACACGAAAACTGGCCTGTGTGTCTCCGTCGACATCCTCAACAAAGTCTACGAAACTGGGCGCAAAGCTTCAGAGCAACTCAAGTCAACCCTGAAGATTATTGCCGATTCCATTCTTCCTAAATGGAATTACACCGTTTCTCCGCAGTCAGATATTGAATTTACACAAGTTGTTTCTTGAACGTTCCTTAATGTGTGTGAAAGTCGCGTCAGCGACTCACGAAACTCCCCTCTCCACTTGCTGGAGAGGGGTCGGGGGAGAGGGAAACGGTTATGACTTTCATGATCGGGGGTGCCTGGAAAAGTCATGACCGTTAGGCGCTCGCAGGCGGCGGGAACTCTGCCTGTTGCAATCGGTTCGCTCCTTTGGCAGGCACCTTTGGGGTATGTTAGACTGCTGCGCTCGCGGGCGGGGCCGTTGCGGCTTGCGGCAGCGCCGGCCGTCCTGATGCCTGCATCGATTGTCTGGCCAGCATTTGCGACATGCTGGCAGGATTGGCCGGAAAAGCCGGCTTTGCCGGTCGAAGACACGCAAGCCAGGCCGGGTCTCTGGCTTTTTCATTTCTTGCTGAGGTTATCATATGCCGGTTGTCACACTGCCTG
>JAEUIR010000431.1 GCA_016795025.1 Phycisphaerales bacterium
GGTTGGATTCGCCACCACCGCAGTCGTGACCAACCCGCTCAACAACAGCGCAGCGAATGGCGCTGCGGCATCGGCGGGCGGTTACTTCGAGGTGCAGAATGCCGGCACGGCGCAGACTTGGAGCTACGTGGCGGTCCGCGAGGCAGCCGGTGCTCTCGGGCTGCGCAAGATCATCGGGCCGGGCACAGTGAACACGATCGTGAAGGACCTGGATGGCAACCGCGTAGCGCTCTCGTGCCCCGAAGCACCGGAGAATCTCTTCCAGGACTACGGCTCAGGGCAGCTCGTGAACGGCCGGGCGCGCGTCGACCTTGATCCCATCCTCTCGAAGAACATCGTAGTGGATGCGACCCATCCACTGCGTGTCTTCGTGCAGCTCGAAGGCGATTGCAACGGCGTGTTCGTGACGAACAAGAGCGGCGATGGCTTCAATGTGGTGGAGCTGATGAACGGAACCAGCAACACGCCCTTCACCTGGACCGTTGCGGCCAATCGCGCGGACGAAGTGCTTCCGGACGGAACGATCAGCCGCTACTCGGCCGAGCGCTTCGCCCCCGCGCCAGGCCCTGTGGAGAAGTCGACCCAGGCCACGCGTGAGGCCAAAGGGAATCGGAACCCAGCTGATGCGCCGATCAGCGTCGACGCACGGCCGTGATCACTCGAGCAATGTGACATGCCCGATGTAATCGCGGGCATCGCCATCACGCTCCACGATCACCTTCCAGACATAAACATCAAGGACAGGCTC
>JAEUIR010000432.1:0-495 GCA_016795025.1 Phycisphaerales bacterium
TTGGTTTTGGCAGACAAAATCTTGGTCGTTGAAGACGAAGCGCAAATCACCCGCACCTTGCGGTTGTATCTCGAACAGGCTGGCTACCAGGTTGTCATCATCTCTGATGGCGCACAGGCAATGCCAGCCTTTCGGCATGAAAAGCCCGATCTTGTCATCCTGGAGTTGCACCTTCCGCACGTGGACGGCTGGGAGGTCTGCCGCCAGATCCGCCGCGAAACGGATACACCTATCATCATGCTTACTGCCCGCAGTGAGGAGAGCGATAAACTGATCGGGCTGGAATTGGGCGCGGATGATTACGTCACCAAGCCGTTCAGTCCGCGCGAAGTGACGGCGCGCGTGCGCGTCGTTCTGCGCCGAAGCCGGGGACAGGTGCAGCCGCCGCCCATCCTGCGCGCCGATACACTCGTTCTGGACCTCGAAGCGCATACCGCGACCAAGGATGACCAGCTCCTCGATCTGACTCCAACCGAATTCGAGATTCTTGCCGCG
>JAEUIR010000432.1:505-748 GCA_016795025.1 Phycisphaerales bacterium
AGGCATTCACCCGATTACAGTTGGTCGAAGCCGCACAGGGCGTGGCTTATGAAGGGTATGAGCGTGTGATGGATCAGCACATCAAAAACTTGCGCGCCAAACTGGGTGACGACGCCCGCGCGCCGCGCTTCATTGAAACAGTGTTCGGTGTGGGTTATCGGTTTTCTGCGGAGTTTCGCCATGATGCGTAGTTTGTGGCTCAAGCTAATGGGTGCATTTTTATTGGTGGTTGTGGTCGGCGGC
>JAEUIR010000433.1:0-366 GCA_016795025.1 Phycisphaerales bacterium
CGACTTGCATCTTTTCATCCTTCGCGGCCAGGTCGTCCTGGTACTTCTGCGGACGGAGCGCGGCGAACAACTCCGGCTCGACCTTGGGCCGCTGGACGTAGAGGGGCTCGTACAAATCCATCACGAAGGAAATCGGCCGGCCGCTGACGAGGGTGAGCTGGACGTCGTTCCAGTCCTCCTCCGTGGTGTTCTCGACAATCGCCCAACCTTGCAAGAGCGGCGATTTCTGGCCGTCGAGCACCAGCCGGTAGCTGGTCTTCCAGATGGGCGATTCCTGGATGTAGCCGACTTGCACGGGGCGCTTCCCCTCGCCGGTGAACTTGAGCGTGACGGTCTTCTTGTCGGTGGCGTGCCCCATGGCCAAGA
>JAEUIR010000433.1:376-747 GCA_016795025.1 Phycisphaerales bacterium
ACTCCCCGCCAGCGGGCCCGCCTCCCGGAGCAGGCGGCCCAGAGCCTGCTCAAACTGAAAGGTCACTTCAGCGGCATCGAGCTTGTCGATCTCCAGCCCGTGTCCCTCGGGCACCGCGGGATGGTTGGTCTTGCCGGTCGTGGTGTAGCCGAAGCGCAGCACGATCCACTCCCCCGGCGGCAACGTGGCGCGAACCCGGCCCTCGCGGTCTAGACGCGAGGTCAGATTGATCACCTGCTCGAGCGGAATGCTCCGCAGGCCGTCGGTCGTCAACAGATTCAAATAGGCGACCTCGATCACCTGGTCCTTATCGACGCGCTGCTTGCGGAATTCGACGCCGACGATGGTCCCGATAATCTCATTGGGCGCCT
>JAEUIR010000434.1 GCA_016795025.1 Phycisphaerales bacterium
GATTCTTGCCGTTACATATCGCGGCAAGACCATCCACGATGTGCTGAACCTCACGGTGTCCGACGCACAGGCGTTTTTCTCCGGCTCCCCCAAACTCACGGAGAAGCTCTATCTGCTGTCTTCGATCGGATTGGGCTATCTCCGGATCGGACAAGCCGCCAATACGCTTTCCGGAGGAGAAGCGCAACGGCTGAAAATCGCCGCCGAACTCAAGGATCCCTCCGCGCACAATCTGCTCTACATCCTCGATGAACCGACAACGGGCCTGCATCTGGATGACATCAAGAAATTGCTCGCCGTGCTGCACAAACTGGTAGATGCAGGGAACACGCTGGTGGTCGTGGAACACAATCTGGATGTCATCAAGACGGCCGATTGGGTCATCGATCTGGGGCCTGAGGGCGGCGTGGCGGGAGGACAGATCGTCGCAGAAGGACGGCCGGAACAGGTGGCGAAGGTGGCCCAGTCGCACACGGGGAGATTTCTAGCAAAGGTGCTGCAGAGCTAATGGCTTATCGCTGATGGCGCACGGCACGGAAGGAACGGACATTCCGCCTCCGAACCATATGCGTTATGCGATCCGCTCTACGCTCGTATTCTAGTTGCTGGACGGATCGAACGGCATGTCCGCGTAGTGCTGGGAAGGTTCCTCGAGGCCCACGAAGATTTCTGGCCAGATGCGAGTCGGATCTTTGTCGACCACGATCGACGGGTCGGCAGGCAACGTAATCCACGCACCACTCTGC
>JAEUIR010000435.1 GCA_016795025.1 Phycisphaerales bacterium
CGGGCCGACGTTCCCTTCCAGCGCCCGCACGATGCCGACGGCGAATTCGACCGGCGACTTCACCTTCGCGCGATACGCTTCCGGTGAAAAAAAGTGGTTCGAGCGGAGCATCGTCGCGACCAGCTTGCCCGTGTCGAACTTCGAATCGCGGTATCGCTTCACGAGCGGTGCGAGGAAGTCCGCGGACGGTGCGTCCTGCTCGGAGAAGAAAAAGCGATAGAGCTTGCCGACGATGAACCGCGGGCAGGCGTCGTGCGCGAGGCAAAGGTCGACGATGTCGCCGGCTTTGTAACGGCCCGATTTTCCAAAGACGGTTTTCAAGCCCCCATCGTGGTCGCGTTCCGTGAATAGCGATTTCCCCGCCTTGATCGAGTAGCCCGTGAACGCCTTCGCCGCCTCGCGGATGTCGGTCTCGGTGTAATTCCCGATGCCGAGGGAGAAGAGTTCCATCAACTCGCGGGCGTAGTTCTCGTTGGGTTTTCCTTTCTTACTGTCCTTGGCGTCGAGCCAGACGAGCATCGCCGGATCGACGGTGATGGCGTGGAGAAGTTCGTCGTAGCGGCCCAGGGCATATTGGGAAATCGTCCGATACTGGCCGAGCATGAACCGGGCGTTTCGCACCTTGACGACGCTCGTGGCGAAGTGGTTATGCCAGAACAGGCAGAGTTTCTCGTGCAGCGGGTGCGGCGTGCGCAGCATCCGGTAGAGCCACCACGCGGCGAGTTGTGCCGGCGGCGCGCCGGC
>JAEUIR010000436.1 GCA_016795025.1 Phycisphaerales bacterium
CGGTCGACCGTGAGCGTCGCGCGCAGATCAGGCGACTCGACGAGCTGGGCGCGGATCGTCGCGGCGCAGGGAATCACCGTCGCGTCGGCCTTGAGCAGCCGCGCCCAGGCGTCCTCGAAGGTCGCGAGCGCGCCCTCGCCGATCAGCGCGGCGTCGAAGATCTCGGTGACGAGGACGTCGGCCGGCCCGTCGAGATCGGTGCCGGGCACCAGGCGCGTGGAGGGCTTGGCGACGACCCGCACGCGATCGGCGAGGCCGTTGGCGGCGAGGATCTCGCGCGCCTTCTCCGCGATCAGCGGCACGGCCTCGCAGGCGACCACCTCGGCGGCCCCGGCGCGCGCCGCCATCATCGCGAGGAGCCCGCTGCCTGTGCCGATGTCGAGAACGCGCTGGCCGGGGCACACGACGCTGCGCAGCGCCTGCTCGTAGGCGTCGTTGCGCGGCCGGTCGTGCAGCATCGTGAAATGCCAGCGCGGCACCAGCGCCTGATAGCTCTGCTGCAGATGCTGCGCGGCCTGCAGCAGGTGCGACGCACGGGTAGCGGCGAAGCGCAGATGCGGCACCGCCTGGCTGACCCGGCCGATCCGCTTGAGCGCGAGGCCGAGATTGCAGTGCAGCTCGGGAACCTCCGGCGCGTGGCGGACCGCCAGGCCGAAGGACTCCGCCGCCTCGGCGAGACGGCCGAGCTGGCGCAATGCGACGCCGCGCAGGTTGTGCGCATCGGCGGCGCCCGGGATGCCGG
>JAEUIR010000437.1 GCA_016795025.1 Phycisphaerales bacterium
AGCAGCGGGTCGCCGTCGTGCGCTCGCTGGCCAACGATCCCGCGGTGGTCTTTGCCGACGAGCCGACGGGCAACCTGGACAGCAAGAGCGGCCGCATGGTGTTCGACCTCATGAAGCGCCTCAGCCGCGAGTCCGGCACGGCCTTCATCATGGTGACCCACGACGACAACTTCGCCCTGGAGGCCGACCGGGTCATCCGCATCCGGGACGGCCGCATCCAGGCGCCCCCTGGCAGGCACGAGGGGACGGAGCTTGCGGTTGCGGCGCCAGAGGCGTAAGAATCCGAGGCATGCAGCGAGATAGCTCTCTCTCTCTCTCTCTCTCTCTCTCTCTCTCTCTCTCCAGAAGAGTTTCGAGAAGCTGCCCTTCGGCTGAGGGCTTCTGTGGACCAGCGAGTCACCCACAAGCAGGGTGGTATTCCGACGTTCTTCGACGCCTATCTCGCAAACCTGATCGACTACTTCTCCGGCACTGAGGCCGTCCACGGCTGGAAGTTTGAGCCGGGCGCCACGCCCGGTACGGACTCAGGAAATGCGGCGATCGGCCTGCAGTGGCTTCGGCAGTTCCTTGCCAAGCACGATCACGAACGGTTCGTGTCCTACGGTGCCAGACGGGCCATTGACCCGCGGTACGCCTGCGATATCGGTCCGTTCGAGCTGGCGATGAGCCAGGGCGTTGGTGGGTGCTTAGAGTGGATGGGCGAACCACTGTTCAAGACGGTTTTTGATTTTGCCCTGATTC
>JAEUIR010000438.1 GCA_016795025.1 Phycisphaerales bacterium
ATAGCCGATACACCATTTCCGCATCAAATCCGGCTTCGTGTGCGCATCCCACACCAGCTGGCGCGGCGCTTTGAACATACGCACGACGCGAACCTCACGATCATTTGGTTGTGTGACTTCGATTGGCATTGTCTTTTCCTTGGAGTCTATGTTGGGCCGCCCCCTCAAGGAACGAGCGAGCCTGATGAGCGCCGACACGACGTCAGTCTTTTCTTCGTTTGCGTTTCGTTGGCTTGGCTTGCAGCTCTTCCAGCAGCGCATCGAGGCGCAGGTAGTTCTGCTCGAAAATCTCGCGGTAGCGTTCGATCCAATCCACCGCCTCCTCCAATCTCTTGGTTTCCAGCCGGCGCGGACGCCGCTGCGCGTCGATATCGACGGAGATCAAGCCCGCGCGCTCCAGCACTTTGAGGTGCTTGGAAATCGCCGGCTGGCTCATCTCGAACGGCGCTGAGAGTTCCTGAACCGACGCCTCGCCGGTGGCCAGCCGAGCCAGAATGGCCCGCCGCGTCGGATCCGCGAGCGCAGCAAACGTGAGATCCAGGCGTTCGGAAACTTGCATAACCGTTTTCTTTTATAACGTCATGGTTATATACATAAGCGAAACCCAGCGGTCAACCCCGGTTGTTCGGACAATTTAGTGTTTGAGAACGCCTGCGGCCTCAGCGCCGCGGCGGACGGTGATGTCCAGGATAATCGCGACGCCAGTGAGCAAGGCGAGCGCGATGGCGGCCGCGATATGCG
>JAEUIR010000439.1:0-241 GCA_016795025.1 Phycisphaerales bacterium
CCGCCGCCGGTTCAGCCGCGAGGCCAAGGCGCTGGCCCGGCTGGCCCACCCGAACGTGGTGACGATCTACGACGTCGGCGAGTTCTGCGGGCGGCTGTACCTGGCCATGCAGTACGTCGAGGGCGTCGATCTGCGCAAGTGGATGCGCGAGGCGTCGCGCAGCCAGGCCGAGGTGATGAAGGTGTTCGTCGACACCGGGCGCGGGCTGGCGGCGGCGCACGCGGCGGGGCTGGTGCACCGC
>JAEUIR010000439.1:251-739 GCA_016795025.1 Phycisphaerales bacterium
GGGTCGACGGGCGCGCGCGCATCGTCGACTTCGGGCTGTCGCGGGCGCCGGATCCGACGGCGACCGACGATGAGGCGCGGCGCGCGGGCGACTCGTTGACGGCGGTCGGCACGATCATCGGCACGCCCGCGTACATGTCGCCCGAGCAGCTGCTGGGGCGGGGGCTCGACGCGCGCAGCGACCAGTACGCGTTCGCGGTGGTGCTGCACGAGGCGCTGACGGGCAAGCGGCCGCACGCCGGCAAGACGGTGCCGGACCGCCTGCGCGAGGGCTTCGAGGTGGTGTTCCCCGGCGACTCGCCGGTGCCGCGGCGGATCCAGCGGGTGCTGACGCGGGCGCTGGCGGAGCTGCCGGAGCGGCGGTTTCGCACGATGGACGAGCTGCTGGCGGCGCTGACCCGCGATCCGTGGCGACGCTGGCGGAGGATCGCAACTGTGGCCGCGACCGCGGGCGCGGCCGGGCTCGCGGGATATGCGCTGACCGGCGGG
>JAEUIR010000043.1 GCA_016795025.1 Phycisphaerales bacterium
ATCGCCGATCGGCGCGGTGCTAAGCGGATTTCTGGGCTTGCGTGCCGCACGCGTAGGCCGATCGGCGGGTCGCGCATGACTCCGTTGATCGCAACCAATCCGTTGCTCGCGGCGGGCTTTCTGAATCCCCTGCTGGCCGGCGGGTTTGGCCTTGTGGCGCTGCCGATTCTGATTCACCTGCTCTCGCGTCGTCGGTTTCGGCGGCTCGATTGGGCCGCGACGCGGTTTCTGCTTGAGGCCGAGCGTGAGAATCGACGCCGGGTTCGATTCGAGCAGTGGCTCCTGTTGGCGCTTCGCTGCCTGGCGATGGCGCTGCTGGCTGCCGTCGTCGCGCGTCCGTTTGTGCGCCCGGGATTGGTGGCGTCGCTGCTCGGCTCGCACGGTCAGGCGGCTCGGATCATCGTGATAGACGACTCGGCGAGTCTGGGCGTGCGCGTGGGGGGCGGCGATGAATACGAGAGCGCGAAGGCCGCAGCCGCGCGGTTGGTGCAATGGCTGGCGCAGGAGGCGCCCGGCGATCCCGTAACGGTTTGGATCACGTCGAATCCCGCGGAACCGCTTGTTCCGGAGACGCGGCTCGACAAAGGCCGCGCGCGGGATGTTGTCGCGCAGATCGAGCGATCAGTTGTTTCGAACCTTCGCGCGAAGCCCGCCGGCCTGATCGCCAGTATCGCTCAGCGCCTGGATGCCTCGAAAGATCTTTCGACAGCGGACATTTACGTGATCTCCGATTTTCAAAAATCCGACTGGATCGGCTCCGGAGAGAGCGGCCGGTCAACTTTCGAGCCGCTTACGCGAATCGGCGCTGAGTCGAGACAGGTAACGTCGAAAACTGTCGCCAGCGTGCGCGTCGTGCTTGTTTCAGTAACAGATGCGGAAATGGCTAACAACGCGCTGCTGAGCGTCGAAATCGAGCGGCCGCAGATCATCGCCGGATTGCCGACGGCTCTGAACGCCACCGTTGCGGATTTCACCGGCGGTTCGTCGGCCGGCGGCGCGCGCCGCGAGTTGGTGGTGCAAGTCGAGGTGGACGGCGCGGCGCAGCCCCCCGTGACGGTCGATGATCTCGGCGTCGCCGGACAAAAAACTGTTTCGATGGAACTGGCGATCGCCGACCCAGGCTTTTGCGAGATTTCGGTGCGGCTCTCACCCGGCGACGCGTTTGCAGCCGACGATGTGCGCCGATTGGCGCTTCGCGTCCGGGATTCCGTTTCCGTTTTGATTGTGAACGGTCAACCCGCAATCGAAGCGTACGCGGACGAGGTTCATTTTTTGCGCAACGCGCTTGCCCCCCCGGGCACGTTCTCATCAGGGCTCCGCGTTGAGGTGGTGGACGCCAGCGAGCTCGACGGCACATCGCTGACAAATTTCGATTGCGTGCTGCTCTGCAACATTGCGCGGCCAAGCGACAGCGCGATCGCGGCGCTGACCCGGTTCGTTCGCGATGGCGGCGGTTTGGGCGTCTTCCTTGGGAGCGAGCTCAACGACCTGCCGGATTTCAATCGAGTGATGTTTGGCGATGGCGCCGGCCTGCTGCCTGTCGCCGTGCGCGATCCGGCAACGGCGCCGGATCGTGGCGTCGGAATGGTGCGAATCGGCGAGCATCCAGTCACGGCCGCCTTTTCACCGAGTGCGGAGTCCATTTCCGAGTATGTCCGATTCCGCAGTTATTTCAGATTAGGGGAGGTGGCATCGGCGGACTCGGCGTCGTCGTCGTCACAGCCTGCGTCGCGCGTGCTGGCGCGGTTCACCGACGCCGAGCAATCGCCCGCACTGGTGGAGCATACGCTGGAGCGCGGCCGTGTGCTCCTATTTGCTTCGTCCGTCGATCTGGAGTGGAACGATTGGGCCCGCGCGCCGGACGGAAGTTACGTCGTATCCATGCTCGAGATGGCATCGTATCTCGCGCGGCGCGACGAGCATCCGCGACAATTCAACGCAGGCGAGCCGTTGGTAGTCACCTTCGCACCCGACACCTTTCAGCCAACGGCTGTGCTGAAGTCGCCTGCGTACCCGGAAGACGTCGCGGAGGAATTGCAGCAATCCGCCGCCGGAGACCTGGCCGAGTTGCACTCGAAGCCGGCTACGCGACTCGGCACCTACAAACTAGAGATGCAGCCGCGAAACGGTTTGCTCGAAACGTGGCCGCTCGCGGTCAACCTGGATCGAAGCGAATCGGACTTACGCCGCGCCAGCGACGAGGAACTCGATGTGGCGCTGAACGGCATCCCGCATTCGATTTTCAGCGCGAATGAGGGCTTTCTGAACGGTGATGCGGAAACGCGCCGCGAGCTCTGGCCGTCGGCGCTGATTTTGTTGGCGGTAGCGCTGGTGAGCGAACAGCTTCTGGCGTGGTGGTTTGGAAAAGTGGAGCATTCCGGCGCGGGCTTGCGACGCGCGGCGATCGGCAGCGGCGAAACGCCGGTTTAGACGCGGCGCGCGGCGAGCGAAGAAAACTTCAATCGCGGAGTTGGTTTCTAATGTGGATGCTGGCGACAGTTGTGGAATCTCAGCAGCGCACATTCGAGCTGGCCGGTCTGCCGACCGGCTGGATGCGCTTGTTGAGTCTGCTCGTGTTTGCCGGCCTGCTCTACCTGGTTTTTTGGCTCTACCGGCGCGAGGCGCGCATCGGGGCCGGGGCGGGGCTGCGCATCTTCATGGCCGCGCTGCGCTGCACGGCGCTGATGTTGCTCGCGGGCATCTGGCTTCAACCGACGATCTCGACCTATCTGGTGCGCACCGTCCACGGGCGCGTCGCGGTGCTGGTGGATTCTTCGGCGAGCATGTCGATCGTCGATGGGGATGAGCGCGACGCGGGAGGCCAGCCCGAATCGCGCGAGCAGCGCGTCGCGTCGTTCCTGGCCGGCGAGGATCATCGCTGGCTGCGAGCGCTGGCGCAGCGGAATGAGCCGGCGCTTTACGCCTTCGGCGAGCGAACGGCTCGCACGCGCTTGCCGTTCGACACAGCCTTTGCGGCCACCAGCGCGCCATCCGCGCGCCCCGACCCGGCTCCGCGGGAAGACTCGCTGCCCGCTGCGTTTCGCAACCGAACCGATCTCGGCCAGGCGATCGCCGCGGCCGTTGACGATGGCGCGGGCACTCCGCTCGCGGCGATCGTCGTGTTCACGGATGGCGGAATGAACAAGGGCATGACGGTCGATGCGGTCGCAGCGCTTGCGCGGCGGGCGAAAGCGCGCGTGTATGCGGTAGGCGTCGGGGCGATGAGCGATCCGATGAACGTTCGCGTCGCGAGCGTTACGGCGCCCGCGACGACTCCTCTGAACGATCCATTCGAGTTGCGCGCCGAAGTGGTCGCCGCGGGCATCGAGCCGACCAGCCTGCAACTTGAGATCGTCGCGGAGCCGCTCGCGCCGGGGCGAAGCGGCGCGAGCGAGCATGTGGTCGAATCGCGCAGTGTGCTGGTGGGCGGCGACAAACCATCGGTGGTTGAGCTATTTCGTATTACGCCCGCGCAGGCCGGAGAATTCACGTATCGCGCGCGGGTCGCCCCGGTTCCGGGCGAGCCGCTCGAAGCCGACAACCAGCGTGAAACGACGGTGTTGGTCACCGATGAGAAGCTCCGAGTGTTGCTGATCGCCGGGCGGCCGTCGAATGACTATCGCCTTGTTACGGGTTTGCTGACGCGCGACAAGACGGTCGATCTAAGCTGCTGGCTTCAGACCGCCGACGAGCGCGCGGTGCGCGACGGCGACACGACGCTGACCGAATTGCCGCGAAAACCCGAGGAGATTTTCTCGTACGATGCGGTCATTCTGATGGACCCGTCGCCGACAGACCTGGACTCGGCATGGGCGATTCACGTGCGCCGCCTGGTGGACGAATTCGGCGGCGGCCTGCTGTTTCAGGCCGGCACTCATTTCTCCTCGCGTTTCCTGCGTGACCCGCGCATGCAGGATCTCGTGGCGATTCTGCCGATCACACCGGATGTCGACGCCGACGTGCGTCTGAGCGAGGAAGGCCCGTATCGTCCCGCACCGATCATGTCTGAGATTCCACCGGAGTCGACCGGGCATCCGCTGATCGCGCTAAACAGTGATCCCACCACCAACCGCGATATCTGGTCGTCGCTTCCGCCGCCCTATTGGTATCTGCCGGTTCAGCGCGAGAAGCCGATCGCCAGCCTGTTGCTGCGCGGTACGGGCGAACGCGTGCGCGGCGGCGCGGCGCCGCTCGTCGCGGCCCAGCCGTTCGGCGCAGGCCGCGTGGCGTTCATGGCTTTCGACGGCACATGGCGCTGGCGCGCGACCGGCGAATCCTATTTCAACCGGTTCTGGGTCCAGGCGGTCCGCTATTTGTCGCAAGCCCGACGCGAAGGATCGAGTCGTCGCGGTACGATTGTCATCGAGCGCGACGTCGTGAATGTCGGTGAATCGGTGAACATCGAGGCGCGCGCTCTCGATGCCACATTTTCGCCAGTCGGCGAGCCGCGCCTGGACGCGACGCTGGAGTCCGCCGACGGCTCGGAAGCGACGATTCCACTCCTGCCGATCATCGGGCGCGACGGCTGGTATTCGGGTCGTGCCACGGCTGTTGCGGAAGGCGCGGCGACGGTGCGCGTGCCGCTGCCCGGCGCAATCGCCGTCGATTCCGCGATGACGCGGCGGTTGCGCGTCGTTCGGCCTGAGTTGGAGATGCAGACCACTCGTTTGCAATCTGACACGCTCTCGCGAATCGCGGAGGCGTCCGGCGGTCGGGTCGTGGCGCTGCGCGACGCGGCGACGCTGGCGACGGAGATTCCCTCGGGCTCGGTCGTGAAGCCGCCAATTCGCATCGGCGACGAGGCGCTGTGGGATCGTGGCTGGTTGCTCGCGCTGATCGCGGGATTGCTGAGCCTGGAATGGACGCTGCGACGAAGGAATCAGTTGCTATGAGCGCCATGCCGACGGATCTGGTGCATGACCGTTTGCTCCGGCCGCTGGAGCAACTCCGCCGCCGCGCGCGCTGGTATATCGCCTTGGACGGGCTTTCGCGCTTCGCATGGGTCTTGTTGGTGAGCGGCGTCGTTCAACTGGCGCTCGACTACTGGCTGCGCTTTCCCGTGGAACAGCGCATCGCCGTCAATCTCGTCATCACGGTGTTCTGGATCGTGTTCATCCATCGCTATTTTCTGCGTCCGCTCGGCGCCCCGGTGGCCGACGATACGCTGGCGATGGCGGTTGATCGGGTTCATCCGGAACTGCACGATCGGTTGGCCACCGCGGTGCAGTTCGCCCGCGGGGCCGTCGGTGATGCGGCGATGAATTCCCCGCAGTTGATCGCCGCCGTGATCACGGAGGCCGCACAGAAAGCTCCGCAAGCCGCATTCGCCGACGCGCTGAATCACGCCCGCGCTCGCCGCCGCTTTCGCGAGTTTGCCGCCATCGGGGGAATTATTCTCCTGGCCTGCATCATCGCGCGGCCCATGATGGTGACGTGGTTCTGGCGAAACTGGCTGCTCGCCGAAGTTCCGTGGCCGCAGAAGACCTACATCCGGCCGGCCGGCTTTGAAAGCGGCCAGAAGCGTGTTCCGATCGGCGACGAATTGGAGATCATCGCCACGATCGAGGGCGAGGCTCCGACCACGACCGAGGTAATCTGGTGGACGCGCTCCGGCAAGCGCGGGCGCGAGCCGATGACACTGCGCGGCGGAACCCAGCTGGAAGCTTCGATCGGCATCGTCAATGAGGATGTGAGCTTCCGCATCGTTGGCGGAGACGAGCGCACGCGCGACTTCCTCGCGCAGGCCGTCGAGCGGCCGCGAATCGAAGCGATGCGAGTCACGCTTTTTCCACCCGATTACGCGGGTTTGCCGTCGATCGACATGGAGCAGCAGGTTGTGCTCGAGGTGCTGCGCGGCGCGGTGCTGGAATTTGACGCGCGGCTCAACAAATCCGTCGTTCGAGCGCAATTTCTGCCGGCCGACAAGCCGGGAATCGACTGCGAAGCGATCGAACCACGTCGGATTCGAATTCGCCTCCCCACCATGCCCCCGCAGGACGGCGGCGGCGGCGCATCAGGCGCGGCCCGTTCGACCTCGCAGTGGCCGGTTGTGCTCGAAAACGGTGCATATCACTTTGAATTGCTCGACGCGGACGGGTGGAGCAATCTGCGCCCGGTGCGGTACACGATCAAGGTGGTGGCGGATCGACCGCCGGTGTGCGAGCTTCGCATTTCCGGCGTTGGGCAATTGGTCACGCCTTCGGCCGAATTGTCATTGGCGATCAAGTGTTCCGATGCTTACGGCATGGCTTCCGCCTCGCTCGCGACTCAGGTTGATACTGATCCATCGAGCCTGGCGCCGCTTCTCGGAATGGAAAGCCGTATGCGTGAGTACTCACTGGCGCAGTCGCTGGCGATCGCGCCGATGCAAATCGCTCCCGGCCGGCGGCTGCGAATTTGGGTCGAATCCAGCGATCTGGATCCGAGCGGCCCGAATGTCGGGCAGTCTACGCCGATTGAGATGCGCGTCGTGACAATCGAAGAGCTGCTCGCCGATCTGGCGCGTCGTGAGATGGAATTGCGCCGCGAGTTTGAGCGCCTGACCAGCGAGCAGCGGGTGTTGTATGACACGCTTTCTCGCATCGTGGGCGATGTCGGCGAGTCGCCGGCCGCGCCGCCAGCGCAGCAGATCGCTGCGTTGGCCCGGCGTCAGACGTCGCACGCTGCCCGCGTTTTGGCGATTTCGCGGCAGTTCGAGCAGGTGCTGGCGGAGTTGAAGACGAATAAGGTGATGCGCGCTGAGGACGAGCGGCGGTTGGCGGACCGCATCATTCGTCCGTTGGAGACGCTGGCTCGCGAGTCGATTCCGCGAGCAGGCGAGCGGATATCGGGATTGCGCCAGTCCGCAACAGCGAATTTGATCGCGCAAGCGAACGCTTCTCAGGACGAAATTCTGCGGCAAATGCGCGAAATCCTCGCAAATATGCTCGAATGGGAAGGTTATCGGGAGGCGATAGCCCTGTTGCGCGAGATCATCACCCAGCAGCAGGAGCTCCGCGGGGCGACCCTCGACGCGGTGGAAAAGCAGTTGGAATCAATTTTGGGAGAAGAACCCGCGGAGGTCGCGCCGACTTCTCGTCCGAAACCATAGAATAGGTGCAGAACTGCGAGAGTGCCTTGCATGGCTTGGATATTCCGGACCATCATCGAACCCTCGATTCGCGTACCCGTGGCGCGGCGGTGGTCGCTCGCGCTCATGCTGGCGATCGGCGGCGTCGCGACGATCTGCGGCCAAAACGCCGAGCCGCAGGCGAAACCCACCTCGCAGCCTTCGCTGACGACGCGTCAACAGGCCATCCAGGAGCGATATCAGCGGCTCGAATCACGAATGCTCCAGCTCGCGCAATTGCTGGCGGAGAGCGAGCCGGACAAGGCCGCTCGATTGCGCGACGCAATGGATCGCGCCGGTCAGCAACGTATCAAGCTGAGAATCGACCAGTTGATGCGCATGCTGCGAACCGAGCAGCTCAGCGACGCGGAGCGCGAACAGCAAAAGCTCGTTGCCGACCTTGAAGCCATGTTGGAGCTGCTGGCCAACACCGGGTCAGACATTGATCAGCGCCGAGCCGAGCGGCAGAGATTGGAGAACCTGAAGCGCGCGGTTCGGGCGCTGCTCGACGAGCAGAACGACGAATTCCAGCGGACGCAACAGGCTGAGCCGGCTCAAAAAGCCGTGGCCGCGATGGAACGCCTGAGCGAAGCGCTCGAGCAATTGGCGTCGCGCCAGGCCCAGATTCGAAGCGCGGAAAACTCGCCAAACGCGCGCGAGGAGCAAGACGCGCTCGCGCGACAAACGGCGGACGCGGCCGCCGAATTGAAAAAAGCGGCCGACACCGCCGAGCAGTCAGAGGCCCGTGGCGCATTGCAGGCAGCTTCGGAGCTTACGCAGCGCGCGGCCGAGGCCATGCGTCAGGCCGGGCGAGAAACGGAGGATCAAGCGGCCGCCGCAAAAGCACAGCGCGAGGCGGAAGAGCAGCTTCGCCGCGCAGTCAAGCGCCTGCGTGAAGAGCAGGACCGCACCCTGGAATCGTCCGGTTTGCGTGAAATCGAGCGCGGCCAGCGCGATCTACAGCGTCGCACTTCGGACTTGCAGCGCGAAATGGAGCCGTCTTCGGGCAAGCAGAAGAGCGCGCCGGGCGCGCCAAATGTTGGTCGGGCAGCCGAACGCATGCAGCAGGCGGCCGATCGAATCGGCGAGCATCAGCCGGACGACGCCCAGCAGGAGCAGGTCGGCGCGATGTCGGAGTTGCAGAATGCGCTCGACGAGCTTGAGGATTCGCTTCGACAGTTGCGCAAGGAAGAGCTTGAAGACACGCTCGCCGCGCTGGCGGCGCGATTCCGCAAGATGCTGAATAGCGAGCTTGAAGTTCGCGAAGCAATCTCGCCCTTGGCAGACAAGCCGCGGGCGGATTGGACGCGAACGGATGAGCAGACAGTCGCCCGGGCGGCAAAGACCCAATCGGAGACGACGGACGATGCCCAGGCCACATTGCGAATTTTGACCGACGAGGGCACGACGATCATCCTGCCGGATTTGCTGCGACAGCTGGGCGGTCAGATGAACACGCTCAAGCAGCGTCTGGATCAGGCCGACGTCGGAGAGGAAACCCGCCGTTCATTAGCGGATGTGATTGAGATGCTCGAGGAAATCGTTGGCGCCATTGAGGCCCGCCGGCAGGAGCAGGATCAATCCGGCCGGCAGGAGGGCGATCAGAATTCTCAGTCCGGCCAGGGTTCCGAGCCGTTGCTCAAGCTCAGCGCTGAGCTGCGCCTGTTGCGCGGCGCGCAAACGCGCGTAAACGCGCGAACGCGTGAACTGACCGCCCAACCGGACGCGGACGTTGACGCGGACACACGCGCGACGCTTGAACGGCTGAGCGCCCGGCAGAAAGAGTTGGCCGAGTTGGCGCGGCGTTTGTATGAGCGCAAGGAGTAAATCGATGAATGCTCGATTCGGCGCGGTGGTCGGTCGAAAGCGACCGCTTGGGGCTGCACTGGCAATGCTGACCGCATGCCTGTGCATCGCACAATGCGCCTTGGCGCGAAGCGCGCCCCCGCGGATCGATGAAATGAACCGTGCGTTTTTGGAGAGCGTGAAGGCGTCTCGCGGCGCAAATTCGAAAGAAGCCGAGTTATTGCAGCGCAGCCTGAATGATGAATACAGTGCTTCGGCCGCGGATTCGTTCATTCCCGACGCCCTCGCGATCATCTATCCCGCGTTTCGCGCCGGCATTGAGGCGTTCGACAAAGGCGACTTTGCGACGGCGCAGCGAGCTTTTGAACCGCTCGCGAAAAACGCGGATGCTTATGTATCGGCCAACGCCATGTATTACTACGCCCGATCGCTGGTTGAGCGGGGGCTGACGGAGGAAGCCGAGGAGGCGCTGGCGTTGATCGCTCCCGACGCGGCGTCACTGGAGAAAACGCCGTACGCCGCGCATCTGCTGTTTCTCAAGGGCTACTCGCAGGGATCGAATCTGCGATTCTCCGAATCGATCGCTTCGCTCAAAACGATGATCGCGGCGTACCCTCATGCGCCCGAAGCGATCACGGTCGGCGCGCGGCAGTTGCTCGTCGAAATGGAGCGCCGTGAAGACGAATCGCTCGATGAGGTGTCGCACCTGATGGACTACGCCTCGCGGCGATTGACTGTGAACGACGCGGGCGACCGCGTGCGCGAGAGACAAGACAAAGCGGTTGAATTGCTTGATCGCCTGATCGAGGAGGAGCAGAAAAAAGAGGGTGATTGCAAGGGCGGCGGCGGAAAAGGCAGCAAGGGCGGAAAATCAGGAAAGAAAAAGGGACCGGCGCGTTTGCCGCAATCGCCGGCGGAAGAGTCCGCCGCGCCCGAGGGCTCGGCCGACGTGGGCGAATTGCACAACGCGCCGCGCGCCGATCCCGAGCAAAGCTGGGGCAACCTGCCTCCTTCGGAGCGCGAGAAGATTCTGCAATCGCTGCGCGAGCGATTTCCGTCGCGCTATCGCCATCTCGTCGAGCAATACTATCGATCGCTCGCGGAGCAGAAATGAACATGATGCGCCGGTCTGTCGCGGTGCTTGTGATCGCTGGAATCGCACTCCTGGCGTCGGCCGGGCAGTTCGCCGGCGTCCGCGTCGAGGCGTCTCGCATCGACGGCTCAAGCATTAGCGGCGAGCTGCGCGCGGCAGCTCCCGAGCTGCGCATCTCAACCGGCGATGCCGAAGCGAAAATCGCGTGGTCCGACCTGCTCGTCGTGAAAAACCTGTCGCCGGAGGCCGCGGCACCCGCCACGGCGCCGCTGAGGTTCACGCTTTCGGATGGCTCGTCTTTCGTCGGCGCCATTACGGCCGGTGGCGAACGCGAGTTCGAGTGTGAGCCTGCGATTGGCGGACGTTTTCGAATCGATCTATCGGCGCTGGTGTCAGTTCGGGCGACCGGCGCCAGTTCCAAAGGTCTGGCAAAACTCGATGCGCTCGCCAACGAGGGCGGCGCCACCGAGGATGTCGCCGTGGTCTCGCGCGGGGATCAGGTATTGGTGCTGAGCGGAGCGGCCCGCGGCGCAACCCCTGACAAATTGAATTTCGAATGGAATGGAAAGGTGACGGCGGTTGGTTGGGACCGTGTTGCGGGCGTGATTTTCGCGCGGCCGACGCCGCGCGGCGCGTCGTCATTGCTGACCACGACGCAGGGTGACATTTTTGCCGGTCGCATCAGCGGAGGCGACGCCGAGTCGATCGTGCTGCAATCCGGCCTGGTTGATCGGATCGCGTTGCCCTGGGCACGAGTTGCGAAGATTGAATGCCGCAGCGATCGCTATGTCTTTCTCTCTGACCTGAAACCACAGTCCTATCGCAACGAGGCGCTGTTCGAGCACGAGTGGTCGCTCGGGGTCGACGCATCTCTGCTGAATAAACCGCTCTCTTTGGGCGGTCGCGTATATGCCAAGGGCCTGGCGATGCACAGTCGATCCGAAGCGATGTTTCGCATCGAAAACTCATTTTCGCAGTTCGCCGCGACGGCCGGAATATCCGATGAAATGCGCGAGCGCGGTTGCGTTTCGATGCGCGTGCTTGGTGATGGTCGGGTGCTGTGGGAAGCGGCGCAGGTCCGTGGCGGGGAGGCGCCGCGCGACGTGCTGGTGTCGCTGCGCGGCGTGCGCGATCTGACGCTGTTAGTGGATTTCGATGAAGATCTGGATCTCGGCGATCACGCCGTCTGGGCATTTGCACGGCTGCTTCGATAAGAAAGATATGAAGCCTGCATATCGCTTGCTACTTCCAGGTGCGCTGCTGCTAGCGGCACTTGCTGCATCGGCCGATCAATCACCGAGCGATCGCGCGCTGGTCGAGGCGGCGCAGAACGCCCGCGTCGCCGTGATGGAACGCGCCGCGCGCAGCGTCGTTTGCATTTTCGAGGACGAGGCTCGCGGTGGCGGCGGCAGCGGCGTCGTGATCGATCAAGAGGGCTTCGGCCTGACGAACTATCACGTCGTAGCCGGGTTTGTCGAATCGCGCCGCGGCTTCGGGGGCATGAACGACGGCGTGCTGTACCCGCTCACAGTCGTGGCGCTCGATCCTGGCGGCGACATCGCGCTGTTCAAGCTCGAGGGCAAAGAGAAGTTCGATTTCGCGACGCTCGGCGATTCAGAGCAACTGCACGTCGGCCAGTGGGTCGCGGCCATGGGGAACCCGTTTGTGCTGGCCGAGGATTTTTCGCCGACGATCACGCTCGGCGTCATCAGCGGTTTGCATCGGTATCAGGAAGGCCAGGAGAACGCCCTCGAATACGCCGATTGCATCCAGGTGTCCACCTCGATCAATCCAGGAAATTCGGGCGGCCCGCTGTTTGATCTCGCAGGCCGAGTGATCGGTATTAACGGCCGCGCGTCGTTTGAGGAGCGTGGTCGTGTGAATGTCGGATTAGGCTATGCGATCAGCATCAACCAGGTCCGCCGATTCCTGCCGTGTCTGTACGCGGGGCAGCTTTGCGCGCATGGCACGCTCGGCGCAACCGTGCAACAGGCCGGCGCGACTGTGATATTCAATCAGATTCAGGACGCCGCACCGGCCGACGATGCGGGCGTAATGTTGAGCGACGAGCTGGTGCGAATCGGCGATCGGTCGGTACGCACACCGAACGAATTCAACAACATTCTGGCGATTCTCCCGGCGGAATGGCCGGTCGAACTGACGCTGCATCGTGACGGCCGCGAATTGACGACGACAGCTCGGCTTGAGCGTCTTCCGCTGAAGCTGCCGAAGCCATGGGTCGTGGATTGGACGTACAACCTGTCGCAGTGTCGTCGCATTTGGGGGCGCATGCTGTACGGCATGCGCATTCCGCCGACCGGTCTCGCGTCTGTCCAAATTGACGGCGCGCTTACGGAAAATTCCGAGTCCGACGTTACTCGTGAGTGCAGCGTCGCGGTGTTTGGAGCCGGCTCGCACGCGACGGTCTCGCTTGGCGGTGAGCCGCTCGCCATCGCGTTGTCGAATCTTTCGGACGACGCGCGCGAATCAGCGGCCAATTCCAAGCGCGTCTGGGCTGAATGGCTCGCGCTGATTCGACCGCTCGTCGCGCCGCCCGAAATCGGCATCGGCTGGGAAGTGCGCGGCGGCGATGAAATCGACGGGCGAATCGTCTGGGTCGTCGAGCAGCGCGGCGTCGAGCGCGTTCGCGTGCGCTGGTTGATCGACTTCGAAACGCACGAGCTTCGCGGAGGCGTGATTACCGACGACAAAGGCGCTGAGCAAGCGCGCTGGCGTGTGGGTGAAAATCAGCAAGCGCGCGAGTCGCGTTTGCCGGCGGTGTGGGAGCGCGTCGCCGGCGAGCGGCGCTGGAGGCTGCGCATCAAGCAAGCCACGGTCGGGGCGAGCGCAAGCGGAGACGGCAAATGACGATATCCCGGCTTGGCGCGGCGATTAGTTGGATTGCTGCTATGGCGCTCGGCTCATCGGCTGCCCTCCGCGCGCAAGCCGTGTCCGCGGGCGGGCCGTTTGGGGAAGCGATTCGACGCGGTCAGGAGCGCGTCGTAAAAATCTACGGCGGCGGCATCGGCCGCGAGCATGGCTACGGCTCAGGTACGATCATCTCTTCGCACGGAGAAATTATCACGGCTTTGTCTGTCATGCTCGATGCGCCCGGCCTGCGCGTGGTGCTGGCCGACGGGCGCCGTCTTCCGGCAAGCGTCACCGCGCGAGATGAACGCAGACAATTGGCGCTGTTGAAAGTCGAAGCGACGGACCTGCCGTTTTTTGAGCTTGGGGAGCCACCGGGAATCGAGATCGGCGATTGGGTCGTGGCTGCCGCAAATCCGTTCAAAGTCGCCGAGGGAGCCGAGCCGGTTTCAGTCGCGGTGGGGATCTTCGCCGGCCGCGCGACGATCGACGCGCGCCGCCGCAATCAGGAATTTCCGTATGACGGACAGATTCTGCTGACGGATGTAATCGTGTCGTCTCCCGGTTCGGCCGGCGGTGCATTGCTCGATGCCCATGGAAACCTGGTCGGCGTGATCGGAAAAGCTGCGTTCAGCGACCTGACAAGCACCTGGCTCAATTACGCCATGCCGCTCGATGAGATCGCGGCGTTTGTCGGCGCGGCTCGCGGCGGAACACTGAACAAGCCAGCGGCCGACGGCCATTCACAGACAACCAGCGCGCCATCGCCTCAAGCCGGCGACACAACATGGAAGACGGCCGGCGATCTGGGTATTCGATTATTCACGCTCGGCGGCCGCGCCAAACCGGCCTATGTGGATTCGGTTCGCGCGGGGTCAGCGGCGAAATCTTCCGGCCTGCGCGCGAATGATCTGATTCTGTCGGTAAGCGGCAGGAAGACGGCCTCATGCGACGAATTCGACACGGTGCTTCGCGAACTCGTCGGCGCTGAGAAGCTCGAACTGGTTGTAAAGCGCGGTGAGGAAATCGTGACTCTGAATCTGACGACATCCACTGGAGCAGAACCCTGAAAATCGTCGGTGCATTAGTTATGACGAGCATTTGGGCGCATGCCGTCGCGCATGCCGTCGCGCAGGCACAGGTTGCGACGCCCGAATCGCCGGCCGCCGCCGACCCTAGCGCGGAAGCCCTACAGGCTGTTGTCCGCGTCAGCGCCAGCGCGCTGCGGACCATGTCTTCGAGCATGGTTCGAATCGAAACGATTGGCGGCGCACAGCCCGCCGGTTCCGGCAAGGGCGGACAGGGCGGCGGAAGTCGCGGGCCGGAGTTTCGGCAGGGCGACGGTCCGACGACAGGCGTGATCTGGTCAGCCGACGGCTATATCGTCACGAGCAGTTTTAATTTTCTGCGCGACCCCACGGTGACCACCGTCACGACTTTTGACGAAAGAAGATTCGTCGCGCGGCTGATCGCGCGAGACACCCCGGGACGCATCGCGCTGCTGAAAATCGACGCAACAAACCTGTCGGTAGCGTCGCGCGCGCCGCTTGCCGAGTTGAAGCAAGGGCAATGGGTGGTGGCCGCTGGGTATGGCCAGGGCACGGGTATGCCGTCACCGTCGCTTGGAATTCTCTCCGCCGCCATCCGCATGAACGGCATGGCTGTTCAGACCGATGCGAAAATCTCGCCGGCAAACTATGGTGGCCCGCTGTTCGACCTTGACGGCCGATTGATCGGTATTTGCGTACCGATGGGGATGTCCACAGACGACATCGCCGGCGTCGATTGGTACGACTCGGGCATCGGTTTCGCGACGCGCACGGATCGCATCGACCGCCATTTCGAGAAAATGCGCGGCGGGCGGAGCGTCGAGCGCGGCCTGTTGGGCGTGACGCTTGAGCCTGACGACTTGAAACCGCGGTCAGCCACGCAGTCGGCCGGGCCGCGCGGTTTGCGCGTCGCGGGCGATCCGCGTGGACCGGCGATCGCCGCCGGAATGCTCAAAGGCGATCTCATCGTCGAGCTCGATGGGCAACCGACGCCGCGGCTGGTTGACCTGCGACGAGCGCTTTGGGCGTGGGGCGCGGGCGATACGGTGCGCGTTCGGTATGTTCGAGATGGTGAAGATCGCGGGTGCGAAATCACGCTTGCCACTGCGGATGAACTATCCGCGCGCGATGAAACGCCGACTTCGCGGCCGGCGGATTCTCAGCCGGCTGATCCCATCCCGCGCCGCTAGAGCATTTTCAAAATTGGTCTTGTGGAGAGTGCGGGCTTCCAGCCCGCTTTTCGTGCGGGCAAGATGCCCGCACTCCCCAGCCTGGCAACGAAGCATTTTTTGAAAATGCCATAATTCGACGGGTTTTCAAGTTACTTATTTTGCGGGAGCGGGCTGCGTTGCGACCTTTTCGTCCTGGGCCGCGCCGGACCAGAAAACATAATCATTGCCAAGCTTAACGTCTGACCAGCGCGGGTCGTGCTTACCGCCGTTGTCGACGCCGTCCTGCGCAACGCTGTAGAGTGTGAAAGCTGCGCCATCCGCCGCAAGCACATAGCCGAACGGCTTGCCGCTGAACGGGTCCGTCGCGAATTGCTTGACAATTTCGCTCGGCAGATCGGTGAGCGCCTTCGGCCAGCGTCCGTTCTGATCGCGATAGACGTGCATTTCGGTGAGGCAGCGCACCGCGCGGCGCTGGGCCTCCATGCGAACAATGTAGTTGTGATATTTGGCCGTTGTCGAAATCAGCCTGAACAATTCGGAGTCGGACTTCTTGATCTCCTGGCGCATTTGCTCGATCTCGGGTGCGCATCCCGGATCGTAGGGGCGCGAAGAGCGTTTGGAGCAGTCGTCGAAGAATTTGGCAGCGGCTCTCGCAATCTTTGCCGCGTCGACTTTTCCGGCGCGAGCGCTCTGTGCGAGCGCCTTCGCCCGCGGCGCGCAGGGTAGTTTGCTTTCCTTGTTTGCCGCGGACTGGAGCGCGTCATTGATCGCGGCCAACTCGGCGGCCAGCAGTACTTCGAAGGAAGGCAGAGGCGCATCGGCTTTGGCCAACTCGTCGCGGAGGCGTTCACGTCCGGCGGGATCAAGCACGCCCATTCGAAGTGTGCTCAGTACGGAGTAGTACGTCAGCGCCCGCAGCCCGAGGGTCTGCTGACCAGGTGAGACGAATGGATCGCGCTCGAGTTGCCGTGCCAAGCCCAGGTTGGCGCGCACCATTTTCATGAAATCTTCGATATTCAATTTGCCGTCGTCAGAGCGCCAAGCCGCGTCAATGGCGCCGCGCGCGAGAACCATCTCCGGTTGTGAAATGAGTGGATCGATATCAAGCAACGTCGGCTCGCAATCTTCGGCGGCGGTGTGGCCGCGCGTGAGTGATAACGCCCAATACGGCTTGGAAGCGGCGGCATAAAAGGCCTCGCGCGCCGCGCGTGTGCGTTGGTGCGCGGCTTCCCATTCCGCGTGTTTTTCAGGGCTCCATAGCTCAATCCGCTCGCTGATGCCGAGTTCATAGTCGGTGGTCGGGCCCTTGAAGCCGAAAGCCTTGATCCAATTCTTGTCCGCCGGCTTTTCGATCGAGCGAATGATGGCGTCGTAATCGCCGGACGCATCATCCGTGTCTTTTGCGTCGCGTTGAATGACGGTTCTGGCCCAGGCTGCGTAGTCGACCGGCTTTTCGAAATTCGGCTCGGGAACGCCGCGCACGGTCGGTGGCGCTTCGAGGCACAGAATGGCGGTGATAAACAGAACCAGCGTGCTCGGCACCAAATGCTCCTCAATTGTGCGGCCGCGATGAGCGGCGAATCATTATTGTAACCGCGCGGCGAATTCCATTTGCGCGCACTGCTTCATGTGACCGCCGGCAACGCACCGGCGCGCGTTTCAGGGGAAAGTGGTTTACGAAGCGGCGGCAGCCGCGCGAATCGAGGTGTTGCACACATCACGAAAAACGCGAATCGCCTGATCGATTTGCTGCCGTGAAACGTCAAGATGCGTGACCGCTCGAGCTCGATCGGCGCCTGTTGAGAACATCCACACGCCCCGCTCACGTAGCCGCTGAGTGAATTCGTCGGCTGTTCCCAATGCGGGATCGATGCGGAAAATGCAAATATTGGATTCGACATCGGCAGGATTCAGAATGATGCCCGGCAACTCGGAGATCGCTTCGGCGAAATGCCGCGCGTTGTCGTGATCTTCGCGCAACCGATCGACGTGATGATCCAGCGCATACAGCGCTGCGGCTGCCAGCAGGCCGCTCTGGCGCATGGCCCCGCCGAACATCTTTCGAAAGCGGTGTGCGCGCTCGATAAACGCCCGCTCGCCGGCGACGATCGAGCCGACTGGCGCGCCGAGGCCCTTCGAAAAGCACATCGATACGCTATGCACGTGCTGCGTGTAAGCGGCGGGCTTCACGTTCCGCGCGGTGCAGGCGTTCATCAGCCGCGCGCCGTCGAGGTGAAGGTGCAGGTCATGCCCGTCGGCCGCGCGCCGAACAGCCGCAACCTGATCCACGCTCCACACCGCGCCGCCGCCGCGATTGTTGGTGTTCTCGACGATCACCAGGCGCGAATTCGCGAAATGCGCGGATCGCGGGCGCACGCAGGCGTCTACGTCGCTTGCAGTGAAAATGCCACGCGGCGATCTGATGATGCGCACGCTAACACCGGATAGCGCCGCCGGCGCGCCGGTTTCATAGTGATACGCATGCGTGGTCTCGTCGATGATCAGTTCATCGCCGTGCTCGCAAACGGAGCGAATCGCAACCTGATTGGCCATCGTGCCCGAAGGGACGTAGAGCGCCGCCGGTTTGCCGAGCAACTCCGCGGCCCGCTCCTGAAGCCGAATCACCGTCGGGTCATCGCCGAGCACGTCGTCACCGACTTCGGCCGCAGCGATGGCCTGGCGCATCCCCGGTGTCGGGCGTGTGACCGTGTCGCTGCGGAGATCAACGGGCGTCATCGTTCTGCTCCTTCCAGCGCGCCGCTGCCTTTTCGGCCAGCTTCTTCACGCGCTGGATTTCCTCTTCGATGATGCGCGCGTTCTTTCCGCTGAAGAACTTTTCCGGCTTGGCGTCCTTGACCTTGCAGATCTTCACAACGGCCAGATAAGCCGCGACTTTTTCTTCCTGATCGTCGCTGGTGAGCGACGGCGCGAGATACTCGGCCGCGCCGGGGTTGCACTGACCGAGCGCTTTGATCGCGGCGGCATCCTTTTCACGGGTCAGCTCGATGAGCTTGGTTACGCTGATCTTTGTCGAAAGCCGCGCAAGCGTTTCGTATGCTTCGTTTGCAGCCTTTTTGTCGATTCCCTTGCGTTCCACAACCTTGACGACGGATGCGTCGGCTTCGACCAGGTTCATCTGCTGCACCATCGAAAGCGCCTTCATCAATTCGCCGGCTGAAGTTGATTCGCTCTCGAGTTTGTCCTTGAGTTCCTTTTCGTAGATCTGCTTGCGATAGATCTGATAGCACCGCGACATTTTCTGAATCGTGCTGTCCACGTTCGTCAGCCCGGATGGCGCGAGATCATCCAGCTTTTCGCCGGTGGGTGTGGCGAATACGATGTACAAATTCGCGTCCGCCGGCAGCCCCCATTTTTTCAGCACGTCGCGCTGCTGACTCATCGACATCTTCACGGGCACGTAGCGCTTGGCAAGTTGCTGCACGCGCGGATCGTTGAACACGCGTTTTTGGGCGCGCTCAAGGTCTTCATCGCGGTTCGAACTGGAGCGCAGCACATAACCCATCAGCGGGCGATGTTGCTTCTGGGCTGTCATGACGGCTTGCTCCCAGTCGAGCATCCATTGGATCGGGTCCGACCCCTGCACAGGCTGGTCGTATTGAGCGATGCCCGCGGTCGATACGCACATCGCGGCGAACACCACGATTGTCAGCCGGCGATAACGGTTGAAAAATGCGCTCATGGACGAATTCTCCGAATGCCCGGGCGGCGAAATTCAGCCGCCCACCGCAATGCGAAATTCTACGCGAGTTTAGACGATCGGGCAGGGCGAATGATTCCCACGCAACGCCGGAAAAGCCGTAATAAATGTGCGCCATCGCTCGGCAGCGTGGGTTTGAAGAGGAGCTTCCGCAGTTGCGGCCGTTTAATTCTTGCTACCCACGGCCGCGCCAAGCCGGCAGAGGCGCGCTACACTACCGACCGCCAGCGCCGCTCGGCTCATGGCGAAAACATGATTTCATTCAAAGGTGACACGGCACATGGCACGCAAAAGCGTCGCGAGCAAAAACGGTTTTGGCGAATTTGAGCTTCTGGTCCGACTCACGGAGTCAGCCGGAGTTTCCGGACGCGAGGAGCGTATTCGCGACATCGTGCTGGAAGAGACCGACGGTATGTGGAACGAAACGCAAACCGATGCCATGGGCAACCTGATCTGCGTAAAGCGGGCGGCCGGCGCGCCTCGGGGTCAAAAGGGTCAGCGCGCGCCGCGCGTCATGTTGGCGTGCCACATGGACGAGATCGGTTTTTATGTGCGCTACATCGACGACGAAGGCCGCTTGCGCGTTCAAAACGCCGGCGGATTCGACACGCGCAATCTCTTCGCACGGCGCGTGCTCGTGCAGGGTAAGCGCGATCTGATCGGCGTCATGAACGCGGTCGGCCGGCCGATTCACCTGGCCACTGAGGAAGACAAGAAAAAGACGCCCGAAATCAAGGATATCTACGTTGATCTGTTCCTGCCGCGTGCGGAAGTCGCGAAGCTGGTCGAAGTCGGCGATCCGATCACGCTGATGCAGGACACCGTTCAAATGGGCGAGGCCATCTGCGGCAAATCGATGGACAACCGCGTCGCGCTGTGGGTTGCGATTCAGGCGTTGCGAAAGGTCGGCGCCCGTTCGAAATACGATATCTACTTCGTCGCGTGCGTGCAGGAGGAAGTCGGGCTGCGCGGCGCGACGACCGCGGCTTTCACGGTCGATGCGGATTACGGCATTGCGATCGACACGACGCTGTGTTGCGACACGCCGGGAATCACCAAGGACGACGCGGTGACGATGTTCGGCGCGGGCGTCGGAATCAAGGTGATGGACGGCGCGAGCATCAGTCATCGCGGTTTATTTGAAGAGTTCGTCGCCGTAGCCAGGCAAAAGAAAATCCCCCATCAACTCGAAGTATTGCCGCGCGGCGGCACCGACGCCGGGGCCCTCCAACGGGCTCGCGGTGGCACAAAAGCCATCACGTTGAGCGTGCCGACGCGCTACATTCACACGACCTGCGAAGCGATTCATCGCGATGACGCTCGCGCCGCGGCCGATCTTCTGGCGGCGTGGCTCACCGCCTGACGTGGGGATGATTGGCCGCCTCATCGCGGGCATCGCGCCGCAAGCGCTTTCAGCAACCATTCCATCAAAGTGCCCCTACAAGGGGAAGGGTATGTGCCTGGGTTCGCGTTCGGCACAGCCCCCCGTGCAGGGGCAGAGTGTGGGGAGATTCAAATTGATTGGCCGGGGTGCTCGGTTGGGCGGCGAAACGAACTGCAAATGTGCCAAACCGGTACATCGGTCGGCTGCTTCGTTGCGTGACGAGCTGCCGACCGATGCGAACCCCGGGCCAACGCCTGAAGAGCATGACTCGCCAGGCTGCGTGCGGAGGTGCACACTATTCATACAAGCGCTGATTCGAAGCGTTTGTTACATTAAATCAGCGTGTGAAGTCGATTTTTTTCAGAATATTCCGCCGCAGCTTTGTCGGCCGATTGAACCGCAGCGCCAGCGCGATTGCCGACGCCGCGGCGTTTCCTTAATGAAATGTGATTTCATCGCCAATCCGTCGGCGCATCGGCAGGTTGAAGGCAATCACGGCAAGAGTCGCGCGTTTCAACGCCCCGCACGTTCAGCGAAGCGTGGGGTCATCCACACTGCGATCGATGCCGAGTTCCTGCGCCGCACTGGCTAGCTTGCCGCGCTCGAATTGTCCGCGTTTGGCCAGTTCGTAAAGCGCCGCGTACGCCACGTGCTCCGCGTCGATCTGGAAGAAACGGCGCAGCGCCTCGCGCGTCTCGCTCCGGCCGAAACCGTCCGTGCCGAGCGCCGTCAACGGCCCTGGCAGCCACGGGGCGATGCGCTGAGCGGTCGCCGCGATGTAATCGCTCGTCGCCACGATCGGCCAAGCGTCGGTGCCGAGAGCCTGGGCGACATAGGGCTTGCGCTCCGGCTGGTCGGTTTGCAAGCGGTTCAATCGCTCCGTTCGCAGGCAATCCTTATAAAGCTCGTTATAGCTGGTGACGCTCCAGACATCGGCCGCGACTCCGAATTTGTCGGTGAGCACTTGTTGTGCGGTGACCGCGTGGCGGAGCATCGGGCCGCTGCCGAATACATGGACGCGCGGCATCCTGCCCGGCGCGGCGTGCGGCTTGAAGCGGTAGATGCCGCGCAAAATGCCTTCTTCGCAGCCTGCGGGCATCGCGGCCTGCTCATATTGCTCGTTGTACAGCGTGATGTAATACAAGATCGATTCGCCATCGTGGTACATGCGCTTGATGCCGTCGCGAATGATCGTCGCGAGTTCGTACGCATAGGCCGGGTCATACGTCAGAAGATTCGGCACAGTGCTCGACAGAATGTGGCTGTTGCCGTCCTGGTGCTGCAAGCCTTCGCCGTTCAGTGTCGTGCGGCCAGCGGTGGCGCCGAGCATAAAGCCGCGACAGCGTGCGTCGCCGGCGGCCCACACCAGATCGCCGATGCGCTGGAACCCGAACATCGAATAGAAGATGAAAAACGGGATGGTGTTGATCGCGTGGCTCGAATAAGCCGTGCCGGCCGCGACGAACGATGACATCGATCCCGCTTCTGTGATGCCTTCTTCGAGAATCTGGCCGTTCTTTCGCTCCTCATATTTCATGAGCAGGTGCGCGTCGACCGGCTCGTAGAGTTGTCCGCCGTGCGCATAAATGCCATACGTGCGGAAGAGCGCTTCCATGCCGAACGTCCGGGCTTCGTCGGGCACAATCGGCACGATCAGCTTGCCGAATTCCTTGTCGCGCAGCATGCGCAGCAGAATTCGCACAAACGCCATTGTGGTCGAAGCGCCTTTGGTGTCGCTCCCCTGCTCGAATTCCGCGAACATGTCGCGCGCCGGCGGATTGAGCGGCTGCGCGAATACCTTGCGCGCAGGCATCGAGCCACCCAGTGCGCGGCGTCGCTCCATGAGATACTCGAATTCGGGCGAGCCCTGCTCAAAGCGGCAGAACGGCGCTTTCTTGAGGTCGCGATCGCTGACCGGGATGTCAAAGCGATCTCGAAACGCCTTCATTTCCTGCTCGTTCAGCTTCTTCTGCTGATGCGTGATGTTGCGGCCTTCGCCCGCCTCACCGAGGCCATAGCCCTTGATTGTGCGGGCGAGGATCACCGTGGGCTGCCCGACGTGATGCACGGCGGCGTGATACGCGGCGTAAACTTTTTCCGGATCGTGGCCGCCCAGTCGCAGCGATTTGATTTGGTCGCCGGATAGACGGCTGACGAGTTGCAGCGCTTGCTGGTTTTTGCCGAAAAAGTTCTGCCGCACGTATTCGCCGTCCTCCACCGAATAGCGCTGCCATTGACCGTCCACGACGTCTCGCATGATGTCAATCATCGCGCCGTCGGTGTTCGCGTCGAATAGCGGATCCCAATCGTTGCCCCACAGCACCTTGATGACATTCCATCCCGCGCCGCGAAACGCCGCTTCGAGTTCCTGAATGATGCTGCCGTTGCCGCGCACCGGGCCGTCGAGCCGTTGCAGATTACAATTCACCACCCAGGTGAGATTGTCGAGTTGCTCCCGCGCGGCGAGCGTGATCGCACCGAGGCTCTCTGGTTCGTCCATCTCGCCGTCGCCGAGATACGCCCAGACGCGCGAGCCGCTGGTGTCGGCCAGACCGCGATCCTGCAAGTAGCGATTGAAGCGCGCCTGATAGATGGACATGATCGGCGCGAGTCCCATCGAGACAGTCGGAAACTCCCAGAAATCGGGCATTAACCAGGGATGCGGATAGGACGACAGTCCACCGCCCGCCGCCAGTTCGCGGCGGAAATTCATCAGGTGCTGCTCGGTCAGTCGACCTTGCAGATAGGCCCGCGCATAAATGCCCGGCGAGCCGTGCCCTTGAAAATAAACCTGATCACCCGGCGATTCGGACGTCTTCACGCGCAGGAAGTGGTTAAACGCCACTTCGAGAAGCGTCGCGGATGACGCAAACGTCGAAATGTGCCCGCCGATACCGTCATACGCGGTGTTTGCCCGCACGACCATCGCCATCGCGTTCCAGCGGACGTAGCTCTTGATGCGCCGTTCGATGGCGCGGTCACCGGGATAAGCCGGTTGCTGCATGCGAGGAATCGTGTTGACGTAGGGCGTGTTGAGTGAGCGGGGCACCGGTAATCCGCGCCGCTCAGCCCAATTGTGCAGGTTCTGGAGGAGGAATCCGACTCGATTCGGACCGGAATCCTCACTGACGGCGTCGAGCGACTCGATCCACTCTCGCGATTCGATCGGGTCGATGTCCCCGTTCGGCACGTTGTGATGCAGCATTCCGATTCACTTCCTGCGTTTGCGTTTCGGCCGGCCGATGCGGCGAGGCTCAGTCCGCGACAAGCGGCTGGCGTGGTCGGTCGGTCGGTTGCGTTCGGCCCAAATTCGGCGCGCCAAGCCCGGTTGCGAGTTTGGCGCGGGTTTGGTATGTTACCGGATTCTGTCGGCGGGCGGATAGACCCGCGGTTTGAAAGGAGTTGTTCGTGTACGCGATTTTTGAAGACGGCGGGAAACAGTATAAGGTCGGCCAGGGCGATCACGTCCTCATCGAGACGCGCGGCACGGACGACGCAACACCAACCGATTTTGTCTTTGACAAAGTGCTGATGATCGGAGACGGCGCAAACAGCCGTTTCGGCGCGCCCTTGGTGCCGGGCGCTACGGTGACGGCAAAACTCGTGACTGAGACGCGCATGCCGAAAGCAGTCGGCGTGAAATTCCGCCGCCGTAAGGGCTACAAGCGAAAATTCGGGCATCGCCAGCCTGTGTTGCGCGTGGAGATCACGGGCATTTCAGCGTAATGACGCGCTGCCTAGCTGCGCCGTTTTGAATAGCACCGGCATCTTGCCGATCGGCCAGATCCGCCGAAACGCCGCCCGCACCTCCGGATCCTGCAGATCGAGGTAGTGCGGCGCGAACGGCGTGTCGTTCTCGTA